>NZ_JBSHNE010000019.1:0-110808 GCF_053646035.1 Streptomyces sp. NPDC055287 | reverse complement strand
CTGTGGTTTATCTCGCAGAGTACGGCCAGGTTGCGCGCATGTAAACAGATTCGGGCACGAGTGGGCACATCCGGGCCCGTACGGCGACGGCGCCCGTGTCCGAGGGACACGGGCGCCGTACAGGAGTCGCGGGTCAGGAGGTGAGGGCCGGCTCCTTCGCCGGTGAGGCCTCCACGGCCGCTTCCGTGCCCACGTGGGGCCGCCTCGGCAGGGCGAACATCAGGCAGAAGATGACCACGAGCACCGCCGTCGCCCACCACAGCGCGTTCTGGAACGCGTCCACGAAGGCCATGCCCACCGCCCCGGGCGCGAGGCCGTCGTCGATCACGCCGAAGAAGACGACCGAGACCAGGCCGAGGCCCAGCGCGTTGCCCATCTGCTGCATCGTGTTGATCAGGCCGGACGCCGAGCCCGCGTGCTCGCGCGGGACGTCGGACAGCACCGCGTCCGTCAGCGGCGCCACGATCAGGCCCATGCCGAGCCCCATCACCACGAGCGGCAGCGCCATCTGCCAGGAGTGGATGGCCGTGCCGTACCGGTCGGCCTCCCAGATGTAGATCAGCAGTCCGGCCGCCATCGTCAGCGCGCCCGCCTGGAGGACCTTCCGCCCGAAACGCGGGACGAGCTTCTGTACGGAAATGCCGGCCGCCAGCGACACCGCGATGGAGAACGGGATGCCCGTCGTGCCCGCTCGCAGCGCGCTCCAGCCGAGGCCGATCTGCATGTACAGCGTCCAGACGAGGAAGAAGATGCCCAGCGCCACACCGAAGGTCAGCTGCACCGCGACGCCCGCCGCGAAGCTCTTCACCTTGAACAGGGACAGCTCGACGAGGGGTGAGCCGTCCTTGCGGGTCTTGTAGCGCTCGTACGCGACGAAGAGCGCGAAGACCGGCAGGCTGCCGACCATCGAGAGGTGACCCCACAGCGGCCAGTCCAGCTCCTCGCCGCGGGTCAGCGGGTAGATCAGCATGAGGAGGCCGAGCGTCGCGAGCGCCACCCCGAGGAGGTCCAGGCGCAGGGCCTTGGGCGCCTTCGACTCGGTGATGAAGCGCGCGCCGAGAATCAGGCCGGCGATGCCCACCGGGAGGTTGATGAGGAAGATCGGCCGCCATTCCAGGCCGAACAGGTTCCACTCGGTGAGCAGCGCGCCCAGCATCGGTCCCGACACGGCGCCGAGGCCGACGATCGCGCCGAAGAGGCCGAAGACCTTGCCGCGCTCGTGTGCGGGGAAGGTGGCGTGGACGATCGACAGGACCTGCGGCACCATCAGGGCCGCCATCGCGCCCTGGAGGATGCGGGACGCGACGAGGATGTCCGAGTCGCCGGCGAATCCGCAGAGCGCGGAGGCGAGCGTGAAGCCGCCGATGCCGACCAGGAAGAGCCGCTTGCGGCCGTAGATGTCACCGAGCCTGCCGCCCGTGATCAGCCCGGCGGCGAAGGCCAGGGCGTATCCCGCGGTGATCCACTGGATCGCGCCGAACGTGGCGCCCAGGTCCTTCTGGATGCTGGGGATCGCTATGTTGACGATCGTCACGTCGACCAGGTCCATGAAGGCGGCGGTCATCACGATGGCGAGCGCGAACCACCGGCGGCGGTCGGGCGGGGCTGTTGAAGTCATACGAGCGAGACTAGAGCGCATGTAGGACAGATCATGTCCCACATGGACGGCATCCTGGGAACATGACGACCGACACACCGGCCCGGCTGCTGCAACTGCTCTCGCTGCTCCAGACGCCCCGTGAATGGCCGGGCAGCGAGCTCGCCGAACGGCTGCGCGTCAGCCGTCGCACCGTACGGCGCGACGTCGACCGGCTGCGTGAACTCGGCTATCCCGTACAGGCGACGATGGGCGCGGACGGTGGCTACCGGCTCGTCGCGGGCAAGGCCATGCCGCCGCTGGTGCTCGACGACGAGGAGGCCGTGGCCATCGCGGTGGGGCTGCGGGCCGGGGCGGGGCACGCGGTCGAGGGGATCGAGGAGGCGTCCGTACGGGCGCTGGCGAAGCTGGAGCAGGTCCTGCCGTCCAGGCTGCGCCGGCAGGTGTCGACGCTTCAGGCCGCCACCATTCCGCTGACCAGCGGCGACGGGGCGACGATCGACCCCCGCACGCTGACCGTGATGGCGGGCGCGGCGACCGGCCAGGAGCGGCTGCGGTTCGGCTACCGGGCGGGGGACGGGTCCGAGACCAGGCGTCTCGTCGAGCCGCACCGGCTGGTCAGTACGGGGCGGCGCTGGTATCTCGTCGCGTTCGACCTGGACCGGGACGCCTGGCGTACGTTCCGCGTCGACCGGGTCAGCGAACCGTTCGCCACGGGGGCGCGCTTCTCGCCCAGGGGGCTGCCGAGCGGGAACGCCGCCGAGTTCATCCGGCAGTCCCTCAACCGGTCCCAGTCGCGGTACCGGGTGGTGGCGACGTTCGACGCGCCCGCGGAGTTCGTGGCGGCCCGGCTGCCGGCCTCGCTCGGCACGCCGGAGCCGGTGGAGGGCGACGACAGCCGCTGCCGGCTCGATGTCACGTCCACCGACTCGATGGAGTGGCTGGGGATCCGACTCGCCCTGGTGGACTGCGAGTTCACGGTGTCCGAGCCGCCGGAACTCGTGGACTACCTGGCCGGGCTCGGCGGCCGGATCAGCCGTGCGACCGGCGGCCGGGAACAGTAGACACGGCTGGGAACAACGGCCGGGAGCAGCAGACCCGGGTGAGCCCCGGCGCCGGGGGGAGGGCACCGGGGCTCGGTCCCGGGAAGGACACGTACTCCGCTCGGACCGCTTACGCGGCCGATTCGAAGCCCGTGTCGTGGGCCAGGCGCTTCAGCTCCAGCAGAGCGTGCTTCTCGATCTGCCGGATGCGCTCGCGCGTCAGTCCGTGCTGCTTGCCGACCTCGGTCAGGGTCCGCTCGCGGCCGTCCTCGATGCCGTACCGCATGCGGATGATGGAGGCCGTGCGCTCGTCGAGGTGGCCTATGAGGCCCTCCAGCTCCTCGCTGCGCAGCAGCGAGAGCACCGACTGCTCCGGCGAGACCGCCGAGGTGTCCTCGAGCAGGTCGCCGAACTGTGTCTCACCGGCGTCGTCGACCGGCATGTTGAGCGAGACCGGGTCGCGCGCCCAGTCCAGGACGTCGCTCACGCGCTGGGGCTTGGCCTCCAGTTCGGCGGCGATCTCCTCGTGCTCCGGGTCGCGCCCGTGCATGCGGTTGAACTCGCGCTGCACGCGCCGGATGCGGCCCAGTTCCTCCACGAGGTGGACGGGGAGCCGGATGGTGCGGGACTGGTCGGCTATGGACCGGGTGATGGCCTGCCGGATCCACCAGGTCGCGTACGTCGAGAACTTGAAGCCCTTCGCGTAGTCGAACTTCTCGACGGCGCGCACCAGGCCCGCGTTCCCCTCCTGGATCAGGTCCAGCAGGGGCAGGCCGCTGCGCGGGTAGCGCCGCGCGACAGCCACGACGAGGCGGAGGTTGGAGCGGATGAAGAGGTCCTTCGCGCGCTCGCCCTGGGCGACCAGCGCTTCCAGCTCCTCGCGGGAGGCGCCGTCCGCCTCGCTCTCCACCTCCTTGTCGAGGATCTGCTGGGCGTACACGCCCGCCTCGATGGTCTGTGAGAGGTCGACTTCCTTTGCGGCGTCGAGCAGCGGCGTCCGTGCGATTTCGTCGAGGTACATGCCGACCAGGTCACGGTCGGCGATCTCCCCGCCTGCGGCGCGAACGCTGCGTACCCCGCCGGACCCGCTGCTGGCGGTCTGACGACGGGCGACGGCACGGGTTGCCATGCGTGCTCCCTTGCGTAAGTAGGTCGCGATTGGTTGGCTGCCGGACTCCCTTCGGGTGCCCTGCTTCCGATGGAAACAACGACTGGAATCCGGACAGAATTCCCCTGGCGTGCATTCATTTTCGTGATCTTGCAGTACCCTGTCGGCCCCCGAGGGGAGACGCATGCCGCAGGAACACTCAGAGGTGCAGGTCAGCGCGGGCACGGAGGCCGATCTCGGCGCCCTCACCGACCTGTACAACCATTACGTCCGCGCGACGGCGATCACGTTCGACACCGCCGTTTTCACCCCCGAGCAGCGCCGCCCGTGGCTGCGCTCCCACCCTGAAGACGGCCCGCACCGCCTCCTGGTTGCTCGCGAGGTCCGCTCCGGCCGCATTCTGGGTTACGCGACGAGCAGCCCCTTCCGGACGAAGGCCGCCTACTCCACCTCCGTCGAGGTGAGCGTGTACTGCGCCCCGGACACCGGCGGCCGCGGCATCGGCACCCTGCTGTACAAGGCGCTGTTCGAGGCCCTGGAGGGCGAGAACCTCCACCGCGCCTACGCCGGCATAGCCCAGCCCAACGAAGCATCCGCACGGCTCCATACCCGCTTCGGCTTCCGCCATGTCGGTACGTACCGCGAAGTCGGCCTTAAGTTCGGCCGCTACTGGGACGTTGCCTGGTACCAACGGCCCCTGGGACCGGGTCCCGCGGACCAGGACCCGGCCCGGGCCGAGCACGGCCCGGCCTAGGTCCGGCGCCCGTTACGCCCGCCGGCCCCCGCCCCTAGTCTCCGGCGCATGGACACCACGGGCACACTCGACGAAGCACTGGAGCGCCTCCACACCCATGGCCCCGAGCGCCTCGGCCGGCTCACCAATCACGCCCCCATGTCCGTGGAAGCGCTCGCCTCGAACGGGCAGGCCGGATCCGTGCACCGCTGGCTGGATCTGTACGCCGCGAGGCTGGAGGACTTCCCCTCCCCCGTCGCCCCGGTGACGGACGGCAACTGGCATGCGGCGCTGGGCGATCCCCGCCGGGCCGCCGACTGGATCGCGTACTTCATGCGGCATGTGGCGGAGCAGCCGTGGCAGGACGTGCTCGCCCTCTGGTGGCCGCGGCTGCTGCCGGGCATGTACGGCAGCTCCTCGCACCCGGTGATCCGGGTGGGCCATGCGATCCGCACCCTGCTGGCGGGCGGCGAGAACGCCCCCCGCCGCACCGAGCTCGCCCACGGCCTCGGCTACTGGGCCGCCCGCCACCTGCCCGTCCGGCCGCCCGCCCCGCTGCCCGGCGCACGCACCGCCGCCGGAGCGCTGGACGCCGTACCGCCGATCGGCCTACGGCGAGGGGGCTTCCCGGACCGCCTCCAACGGGTCACGCGGCTCCCGGTGTGGGAGGGGGCGCTCGCCCCGGCGGACCCGGACGAGGCCCGGCGGAAGCTGGCGGAGCTGGTGCGCGCGGCCACCCACCGGTACGCCACGCACGGCCACGGCGACGAGACGATGCTGGTCCACGCGGCGACGGCCCCGAACGCCGTCCTTCGCGCGCTCCCCGCCCTCCCCCGCGCCCTGTGGGCGCCGAGCCTGCACGCCGCCTGGACCGCGTCGGCCGCGGTCACCTCGATGTACGCCCCGGACGCGCCCGTGCCGTACGCCGCACCGGGCTCCGTCACGCCCGGAGAGGTCTTCGAGCGGGCGGCGGCACACGGCGACGAGCACGTCGTCAAGCTCACCGACACCGCGCTCGACGTGGGCGACGAGCGGGCGCTGGCGGCCGCCCTGCGCGCGATCGAGCTCAGCGAGCCGCTGGCCTGATCGCCGTCACCCGCCACCCGTCGCCCGTCGCCCGTCGCCCGTCGCCCGTCACCCGAACTGCAACGACCGCTTCGCCAGCCCCATCCAGAAGCCGTCGATCACATGGCGCTGACTCCCCAGGTCGCCCATCGAGGCGCCCAGCGTCACGAACAGCGGCGCGAAGTGCTCGGTGCGCGGGTGGGCGAGCCGGCCGGCCGGGGACTTGTGCTCGAAGTCGAGCAGCGCGTCCACGTCCGCCGCCGCGAGCGCCTCGCGCCCCCACGCGTCGAACTCCGCCGACCAGCCGGGCACTCCCCCGCCCGGGTGCCGCAGCGCGGCGAGGTTGTGGGTGAAGAATCCGCTGCCGACGATCAGTACGCCCTCGTCGCGCAGCGGCGCCAGCTTGCGCCCGATGTCCATCAGCCGCTGCGGGTCGAGCGAGGGCATGGAGATCTGCAGTACGGGAATGTCGGCCGCCGGGAACATCTCGACCAGCGGGACGTACGCCCCGTGGTCGAGCCCGCGGTCCGGAATGTCCTGGACGGGAGTACCGGCGCCGCGCAGCAGCTTCCGTACGGATTCGGCGAGTCCGGGGGCGCCGGGCGCGGCGTACTCCACGCGGTAGTAGTGCTCGGGGAAGCCCCAGAAGTCGTAGACGAGCGGGACGGTCCCAGTGGCGCCGAGGGCGAGCGGGGTCTCCTCCCAGTGGGCGGAGACCATCAGGATCGCGCGCGGCCGGGGCAGCTCCGCGGACCAGGCCGCGAGCTGGCCGGGCCAGACGGGGTCGTCGGCCAGCGGCGGGGCGCCGTGGCTCAGGTAGAGGGCGGGCACACGCTCCATGGCCGAACCTTCCTTGAAGTTTCAAGCTCTTGTCGGTACGACCCTAGCTCCATCTAGTTTAACTTTCAAGAAGTGAGTCGTAGAGTGGTGACATGACGACGGCACCTCGCTGGCTCAGCGAACAGGAACAGCGCACCTGGCGCGCCTACCTCCAGGCAACCACGCTCCTGGAGGACCACCTCGACCGCCAGCTCCAGCGCGACGCCGGAATGCCGCACGTCTACTACGGCCTGCTCGTCCAGCTCGCCCAGGCGCCGCAGCGGCAACTGAGGATGACCGAGCTGGCCCGCATCGCCAAGATCACCCGCTCCCGGCTCTCGCACGCCGTCGCCCGTCTGGAGCGCAACGGCTGGGTGCGCCGCGAGGACTGCCCGTCCGACCGGCGCGGGCAGAACGCCGTGCTGACGGACGAGGGGTACGCGGTCCTGAAGCAGACGGCGCCCGGCCATGTCGCCACCGTCCGCCAGGCGATGTTCGACCGCCTCACGCCGGAGCAGGTGCGCCAGCTCGGCGAGATCATGCGCGTGATGGCCGAGGGGCTCCAGCCCAAGGACACGGACGCGGACCTGCCCTGGCTCCGCTAGTGCGGTCTCCCCTGCTCGAGCGAAGCCGAGAGCTTGGGGAAGGAGCCAGGGCAGGCAGGGGCCGGTACGGAGACCGGGGTGTCAGTGCGCGATGACGGGGATCTTCATCTCGTCCTCGGCGTGCGCGGCGTCGCCGTCACCCGCGCCCGCGACCGTCGTCGTACCCGGACGGCCGGTGTTGATCAGCGTCAGCGCGATGGTCGCGGAGATGGCCAGGATGCCGACCGCCCACCAGATGGCACTGGCGTACCCGTGCACCATCGCCTGTGCCTGGAGCAGCTGCGCGTTCGTGGCGCCGGCGGCGTGCGAGGCGACGTACGCCGTGGTGGCGCTGGCCGCGATGGTGTTGAGCAGCGCCGTACCGATCGCGCCGCCCACCTGCTGCGAGGTGTTGACCATGGCCGAGGCCACGCCCGCGTCGCGCGGCTCGATGCCGTGCGTCGCCAGTGACATGGCCGGCATGAACGCCGTACCCATGCCCAGACCCAGCAGCAACTGCGCCGGCAGGATCAGTCCGGCGTACGACGAACCGATCTCCAGCTGCGTCAGCAGCAGCATGCCGAGCGCCGCGACCAGGAAGCCGGGGCCCATCAGGTAGCGGGGCGCCACCCGTGTCATGAGGCGGGCACCGACCTGGGTCGAGCCCGTGATCATGCCCGCGATCATCGGCAGGAAGGCGAAGCCGGTCATGACGGGCGAGTAGCCCTTCACGATCTGGAGGTAGTACGTGAGGAAGAGGAAGAGCCCGAACATCGCGATGACGGCGAGACCCAGCGACAGGTAGACACCGCCGCGGTTGCGCTCCATGAGCACGCGCAGCGGCAGCAGCGGCGACTTGACCTTCGACTCGACGAACACGAAGGCGGCGAGCAGCACGGCCGAGGCGATGAACAGGCCGACGGTCGCACCCGCCGCCCAGCCGTCCGACTCGGCGCGCGTGAAGCCGTACACCAGCGCGACCAGACCCAGCGTGGAGAGCACCACGCCCGGGATGTCGAGCGGCGAGCGGTTGCGGCCGCCGGCCGGCTCACGAATCACGAAGTAGGCACCGGCCGCCGCGACGATCGCGAACGGGATGTTGACGAAGAAGGTCCAGCGCCAGTCCAGGTACTCGGTGAGGAAGCCGCCCAGGATCAGGCCGACCGCGCCGCCGCCGCCCGCTATGGCGCCGAAGATGCCGAAGGCCTTGGCCCGCTCCTTCACGTCGGTGAACGTGACCGCGAGCAGCGAGAGCGCGGCCGGCGCGAGCAGCGCGCCGAAGGCGCCCTGGAGGGCGCGCGAGCCCAGCATCATCGCCTCGTTGGTGGCCGCGCCGCCGAGTGCGGAGGCGGCGGCGAAGCCGAGCAGGCCGACGGTGAAGGTGCGCTTGCGGCCCCACAGGTCGGCGATGCGGCCGCCGAAGAGCAGCAGTCCACCGAAGGCCAGGGCGTACGCCGTGATGACCCACTGGCGGTTGGCGTCGGAGATCCCGAGGTCCCGCTGGGCCGACGGCAGCGCGATGTTCACGATCGTCGCGTCGAGCACCACCATCAGCTGGGCGAGGGCGATGAAGACCAGCGCTTTCCAGCGGTTCGGATCAGGGAGGACGGTGTCGGCTGTTTTTGGCATGGAGGTATCCACCTAAGGGTGCGAAGAGGCGAAAAGGTACGTAAGTAAGGGGGGCGGGGTCGGGGCGAAGTCGGGCGGGAGTCACGATTCCCGGCGCAGGTCCTCCAAGGTCGCGGGAGAGCCGGGGAGAACGGAGCGGGCCGGTGCCTCCAGGCCGTCGAGGAAGAGTTGCAGGTGCCGGTGCACGAACTGGTCGAAGTCCATGCAGGCACTGCCCGGCAGCGGCCGGGTGAGCTGGGAGAGAGCGACCAGCAGGTCGCCGACGGCCACGTCGTCGCGGAGCCGGCCGGCCTGCCGCGCGCGCGCCATGAGGCCGTCGACGGCCTCTTCGAGGCGCTTGCGCTCGGCGAGCAGTTCCGGGTGGTCCTTGTCAAAGCCGCCGGAGAGCATCGGGCACAGCGCGCCGATGCGCTCGTCGGCGGCCGCGTGGACGAAGCGGCGCAGCGCGTCGAACGCGTCGCCCTCCTCGGCGGTCGCGGCCGCCGCCTGGTCGGTGGTGCGGGACATGACGGAGACGACCACGTGGTGGATCAGGTCCCCTCGGTCGGGGAAGTGCCGGTACAGCGTCGCGTTGCCGACGCCCGCGCGGCGGGCGATCTCGTCGAGCGGGACCTCGGGGCCGAACTCGACGAACATCTCGCGCGCGGCCGCGACGATCCGCTCCCGGTTGCGCAGGGCGTCGGCCCGCGGGCGCGGGGCACGGCGCTGAGCGGTTTCGGTGCGGGTGACGGTGGCCACGGCGCTTCCTTTCGGGCGGGTGTTTCGTGCGTCGCGCGAGGCCGTCTCGTGATCTCGCGTACACAACCGGGGATCGAGTCCCCGCTTCGGCGGACACAGATGCAAACGGGGAGAGTGTCCCCGGTTATTTCCCGAAGTCGAACATGTGACCCGGATCACAAGTGAAGCCGGAAGTTCCCACGATCGGGCCACCCAGCGGGCGCCCGGACGGCCCCAGGCACAGGGTGATCGCACGAGAGCAGTCAGGGACGGCCGGCTGCCGCGGACCCCGAAGGCGAATCTATGCAGCAGACCCGCCCCCGGATACGCAAGCCCCGCCACATCGTCAGCGTCGCTGCCCTGACCGGCCTCGCCCTCACCTCCGTCACCTCCGCCGAATCCCTGCTCGCCAACGGCTCGAAGGCCTCGGCCGGCCCGGTGGCCGCAGCCGACCGTACGGCTTCGGTGCCCGACGAAGCCGCCCTCAAGCCGTGCCGGATCGCGGGCACCATGGGCGTGCAGATGTCGGAAGGACTCCCGACGCCGCCCGGCTTCGCCCGCTCCACAGGCGATGTGCTCGCCCTCACCCTCATGATCGACTTCTCGGACGCGCCGGGGGAGGGCCCGGCGCGCGACCGGTTCGAGGAGTTCTTCCCGCAGACGACGAAGTGGTTCACGACGAGCTCGTACGGGCGCATGCGCTACCGGCCCGTCGCGCCGTTCACCGAGTGGGTACGGATGCCGCTGCCCTTCGCGGAGTACGGCATCGACCGCGGCTCACCGTACGAACCCGGCTACCGCGGCCTCGTCGAGGACATCATCACGGAGACCGACGACCGGGTGAACTTCCGCGCGTACGACCTCGTCAACATCCTGGTCACACCCAATGCCGGGCCCTCGGCCCTGGACACCGTCCTGTCCGTCACCTTCTCCGGCAACGACGACGCGCCGCGCGCCGACGGCGTCCCGCTCGCCAACACGTCGTTCGTCTACAGCCGCCAGGACGACGGCTCGGGATCGTACGGCGAGACCGGCTTCCGGGTGCTGCCGCACGAGAACGGCCACGTCTTCGGGCTGCCGGACCTCTACACCGTGGACGGCGGCGGGGCCGTCGGGCACTGGGACATCATGTCGGAGGACTGGGGTGCCAACAACGACCTGCTGGGCTGGCACAAGTGGAAGCTCGGCTGGCTCGACAGCACGCAGATCCGCTGCGCGTCCGCGCGCGGCACCAGCGAGCACCTCCTGGCTCCGCTCGCGTCCCGCGACGACGGCGACCGGGCGAAGCTCGTGTTCGTACCCCTGACGGAGAGGACGGGTTACGCCGTGGAGGTCCGCACCCGGGCGGGCAACGACGACGCCGTCTGCAAGCCGGGCGTCCTCATCTACCGCGTCGACGCCGACGTCGACACCGGCAACGGCCCGGTGACCGTCGCCGACAGCGAGCGCGACAGCGGGGGCTGCACACGACGGCCCAATGTGCACGCGGAGCTGTCGGACGCGCCGTTCGAGGAGGGCGATACGTTCAGGGACCGTCAGCACGGGGTCCGGATCTCGGTGGACGACGAGGACGACAGCGGCAACTTCCGGGTCCGCGTCACCCGCCCCTGACGAACAGACCTGCGGTGGTGCGCAGTTCCCGCTTGAGGATCTTCCCGGTGGCGTTGCGGGGCAGCGGTTCGTCCCGGACGCGCACATGGGCGGGCACCTTGAACGCGGCGAGGTGCTTGCCGACGTGCGCGCGGAGCTCGTCCGCGCCGGCCGTGGCACCGGGCCGCAGCTGCACGACGGCGGCGACCTCCTCACCGAGGACGGGGTGCGGGATGCCGAGCACGGCCGCGTCGAGGACGTCCGGGTGACCGTGCAGCACGCTCTCGACCTCGACGCAGTACACGTTCTCGCCGCCCCGGACGACCATGTCCTTGATGCGGTCGACGATGCTGACCCGGCCGTCCCGCACGACCGCGAGGTCCCCTGTCCTGAACCATCCGCCGTCGGCGAACGCCTGCGCGGTCGCACCGGGATCGTTCCAGTACCCCCTGACGACCGACTGCCCGCGCAGCCACAGTTCACCGACCTCGCCGTCGGCCAGCGCCTGCCCGCCGGGACCCGCGATCCGCACCTCGGTGCCCGGGGCGGGCCGGCCGACGCTGCCGGGGTACGCGCGGTACGCCGCGCCGAAGTTGGCCATCACTCCGCCGCTGGTCTCCGTGAGCCCGTAGCCGTTGCGCGGCTCGACGCGCTCGCCGTACCGGGCGGTGAGCCGCCCGACGAGGCCCGCCGGGGCGGCGGCCCCGCCGGTGTTGAGCATGGCGAGGCTCTCCAGCCCGTCCCCGGCGGCTTCTGCGGCGTCCAGCAGCTGGAGGGCGGTGGCCGGCACACCGGCGTAGTGCGTGACCCGGTGCTCGCGGATCAGCTCGAGCGCCCGCCCGGCGTCCCACTTGTGCATGAGGACGAGGGTCCCGCCGGCCGCCATGACGGAGTACAGGGCGGTGAAGGCCGCGACATGGAAGAACGGGAACGTCATGAGGGACACGGGGGCGGGCCCCTGCCCCGGGATCCGCCCGCGCCCGAGCGCGGAGAGCGCGGCGTGGAAGCGGGGGTGCGTGGCGGCGCCGGCCTGGGCGAGGTGGGTGGCGACGGCGCCCTTGGGCCGCCCGGTGGTGCCGGACGTGTAGATGATGGTGGCGTCGTCCTCGGCCCGTACGTCGACGTCGGGCGGCCCGAGCAGCGGATCGGCAGCGCGAATCCCCTCGTACGGCTCGCCCCACTCCCCCGGGTCCCCGTGGAACACGATCACCCGGGGCCGCTCCTCGCGCCCCGCGAGCCAGGGCTCCACGCGCGGCAGCCGCTCGCCGTCGACGAGCAGCACGCGCGGCGCGCAGTCGTCCAGTGCGTACGCGAACTCCTCCCCGGTCCACCAGGCGTTGAGCGGCACGGCGACGAGTCCGGCCAACTGGGCCGCCCAGAAGGAGACCTGCCACTCGGGGTGGTTGCGCATGGCGATGACGGCGCGGTCCCCGGGCGCGAGCCCGTACTCCCCGGTGAACCGCCGGGCCAGCGCGCAGGCGGCGGCGAAGAACTCGCCGTACGTGTACGTCCCGCTGTCCGCCACCAGGAACGGCCGGTCCCCGTGTGCCCAGGTCACCTCGACGAACTCCCGCAGAGTCCGGGGCCCGCCGGCGTACAGCGGACTCCCGTCTTCCGCGCGCACGATCTCGAAGGGCGCCCCGGGGGCGGTCAGCGCGGCTTCGGCGGCGCGCAGCGGATCATTGTTCGACACGGACGAACCTCTCCAAGCGCTTGCTCAGCTCCCCGGACGCTATGCCGAGCGCCGCCTCGCGTCAAGATACGTGCACCAGCCATCTTCCTGCCTCCGGGCCCCAGGACGCCCTCCGGGCGGTGGTCCCTCACACGCCGGACGGGCCGGTTTTCGCGGCCACGGCGGCGAGGGCCTCCACCTCCTTCTCGGCGGACAGGCCGTCCGCCAGAGGCGGTGCCGTGTCCACGGGCAGCGCCAGACGCCAGGCCCAGGTGTCCCGCACCGTGTCCAGAACCGGACGGCAGCGCAGACCCGTGGCGAGGACCCGCGAGACGTCGCCCGCGTGCACCGCCGCGTGGAGCTCGCTGCCCGGCGGAGCCCAGATCGGCAGATCGCTCCAGCCCTCGACGCCCGCCGCCTCGACGGCCTCCGGGGAGGCCCAGCGCAGCTCGGCGTCCGACCCGGTGACCCGCACGCAGGAGTCCAGCAGTTCGCCCATGGTGGTGTGGTCGCGCGGACCCACCATGTTGTACGGACCGTGCAGACCGGCGTCCAGGGCGTCGAGCACCCAGGCCGCGAGGTCACGGGCGTCGACGTACTGCAGCGGGGTGTCGCGCGGGCCGGGGGCGAGCACCGGGCCGCCCCTGGCGATGCGCTCCAGCCACCAGGTCAGTCGGCCGGGGGTCTCACGCGGGCCGAGGATGAGCCCCGCCCGGACGATCAGGGTGCGCTCCTCGCCGAACTCCCGGAGCGCGGCCAGCTCTCCGCCGCGCTTGTCCGCCGGGTACTCCGTCGCGTCGGCGTCGGGGTCCCCCTCGGCCAGCGGGCCGTCCTCGTCCAGGCCGGCCGGGGCGGGCCAGGCGTACACCGAGCGGCTGGAGACGAAGGCGTAGCGGCCCACACGGCCGGACAGCAGCCGGGCCGCGTCGCGCACGGCGGACGGGCCGGAGGACCAGGTGTCGACGACCGCGTCCCACTCGCCGTCGGCGAGGGCGGCGAGACCGTCGGGCGCGGTGCGGTCCCCGTGCAGGACCCGCACGCCGACCGGCGCCGGGTGCTCGCCCCGGTGGAAGACGGTGACCTCCCAGCCACGGTCGCGCGCGGCCTCGGCGACCGCGCGGCCTCCGAAGTCGGTACCGCCGAGCAGCAACAGCTTCACAGCTTCCCCTACGCCTTCTCTGTGGTGGTGGTGGTTTCGTCCCGGGTCGCGACGGCCGCCGCGTATCCGGGGAAGGTGGGCAGGTCCGCGACCCGCCGGCCGGCGGCCGGCGCCGGTTCTTGCCCCGTACCCGACAGGACGGTGGACGGAGCCACGTTCAGCCCCGTACCGGTGGCCTTCAGGTACGCCTCTTTGCGGGTCCAGCACCGCGCGAACGCCGCGCCGCGCGCGCCCGGCGCCAGCGCCGCGAGCTCGCGCAGCTCGGCCGGGTGCAGGGCGGTCGTCGCGGTGGCCGCCGCCAGGTCCGGCCGCGGCACCTCCTCGACGTCCACGCCCACCGGCGCCGACGCCAGGGCGACGATCACGACGTCCCCCGCGTGCGACAGGGAGAAGTGCACGGGGGCGCCGGGTACGACGGGCCGCCCGTGCGGCCCGCCGCACCCGGTGCACGGCAGTCGGCCGATCGGAACGGCCGCCGGGTCCGTGCCGAGCCGCTCGCCGAGCAGGCGCCGCAGCGCGACATGGGCCACCCGGTAGCGGTCCCGGTCGGCACCGAGGCGGAACCCCGACAGGCGGGCCCGCTCGTCCGGGTCCAGGATCCGTTCGTGACGGGCCGCCTCGTCGGCGTACGCGGAAACCCTGCGCTGCCAGACCAGCTCCGGGCCGGGCGGTGTGCCGCCGGCCGGCGCGCGCTCGTCGGCGGCTGCCGTCACTTGGCCGTCCGGTCGCGGTAGGCGGCGAACCGCTCGGCGATCTCCTGGGCGCGGCCCTCCGCCTCCGAGAGCTTCATCTCGGCGCAGTCGTACCCGAGTTCCTCGGTCATGATGGCCATGGAGGAGGGCTCGAAGACGACGGTGCCGTCCGGGCGTATCTCGCTGATGCCGTCCTGCACCTGGCCCGAGAGGTTGATGGCGTGGGCCTGCTCCTCCGTCATGCCGTCCGGCAGCAGCGGCCGGAACTTGCCCGACTCGATCGCCACCGGGAAGCCGCCCAGCGCGCCGTCCGCACCGGGCGCGTGCACGACGGCGTCGCGGCCGTCGGCCAGCGGCTCCAGGACGCTGAGCGCCGAGGCCGCCGTCATGGTCTGTCCCGGCATGCCGCCGGTGCGGCGGTACTGCCCGGGAAGCCGGTTCAGCAGCGCCTCGATGTCCAGCTCCGCGGTGATGTCGCGGCCGTCGACGCGGATGCCGAGGCCCATGGCGGCCGGGCCGCTGTTGCCGTGGCGCGACAGGCGGTGCGAGACGTAGTGGTGGGCGACGAGCCGCACCTCGACGTCCGCGGTGCTGCGGCCGAGCTCGTCGGCGGCGGCGGCGGTGATGCCCGGGACGTTGTTGGCGACGTTGCCGATGCCGATGTCGGGGGACATGCCGATCGCGGTGAGCGCCGGGTGCACGGCGTCGGGGTAGGCCGCGTTGACGACGACGGCCTCGGTACCGGAGAGCTTGACGGCCTCCATGGCCTTCATCACCGGGACGAGGTGCATCGGCAGCCACGGGCCGTAGTTGGCGGCGTACACGCGCTGGAAGGCGGACGCCTCCAGGGTGGAGATGACCCACCACGACTGGTAGCTGGCTGCGAGGAAGATGACGTCGGGTGCGAAGGCCGCGATGCGTTCGGCGGTGCGCGCCACGTCGGTCAGGTCCGTGACGGCGTGGCTGACGGTGGGCGCGTGACCGCGCTGCACAGCGCAGAAGCGGGTCAGGTTGGCGGCGCGCAGCACCACTTCCTCGTCACGGCCGACGAGCTGCACATGCCGGTCGGCCGTGCTGTGGGCGAGCTCGTGGAAGGCGCGGCGGCCGATGTCGCCGGCGCCGAGGACCATGATCTTGCGGGGGCTGTTCATGAGGTACCTCCGAGGTGAGCGGTGGCGAGCGAGGAGGGGGCCGCGAGCCGGTGCGCGTCGCGGACGAGGCGGGGCAGTTCCCGCATGGAAGGGAAGGCGAGGGCGCCGTCGCGGTGCGGGCCGACGGCGGGATCGGCGGTGTACTGCAGCACCCGCATCCCGGCGCCGAGTGCGGCGTCCACGCCGACCGGGCTGTCCTCGACCACGACGCAGTCGTCCACGTCGGCGCCGCACTCGGCCGCCGCCCACAGGAACAGCTTCGGGTCCGGCTTCCAGGCGTTGATGTCGTACGCCGAGAAGAGCCGGCCCTCGAAGTGGTGCAGGATGCCCGACTTGCCGAGGCGGCTCGCCATGATGTCCGGCGGGCTGTTCGAGGCGACGCACATGCCGACGCCGAGGACGGAGCTCAGCTGCTCCAGGGCGTACGCGACACCCTCGATGGGCTCCAGCCAGGAGCCGATGAGCTCATCGCACTTGGCGCGGGCGAGCGCCATGGCGTCGGCCGGCGGTGCGGTGCCGGAGATCTCCTCCATCAGGTCGATGCACTCCTGCATCTTCTTTCCGGAGAAGAGCTCGTCCCGCCGCTCCTTGGTCAGGTGAAGACCCATCAGCTCGCCGATGTACGCGAGCCCGCCGTTCTCGGCGTCCTGGGTGTCGACCAGGACGCCGTCCAGGTCGAAGATGACGAACTCACTCATAAGTGATCCAGTCCACGTTCTCGATGGCGGCGACGGTCGCGGCCAGTTCCCGGTGGTTCGCGGCGGAGCCGATGACGGCCGCCGTGTTGCCGCGCGCGCCGATGCGCCAGTCCGCGGAGACGCCCGGCTCGGCCAGCACAGTGACGCGGTCCACGTTCGGCAGCCGGCGCAGGGCGGAGACGTTGCGGATCGACTTCACCCTGCGGGCGCCGGCGGGCGGCACGATCAGGTAGTGGAAGGCGATCGGCCCGTCCTTCATGACCTCGGGCGTCTCGTACGGCCGGCCGAGCGCGGCCGCGACCGCCACGTACGCGGGGTCCGACGTGCCCGAACGGACCGCGAGATCGTCGACCCAGGCACCGAGGCGGCCGTTGACCTCGATGACCCGGGGACCTTCGGCGGTCAGCTTGATCTCGACGTCGGCGACGCCGTGGATGTGCAGGGCGCGCACCGCGCGGCACGCCAGGTCGCGTACGGCGCGCTCCTCGTCCTCGGGGACGACGGAGAAGCCGCCGTAGCCTCCGCGCTCGCGGAACGGCTCGGCCAGCGCGAACTTGCTGGTCACGAAGACCGGACGGACGTCGTCGCCGTCCGCGACGCAGTCGACCGCGATGTAGTCGCCCCAGGGCGCCGGGGTGTCCCGGCCGACCAGCAGCTCCTCCAGCATCACGGCGGTCTCGGTGGGCCCCTCGCCGTCGCCGGAGAACATCTCCCCCAGGGCGGCGTGGCACTCCTCGGACGTCGTGACGGCCTGGGTGTTGCGGCTGGACGCGCCGATCACCGGCTTGATGATGGCGGGCAGTCCGACGTACGCGAGTGCCTCGTCCGCCTGCTCGGCCCCGGTGATCGTGCGGAAGCGGACACTGTCGACGCCCGCCTCGGCGAAGCGCTGCCGCTGGAGGTCCTTGTGCGTGATCGCGTCGACGTCGACGGGCCGGTGGTAGCGCAGTCCGAGCGCCTCGGCGAGCCGGACGGTGAGCGCGATCTGGAACTCGCTGAAGGTGATGATGCCCGCCGGGGCGAGCGCGCGCAGCGCGTCCACGAGCTCCGCCTCGGTGCGGCCCGCGGTGTCCACCACGGAGCCGACCGTCTCCAGCGTGGGGATCATCTCCCGCGCGTGGTCGGTGCCGGCCGTCACGAAGACCAGCGAGCAGCCGTTGTCCCGGGCGGCCTCCGCCAGCCGGGTCGGTGCGAGGCTCCCCGTGTCGTAGACGACGAGAAGCACCGGCTTGTCACTCATGGGTCAACCTCTGTGTTCCGGGGGCCCGTGCGGGGCAGGGGCCTGCGCCGAGGCGCGTGGACGTACGGGCGGATGTCGGGAAAAGGGGCGTGCCGGTCCTGCGGACTGTCGTCGGGTGACAGTCCGCAGGGGGTACGGCGCCGGATCAGGCCGCGGGGAATCCGCCGGCGCGGCGCGCCGTGGTCAGGGCCTTCGCGAGCGTCTCGACGGTCGAGGAGGTGAACAGCACCCGCACCGGGATCTCCAGGCCGAACTCCGCCTGGAGCCGCAGGGCAACCCGGGTCGCGGTCAGCGAGTCGCCGCCGAGCTCGAAGAAGTCGTCGTGGGCGCCGACCTCGTCGGCCCACAGCGCCTCGGCCCAGATGCGGGCGACGGCGCGCTCGGCGGGGGTGCGCGGCGCTACGAACTCGGCGTCCAGGCCGGTCCGTTCGCCGTCCGGGGCGGGCAGCGCGGTGCGGTCCGTCTTGCCACTGGTGGTGAGCGGCAGCCCGTCGAGGAAGACGAAGGCGCCGGGCACCATGTAGCCGGGCAGGCCACGCCCGCACCAGTCGCGCAGGGTGCCGACGTTCAGCGCGCGGCCGTGGGCCGGTACGCAGTACGCGACGAGCGCCTTCTCGCCGGGTACGCCGCCGGGCACGTCCTCCCGGACGGTCACGACGCAGGAGGCCACGTCCTCGTGGGCGAGGAGCGCCGACTCGATCTCGCCGAGCTCGATGCGGAAGCCGCGTACCTTCACCTGGTGGTCCAGGCGCCCCAGGAACTCCAGGTTCCCGTCCGGCAGCCACCGCACCAGGTCCCCGGTGCGGTACACGCGGGCCTGCGGCCCTTCGGCGGCGTGTGCCGGGAAAGGGTGCGCGGTGAACCGCTCCCGGGTCAGATCCGCGCGGCCGAGGTAGCCACGGGCCACGCCCTTGCCGCCGATGAGCAGTTCACCGGGTACGCCGACGGGTACCGGCCGGTCGGCCTCGTCCACCACGTACACCTCGGTGTTCGGGGTGGGGCGGCCGATCGGAACGGGGCCGGCCGCGTCGCGGATCTCGGCGACGGTGGCGTAGACGGTGGTCTCCGTCGGGCCGTAGCCGTTGACGACGCGGCGGCCCGCGCGCAGCATCTTCGCCGCCAGGTCGGCCGGCAGCGCCTCGCCGGCGGTGAAGATGCTCAGGTCGCGCGGCTCGGGCCGCTCGCCGAGGGCGTCGAGCAGCGGCCGCCAGGCCGACGGGGTGGCCTGGACGAGGGTGACGTCGTGCCGGTCGACGAGGCCGGCGAGCGCGCGCGGGGTGTGGACCTGTTCCCGGTCGGCGCCGATGATCCGGCCGCCGGTGATCAGGGGCAGGAACACCTCGACGTTCGCGATGTCGAAGGTCGCCGACGTGGTGAACAGGACCCGGTCGCTCGCGGGCGCCGGGAAGATCTCCCGCATCGCGAGGAGCAGGTTGACCAGCGAACCGAGGGCGATGGCGACGCCCTTGGGGGTGCCGGTGGACCCGGAGGTGTAGAGGACGTACGCGAGGTGGTCCGGCCCGGCGGCCGGCGCGGGATCCGTGCCGCTGCCGGCGGCGACGCGCTCGCGGTCGGTGTCGACGGCGACGAGCACGCGTCCCTCGCCCGCGAGCCGCCCGCGCAGGGACTCCTGCGTGACGACGACGGGCGCCGCGGTGTCGCGCAGGACGAAGTCGAGTCGGTCGACCGGGTGTTCGGGATCGAGCGGTACGTACGCCCCGCCCGCCTTCAGTACGGCGAGCAGCGCGACGATCAGCTCGGGACCGCGCTCCAGGCAGACGCCGACCGGGACGTCCGGCGCGACGCCGAGGGACCGCAGGTGGTGGGCCAGCCGGTTGGCGCGGACATTGAGCCCGGCGTACGTCACTTCCTCGTCGCCGAACACCACGGCGACCGAGTCGGGCGCCCGCCCGGCCCGCTCGGCCACCAGCTCTGCGACACCGCGTCCCGCCGGGAACCCGGCGGGGCGCACGCTCCACTCGGTGAGCAGCAGGTGCCGCCCGGCCTCGTCGAGGATGTCGAGGGCGTCCAGCGCGGCGTCGGGGTGCTCCGCGACGGAGGCGAGCAGAGTCAGGTAGTTCCCGGCGAACCGCTCGGCGGTCGCGGCGTCGAACAGCGCGGTGCTGAAGTCGACGTGGACCTCGATCTCCGCCCCCTCCCGGTCCGTGAAGACCAGCGCGAGGTCGGGCGGGCAGCTCCCGGCGGTCGCGGCGGTCGCGGCGGTCGCGGCGTCGGACGCGGCGAACAGCGCCTGGACGAGCGGGTGGTGGCTGGTGTCCGGCTCGGGCACGAGGGCCGCGACGAGCGCCTCGAACGGCACCTCCTGGCGGGCCTGGGCCTCCCGCACCGCGGCACCGGCCCGCTGCACCAGGTCCCCGAAGGTCGCCGCCGCCAGGTCGGTCCGTACGACCGCGAGTTCGCCGGCCAGCGGCGTGCCGACAGCCACGTCGTGGGCACGGCTCCAGCGGCCCAGCAGGAGCTGGTACGCCGCGAGCAGCACGACCGGGAGCGGCGCGCCGTATCCGGCCGCTGCCTTGCGCAGGGCGTCCGCCGTACCGGCCGGGACGGCCGCGGTACACCGGGCCGTGCCGGGCTCGCGCACCGAGGTGCGCGGGCGGTCGGCGGGCAGCTCCAGGGGTTCGAGGCCGGCCAGTGCGCCGCGCCAGTGGTCCAGGTGCAGCTCGGTCGCGTCTGTCATGACCCCTCCGGGGTGCCGAGGATCCGCGCCAGTGCTTTGCGGTCCGTCTTTCCGTTGTCGTTGAGCGGCAGGCCGTCCAGCCGGGTGATCCGCGCGGGCACCATGTGCAGCGGGACCTGCTCGCGCAGCCACGCGTCGAACCGCGCCGCGTCGGTCTCCCGGCCCGCGTAGGCGGCAACCAGCTCGGTCTCGCCGTCCGCCGTCGGGAGCGCGATCACCGCGACGTCGACGACCGCGGGGTGGCGGCGCAGTACCGCCTCCACCTCGCCGATCTCCACGCGGTGGCCGCGGATCTTGACCTGCTGGTCGAGCCGGCCGCAGTGCACCATGACGTCGCCGTCGCGACGGACCCGGTCACCGGTGCGGTACCAGTGCTGCTCGGTGAGGGGAGTCGTGCCGTCGTAGACGGTGGCCCGGCCGCCCTCTTCGTACGAGAGGAACCGGCCGGCGTTCTCGCGCGGATCGAGGTAGCCGTCGAACCGCTGCGGGCCGCGCACGCACAGTTCGCCCTCGTCCGCCGCGCGTCCGTCCTCGTCGAGCAGCACGCCCTCCATGCCCGGGTACATCGTGCCGATCGGGACCGTGCCGCCGGCGAATTCGGGCCAATCCGAACTCGGCCCGGTCAAGCGGTGGTTGGAGCAGCAGATGACCAACTCGGTCGGGCCGTACACATTGTGGATCTGCGAGTGCGGTGCCACCTCGCGCCAGAGCGCGACATGCTCGGCGGTGACCGGCTCGGCGCCGAACATGCTGTGCTTCAGCGTGACGCAGCGTCCCAGCGGGAGGTTGCCGAGCCGCTGGGCCTCGCGCACCACCGACGGCACCGAGAACCAGTGGGTCAGCTTCCGCTCCACGGTGAAGTCGACCGGCGTGTACAGGTCGGCCGCTGTCGGCACGACCAGGGTGCCGCCGCCGCCCCAGGTCGCGAAGAGGTCGAAGGCGTGCGCGTCGAAGGTCAGGCCGAAGACCTGGGTGAGACGGCTGCCCGGGGCGATCTCGTAGCGCGGGATGTTGTGTTCGAGGTACGGGGAGAACTGGCGGTGCAGGATCGGCACGCCCTTGGGCTGGCCGGTCGACCCCGAGGTGAACAGGATGTACGCCTCGCGTCCGAGGTCGCTCGGGACCGGCGGCAGCGTCTCCTCCAGCACCCCCTCCAGCAGGTCCGGGTCGGCGCGCTCGTCCTCGTCCAGCTCCAGCACGGTCGGCCGGTGGCGTTCGGGCAGGAGCCCGAACAGGCCGGCCGACCGGTCGTCCACGAGGGCGACGGTGACGCCGGCGCGCTGGGCGATGTCGAGGTTGCGCTGCTGCGGGTAGTCCGGGTTCAGCGGCACCACGGCCGCGCCGAGCCGCTGGATCGCCAGGTACCCGGCGTACGCGCCCACCGAACGGGAGGCGGCCAGCGCGACCCGGTCGGGCAGCCCGCCGTGCTTGTGCACGATGCGGGCGGCCAGGGTGAGGGCCAGACCGCGCAGCTCGGCGTAGCTCAGGACCTCGTCGCCGATCTCCAGGGCGGAGTGGTCCGGCAGGCGCAGGGCCGATTCCTCGAACCACTGGTACATCGTGCGGTGGGGGAGGGTGTCGGGGGTCATCGGTTCCTCGATATCCATGTGCGTTCCAAGTTCTCCACCAGGTCGCTGCTGGTCAGGCGTCTGCACTGCTCCACGGCGTACGTCGCCATGTAGTGCCGGAACACGTCTTCGGGTTCCTCGTGGGCGTGCAGGACGCGCCGGTTGTTGACGACGGCCGGGTTGGCCAGTTCGGCCGCGGCGGCCCGTACCGCCCTCTCCAGCCGGTCTGCCGGGACCGCCTCGTCGCACAGCAGCCGGCCCTCGGGCGAGGCGGCGTCGATCCGCCGGTCGGCGAAGATCGACTGCCGGGCCAGCCGGTTTCCGGCCACCCGGGGCAGCCGCAGGTTGGCGGCGCCCGGGATGATGCCCTCGCGCAGCGCGGGGAGGGTGAAGTAGGCGTCGTCCGCCGCGATCACGCGGTCGAAGACGAGCAGGATCTGCGCGCCGCCGCCGATCGCGAAGGTGTCCACCGCCGCGATCCACGGCTTCTCGACCGGCTCCGGCAGCCAGCCGGTGCCGTCGTCCGGGACGCTCAGCCCCCGGAAGATTTTGTTGATGTAGCCGAGTTCGCGTCCCAGGAAGAAGTCGATGAGCGAGATCTCGCCCTCGTACAGGCGGGTCAGGTTGATGCCCGCGCTGAACACCCGGCGCCCGGCATAGCGCGGGTGGGTCATCGCCGCGCCGCGCATCACGCCCACGCGCACCGAGTCGTCCAGGAGCACCAGGTCGACCGCCGCCTCCAGCGCCGCGACCAGCAGGTCGTCCTCCGCGTTGAGGAATCGTGTGTTGTGTACGGTCACCTCACCCGTGTCGCCCCGGCGCCGCACCGAGACGAGGCCGAAGTCGGCGTGGCCGGTCGACCGGAATCCGGGCAACGCGGCCAGCGCCTTCTGCGTCGGCCTGCGCATGGCCTCCATGAGGTGCCGGCCGGCCGTGGCGGAACGCAGCAGGCCCCAGAAGAAGATGCCGTGGTCGGTCTCCCGGCCCTCCTTGTCGCGCTGCGGCCTGCGCCGCTCCTCCTCGGTCTGCTCCTTCGTCGGTACGAGTCCGGGCATCAGCTCCGCCGCACGGGCGGCGAGGTCGTCCAGGCGCAGGAACTCGCGCTGCCCGTCGGTCAGTTCGGCGTACAGGCTGTCGGCGTGCTGCTCCATGAAGCGCCGCCGGGCCCGGCGGGCCGCCGTGTGCAGGAGGCCCGCCGCAGCGCGGTCCGCACCGGTGGTGCGCAGCGCGTCCTCGGTGCGGAGGAGGAAGGCGACGGTGGCCGAGCGGTCGTCGGCGTAACCCTGCCCGAGGGCGGGGGCCGACGCGGGTGCGCTCGTCGTCGTGTCCGTCGTCATGCCGCCCCCGCTTCCACCGTGGTCCGTACCGTTTCCGTCGTCGTTCGCCGAACCGCCGCCTTCATCACGGCTGTTCGCGTTGCCCGAGCCGTCATCGCGACCGCCCCGGCGCGCGCTCCCTGGTCCGGGCGCGCATGGCCCGCAGCCGGGCCTGGCCGCGCTCCTCCGCGCCGGAGGCTGCTTGCGCGGCGGCCGGGGACCCGGCGCCGTCCCCGGCGCCCTTCCCGAGGAAGGCCGCCATGGCGCGGACGGTGGAGTGCCGGAACAGGTCGACCACGTCGACCTCGCACTCCAGTGCGGTCCGCAGCCGGTCGCGCAGCCGGATCAGCAGCAGCGAGTTGCCGCCCGCGTCGAAGAAGCTCTCGCCGGGGCCGACCGTGCGGCCGAGCACCTGCTGCCAGGCGGTGGCGACGAGCTGTTCGGTGCCGCTCACCGGCGGCTGTTCTTCGCGCCGCTCCGCCATCGCCTCCTCGGCGAGTGCCTGCTCCAGCGCCTTGGCGACGGCCGCGCCGTCCGGCCGGCCGGCGGGCAGCAGCGGCAGCCGCTCCAGGACGCCGATCCGGGCGGGCAGCATGTAGCCGGGCAGCAGCTCGCGCAGGTGCGCGCGCAGCTCGTCGGCGGTCGGGGCCGCCCCCGGCCGGGCGGCGACGGCGGCGTCGATGCCGTCGCTCTCCCCGGTCAGTACGTGGGCGCGGGCCACGCCGGGGTGCGCGAGCAGCGCGGCCTCGATGTCGGCCACGGCCACCCGCACCCCGCGTACCCGGACCTGCTCGGCGGCCCGCCCGGCGAACACCAGCCGCCCGTCGGGCGTGTGCCGTGCCAGGTCGCCGGTGGAGAACAGGCGCCCGCCCGGCCGCTTCCCGTACGGGTCGGGCAGGAAGCGCTCCGCCGTGCGGCGCGGGTCGTTCAGGTAGCCCCGGGTGACGGCCGCGCCGCCGATGTGGAGTTCGCCGACGACGCCCGGCGGGACCAGGTTCCCGCGCCGGTCGAGGACGTACGCCGTGGCACCCGCCGGGAGGCCGAGCGGAACCGGACGGCCGGTCTCGTCCGGGGTGGCCGGCCCGCCGAGGGCGGGGCCCGCCGTCTCGGCGGTGGAGTAGAGCTGGTGGACCCGGGCGGCCCCGGCGGCGTACGCCGCACGAAGGGTGGCCGGCGCGAGCGGTTCGCCCCCGGCGAGGACCGTCGCCGGTACGGCGTCCCGGCCCTCGCCCAGCAGTCCGGCGAGGGCGGACGGCGCGGCGTGCACCGTGCCCGTGGGCGCGCCGTCCGGTACGACCGCTCGGCCGCCCCGGGTGAGCGGGGCGAAGAGCTCGAACACCGCTCCCGGCGAGTCCGGCGGGCTGAGCTGCGCCACCGCGTCGAGCGCCCCGGCGGGCAGCTCCCGGTGGGCCCAGCGCAGCCGGGAAGCCAGGTTCCGGTGCTCGGCGAGTACGGCCTTCGGCTCACCCGTGGCGCCGGACGTCCGCAGGACCCAGGCGGCGCCGGCGGGCGCGACGGCGGGCAGCGGCGCGGTGGGCAGCGGCTCCCCCGCCTCCGCGGACTCCTCCAGACCGACCACCCGCACCCGCGTGTGGTCGAACAGCGAGGAGGCGTACGGGTCGGCGAGTACCGTCGAGAGACCGGCGTCGTCCACGGCCAGCCGCAGCAGGAAGGCCGGCAGCTCCGGGTCCAGCGGGACACACACCCCGCCGGCCCTGAGCACGCCGAGCTGGGCGGCCGCCAGCGCGAAGGACTTGGGCGCGCAGACGCCCACCGGGGTCTCCGGCGTGAGGCCGTGCTCCAGGAGCCGCAGCGCCAACCCCGTTGCCGCGTCGTCGAGTTCGCGGTAAGTCCAGGTGCGGGGCCCGTCCACGAAGGCGACCGCGTCGGGCGTACGGGCGGCCTGTTCGGCCACCATCGCGTGCAGCACGTCGCCGTCCGTGTCACCGTCGGCGCCCTGCTCGCGCGCCGGGTTCCACTCCTCGACCAGCTGCCGCCGCTCGGCGGCGGTGGGCCGCAGCAGCGCGGAGACCCGGGCGGCCGGGTCGGCGCCTATGCGTTCCAGTACGGTGCGCAGCCGGATCAGCAGCTGTTCCGCGGCCGTGTCCTCGAAGAGGGCGGTGCGGTAGTCGACCAGGGCGAGCAGGCCCTCGTCGGTCTCGATGGTGTCGATGGCCAGGTCGGTCTTCATCGTGGGCAGCCGCAGCTCCCCCACCGTGAACACCGCGTCCGCCACCCGCCGCACGGGAGCTGCGGGCTGGTGCGTGAACATGACCTGGTAGAGCGGGTGGTAGCTCGGGTCACGGGCGGCCCCGAGCCGGTCCATGACCTCGTCGACCGGCAGGTCGGAGTGGTCCAGTGCGTCCAGCAGGTCGCCACGCACCCGGTGCAGCAGCTCGCCGAACTCCGGGTCGCCGGACAGGTCGCCGCGCAGCACCACGGGCCGGGTGAGATAGCCGATGAGCCCGGCGCTCTCGGTGGTGTCCCGGCCGGAGACGGCCATGCCGGTGAGTACGTCCGTGCCGCCGTACTGGCTGAGCACCACGTCGCACGCGGCCTTGAGCACCATGTACAGGCTGCACCGCTTGGTGCGGGCGAGCCGCCGCAGCGGCTCCACCACCTCGTGCGGGATCACGGCCGTACGCCGCTCCCCGTCGTGCCCGCCGCGCGCGGGGCGCGGCCCGGCGAGGGGCAGCTCCAGCACCTCGGGGGAGCCGGCGAGCCGCTGGGTCCAGTAGGCCAGGTTCGCCGCCGCGGCCCGTTCGTCCTCTTCGGTACGCCGGGCGAGGAACGCGCCGTACTCGACGGCGGGCTCCGCGAGCGGTGACGGCCGGCCCTGGGTGAACGCGTCGTACAGCTCCGTCAGTTCGGAGGCGAAGACCTCCAGCGACGCCCCGTCGAAGACGATGTGGTGGACGCCGACGAGCAGCCGGTGCGTGGTGTCGTCCAGTCGCAGCAGCCGGGCCCGCAGCAGCGGGCCGCCGTCCACGGTGAACGGCTCGCGGGCGAACGCCTCGGCCACCGCGGCCGAGCCGTCCCGCGCGTCGACGGTGGGCAGGACCACCGGCTCGGGCGCTCCGACACACTGCGCGGGCTCCCCGTCGGCGCCGCGGACGATCCTGGTGCGCAGGGCGGGGTGGCGGCGTACCAGCTCGTCCAGGGCGCGTCCGAGAGCCGCTGGGTCCAGCGGTCCGTCGATGCCGACGGCGAACGGGACGCTGAAGAAGGGGTCGTCCGGGCGCACTTGGGCCAGTGCCCACAGTCGCCGCTGGGCGGGGGTGAGCGGCAGGTGCCGCTCGGCGGCCGTCATGAGGCCACCTCCGCCCCGGCGTTGTTCCTGTCGTTCCCCTTGTTCCTGTTGCGCACCGAGGCGGCGGTGAGTACGGCGGCGGCCGGCAGCAGCAGCCCGCCGGCCACGATGATCGACGCGGCGATGCCCATGAGGTCCGCCGCCAGGCCGCCGAGGACCACGCCGATGATGGTGAAGTTGACCATCAGGGCGTTGAGCAGCCCGACCCCGCGCCCGCGCAGCTCCTCGGGCAGGTCGCTGATCAGGGTGTTGGCCACCGGCACCTGGAAGAGGCCGGAGCCGATCCCCGCCACCAGGCACCAGGCCAGTACGACGCCCAGGCCGAGCGAGTCCCGCAGCCAGCCGGTCGGGGCGAGCAGCAGCAGCGACACCCCGAACAGCACGATCGAGCCGATGAGCAGCCCCCGGTCGGAGAACCGGCGTACCAGCGGAGGACCGGTCAGGGCCCCGATCACGCAGCCCGCGCCGAAGGCGGCCTGTGCCAGGCCGAAGTTGAAGGCGGACAGGTCGAAGACGCTGAGGAGCTGGGAGTTGAGGTTGGTGGTGAACAGCCCGAGGACGAGCATCACCGGCACCAGGATGACCGCGAGGAAGCGCAGCGAGGGAACGGCCAGGACACCCTTGATGCCGGTGCCGAGCGACTTCCAGTACGACTCCCGGCCGCTGTCCGGCCCGGGGACCGGGACCTCACGCAGTACCGCCATGCTGCCCAGCAGCACGGCCGAGACCACGAAGGTGGCCGCGTCGATGACGAAGACGGCGCTGACGCTGCCGAACGCGAGGAGCAGACCGCCCAGGGCGGGGCCCACGAGGTTCAGTGTGTGGTTCGTGGACTGGAAGAGGGCCACCGCCGTCGGGATGCTGTGACCCCGCACGATCAGCGGGATCGCGGTGATCCGGGCCGTCTCGAAGAACGCCTTGGCGATTCCGGTGAGCAGGATCAGTACGAGCAGGAGCAGCGGCGAATCACGGACCGGGATCATCGCGAGGACCAGCGCCACCCGGACCAGGTCGGAGCCGACCATCAGCCCGCGCGCCGGGAACCGGTCGGCCAGCGGGCCGACGAAGGCGCCCAGCACGCCGGAGGGCAGCAGCTGTGCGATGACCACGAGGGACACGTACAGGACCGGATTCGAGGTCTCGGTGGCCACCACGTAGATCAGGGTGATCTTGGTGATGGCGTCACCGAGGAAGGACGCGACGACGGCCAGCCAATAGCGGATGTACGTCCGGTCCTTGAGCAGTTCAAGCACTGTCGACCACCTCGTTCAGAATTGTGGCGACGCCCTCGATGTACGGGTGGCGCATCATCGTGTAGTGGTTGCCCTCGACCACCCGGACGTCGAGGCTGCCGCCGGCGGTCAGCTCGCGCCACGCCTCGGTCGAGTCGTACGTCTCCTCGGCCGCGCGGATCAGCGTGACCTTGCCCTTGACGTGCAGGGGGCGGAAGTTCCAGACGAGCCGCAGGTTGGCGACCCAGAGGTCGAGAATGTCGCGGACCTGTTCGCGTCCGGCGTCCGGCGGCAGGTAGTCGGAGGCGCGGGCGATGGCGAGGAGGTAGTCGAGGTGCTCGTCGGGGGTCATCCCCCGCAGCTCCTCCACGGACTTCAGCGCGTTGCCGTAGTCCCACTGGAGGTTCGCGGCGATGGCCTCGACGATGTCGGCGGGGTCGGGCTCGGAGCCTTCCGCGACCTCGGCCGGCGGGTGCGAGTCCATCATGACGACCGACACCTCCGCGCCGGTCTTCTCCAGCTCACCGGCGACGGCGAAGGCGTTGGTGCCGCCGTAGCACCAGCCGGCGACCGTGTACGGGCCCTGCGGCTGCACTTCGCGGATCAGCGCCGCGTACGCCGCCGCGCGCGCCCCGAAGTCGGCGTACGGCAGGGCGCCGTCGACGGGCGGCGGTGAGGCCAGGGCGTACAGCGGCCGGTCGCCGCCCTCCATGAGACCGGCGAACGGCATGTAGCAGACGACCTCGCTGCCGGCCGGGTGGGCGAAGAAGACGGGGTTTCCGGTGGTGCCGGAGCCGATCTCCACGAGGTGGACGTCCGCCTCCTCCTGATAGCCCTCGCGCAGCATGCGGGCGAACCGCTCGACGGTGGCGCCCCGGAAGATCGCCGCCATCGGCAGCTGCTGTCCGAACCGCTTCTCGATCTCGGCCATCAGGCGCAGGACGAGCAGGGAGTGGCCGCCCAGGTCGAAGAACCGGTCGTGCAGGCCGATCGGTCTGACCCCGAGAACCTCCTCCCAGATGTGCGCGACCTCCAGCTCGATCGCGTCGCGCGGCGGCACGTAGCTCGCCGCGTCGCGCTCGATCACGGGCTCCGGCAGGGCCCGGCGGTCGATCTTGCCGCTGGTGTTCAGCGGGAAGGCGTCGAGGCGGACGATCGCGGACGGGACCATGTAGTCGGGCAGGAAGCGGCGCAGGTGCTCGCGCAGCTCTTCGGTGACCAGGGCCTCGCCGGGCTCGCCGTCTCTGTCCGCCGCCACGACGTATCCGGTCAGCCGCTTGTCGCCGGGCCGGTCCTCGCGGACGAGGGCGACCGCGCGGCTCACCGCCGGGTGCTCCTCCAGCCGGGCCTCGATCTCGCCGAGTTCGATGCGGAAGCCGCGCAGCTTGACCTGGCCGTCGTCGCGGCCGAGGAAGACGAGCGTGCCGTCCTCGCGCAGCCGGGCCTTGTCGCCGGTCGCGTACAGCCGCGCGCCGGGCCTGCCCCCGAACGGGTCGGGCACGAACCGCTCCGCGGTGAGGGCGGGGCGGCCGCGGTAGCCGCGGGCCACGCCGGTGCCGCCCAGGTACAGGTCGCCGGGCATGCCGACCGGGACCGGCGCCAGGCGCTCGTCGAGGACGTACACCTGGGTGTTGTCGAGCGGGCGGCCGATGGAGACCTGGTCGGTGCCGCTTTCGAGGCGGTGCGCGGTGGACCAGATGGTCGTCTCGGTCGGGCCGTAGACGTTCCAGGTGCGGCCGGGCTCACGGACGAGCTGCTCGGCCAGGGCCGGGGGCAGTGCCTCGCCGCCGACCAGGACCCGCAGCGAGCCGTCGTTGCTCCAGCCCGCCTCCGTCAGGAGGTGCCAGGTGGCCGGGGTGGCCTGCATGACGGTGGCGCCGGTCTCGGCGAGCAGCGCTGCCAGGCGGCGGCCGTCGACCGCCTCCTCCTTGCGCACGACGTGCACCCGGGCCCCGCTGATCAGCGGGGCGTACAGCTCCAGGCCCGCGATGTCGAAGGTGACGGGGGTGACGGCGGTGAGGGTGTCGTCGGCGCCGAGGCCGACCTCGGCGGCCATCGCCAGCAGCAGGTTGGCGAGGTTGCGGTGCGTGACCTCGACGCCCTTGGGCCGGCCGGTGGACCCGGAGGTGTAGATGACGTACGCGAGCCGGTCCTCGCCGGCGGCGGGCGTCGCCGGGACGGCCGGGGCGGCGGCGACGGCCTCGGCTTCGATGTCCAGACAGATCCGCTCGCCGGGGCAGCCCGCGAGGCTGTCGAGCAGCTCGGAGCGGGTCAGCAGAAACTTGGCGTCCGCGTCGCCGGTCATGGTGGCCAGGCGCTCCGCCGGGTACCCCGCGTCCAGCGGCAGGTACGCGCCGCCGGACAGGGCGACTCCGAGCAGGGCGACCACCAGGTCGACGGAGCGCTCCAGGCAGACCCCGACGACGGTCTCGGGGGCCACGCCCCGCTGCTGGAGGTGCGAGGCCAGCCGGCCCGACCGGTCCAGCAGCTCGGCGTACGTGAGCCGCTCGTCGCCGCAGGAGACGGCGACCGCGTCGGGCGTGGCCTCCGCCTGACGGCGTATCAGCACATCCAGGGACGCGCCGGGCTCGCGGTCGGCGTCGGTACGGTTCCACTCGACCAGGAGGGTCCGCGCCTCGTCGGGGCCGAGCAGCGACAGGTCGCGCACAGCGCGGCCCGCGTCCTCGGACATCTGCTCCAGGAGCCGCACGATCTGCCGGGCCATGCGGGCCATCGTGCTCTCGTCGAACAGGTCGGTGTTGTACTCCAGCACGCCGTGGAAGTGGTCGTCCGCCAGCGCCGGGTCGTCGAAGAAGCCCAGCATCACGTCGTCCTTGGCGGTGGCGTTGTCGAGCATCAGCTCCTCGACGGTCAGCCCGGCCATGGGGGTCTCCTCCTCGTGGAGGAAGTCCACGAGGATGAACGACGTCTGGTAGATCGGCGTACGGCTCGGGTCGCGGTCGAGGTCGAGCTCGTCCAGCAGCGTCCCGAACGGGATGTCGTGGTGGTCGAAGGCGCCCATCATCGTCGTACGGGTCGCCTGGAGCAGTTCCCGTACGGTCATCGCCGGCCGGACCGTGGTGCGCAGCGGCAGCATGGTCAGGAAGTAGCCGATCATCGGCTCGGTCTCGGGCCTGCTGCGGGTCGACGAGGTGGTGCCGACCACGATGTCCTGCTGCCCGGTGAGCCGGTGCAGGATCAGCTGCCACGCCGCGAGCAGGGCGATGTTGACGGTGACGTCCTCGCGCTTGGCGAGGTCGCGGACGGCCTGGGTCAGCTCCGGGGTGAGCGGGAACTGGTAGCGGGCGCCGTTGGCGGTCTGGAGCGGCGGGCGGGGCCGGTCGGTGGGCAGCTCCAACACCAGGTCGGCGCCTTCGAGCTGCTTCTTCCAGTACGGCAGGTGCTTGTGCTGCACCTCCTCGCGCAGCCACTGCGGCTGCCACTCGGAGTAGTCCGGGTAGTGCACCTGGACCGGGGGCAGCTGCGGCTCGCGGCCGGTGGCGAACGCCGTGTAGAGCTCGGCGATCTCGGCGTTGAAGATGCCCATCGAGCCGCGGTCCCAGACCAGGTGGTCGACCGTGCCGACGAGGACGTGCTCCCGCTCGCCCAGGCGCAGCAGGGCCACCCGCAGGAGCGGGCCCTTCACCAGGTCGAACGGCTTGCGCAGCTCCTCGGTGGCGAGCCGCATCATCTCGTCCTCGCGCCGCTCGTCCGGCACGGACCGCAGGTCCTGGTGGTCCAGCGGCACCTCCATGGACGCGTGGATCACCTGGACGGGGGCGTGGCCGTCCTGCTCGAACGTGGTGCGCATGGCCTCGTGGCGCTGCACGAAACCGTTCACGGCGCGCTGGAGCGCGTCCGTGTCCAGCTCGCCGTGCAGCCGCGAGGCGAAGTACACGTTGTAGACCGGGTCTTCGGGGTCGAATTGGTGGATGAGCCAGATGCGCTCCTGGTCCACGGTGAGCGGTACGCGGTTCTCCCGCTGCCGCCGCGGAATCGGCGCGTTGGTCACGGTGCTGGTGCTGCGCTCGCGCATGCGCCGGTCGAGAAGGGCGCGCTGGGCGGGGGTGAGGCCGGCCAGCCGGTCTGCGAGTCCGGTCACGACTGCTCTCCTTCGGTCTCGCCCCGGTGCCGGTAGCGGTTCTTGAGTTCGGTGAGGTGGTCCAGGCCCTTGAGGACCTGGCCCGGGTCGAGCCCGAAGTCGACGAGGCAGGCGACCTCGTCGACGCCGATGTCCACCAGGTCCTCGATGAGGGACTCGCACTTGTCGGGCGTGCCGAGCAGCGCCAGCGTGTCGAAGTAGCGCTCGAAGGTGGCGTTGAGCATGACGTCGCGCTCGGCGTCGTTCAGCTTGGAGAACTCGCTGCCGAAGCTGTCCTGCTGCTCCAGGAACGTCTTCAGGTACGCGGTCAGCGGCCCCCGTACGGTTTCCCTGGCCTCGTCGTTGTCGGAGCCCACGAAGGTGTGCACCATCGCGGTGACCCGGCCCTCGGCCGGGTCGTACCCGGCCTGGGCGAGCGCCTCGCGGTAGGCCGCGATCTTGTCCTTCAGGTCGGCGGGGCGCTGGGCGACCAGACCGGTCAGCACATACGCGCCGGTCTCCCCGGCCCGTACGAACGTCTCGACGCTGCCCTGCGCCGACACCCACACCGGGAGCTTCGGCTGGAGCGGGCGCGGCAGAGTGCGTACGGACTGCAACGAGCCGTCCGCGCGGGGAAGTTCGACGCTCTCGCCCGCCCACAGCCGCTGGATGGTGTCGATCGACTCGAACATCTCGTCCTTGCGGCGGGCGTAGCGCTCCTGCCCGTCGCCCGGCGCGAGGAGGAAGTCGTCCGGGTGCCAGCCGGACGCCGCCGAGATCGCGGCCCGCCCGCCGGAGAGGTTGTCGACGACCGCCCACTCCTCGGCGACCCGCACCGGGTGGTGCAGGGGCAGGACGCAGCTGCCCGCGCGGATCTGGATGTTCTCGGTCAGCACGGCGATGGCGGAGGCCAGCAGCGACGGGTTCGGGTAGAGCCCGCCGAAGTCCACGAAGTGGCGCTCGGGGACCCAGATGCCGTCGAAGCCGTTGGCGTCGGCATGGCGGGCGCTGTCCAGCAGCAGCTGGTACTTGCCCGGGCCCTTCGCCGTACCGTCGCCGGAGAAGAAGAACAGGCTGAAGTCCATGGTGCTGCCGGGCCGCCGGCTGCGGCGCGGAGTCTCGGTCTTCGCCGCCGCCTTGGCACCGGAGTCCACGGCGGACGGCGCCTTGACGTTGCGCTCGCGCATGGACCGCTCCAGTACGGCGCGCTGCTCGGGGGAGAGCGAGGACAGCCGCTCCTTGAGCCTGCGCGCGACCTCGGCCTCGTCGGACATCGTCTGCGACTGCTCGTCAGACATGGTCGTCACCCTTCAGCTTTGCCTCGGCCTCGCCGGCGGAGAGGCTCTCGACCTCGCGCAGCAGTGCCTCGAACTCGTCCAGACCGATCGATTCGGCCTGGTGGGAGCGGATCGCGGCGGCGAGTCCCGGGACGGTCGGCGCCTCGAAGACGGCGCTCATGGGGAAGTCGCCGTGGGCCTGCCGCAGCCGCCCGACGATCTGGATGGCGAACAGCGAGTTGCCGCCCAGGTCGTAGAAGTCGTCGTCGGGTCCGATCGGGGAGACGCCGAGCATCTCGTGCCACACCCGGGCGACGGACTGGGCGAGTTCGTCGTCCGGCCACACGGTGGCCGGGTCCCAGTCGTCGTCGCCGCGGCCGCGGCCGCCGCCGAGCGAGTCGGTGAACGACGTCGCGGTCAGCCCGGACTGGTCGGCCAGTACGTCCTGGAAGTCGGCCCTGGAGACCACGACCTGCGGGAGCCCGCCGGACAGGGCCGCCCGGGCGAGGGCCAGGCCGTCGGCGGCCGGGATGCCCTGGGACAGGCGCAGCCGCTCGTAGAGCTCCCGCACCTCCGGCAGGCCCGCCATCTGCTGCTCGAACCAGTCGTCCCAGTCCCACTGCGACCAGTCGACGGTGACGGTGGGCCGGCCCGCGGCGGTGCCCGCCTGGGCGAAGGCGTCGAGGAAGACCGAGGCCGCGCAGTTCTCGGCCTGGCCGAAGCCGCCGACGATGCCGGTGGTGGCCGAAGCGGTCAGGAGGAAGTCCAGCCCGTCACCGGCCAGCAGCTCGTCCAGCAGCAGGGTCGACCTCACCCTGGCCGCGAGGACGGCGTCGAAGTCGTCCCGCGTCTTGAGCGCCGTGAGGCCGGAGCCCCGCGCGTCGGCGAGGTGCAGTACGCCGTTGACGGCGCCCAGCACGGTCCGGGCCTCCTCGACGGCGGTACGCGCCTGGCCGGGGTCGGCCAGGTCGGCGGTGCGGTAGACGACGGACTCGGGGTGGGCGGCGCGCAGCGCGGCGAGCCGGGCGACCCGGTCGCGTACGCGGTCGTCGTCACCGGCGGCACCGCGCTGCCAGGCGTCCCACTCGCTCTCGGCGGGGAAGTCCGGGTCGCCGACGAGCACGACCCTGGCCCCGCTCGCGACGATCTGCTCGGCGAAGGCCAGCCCGGTCTCGCCGGAGGCGCCGGTGACGAGGTACCCGGCGCCCTCGCGCCAGGCCAGCCCGGTGGGCACGGCGTCCAGCTCGACCGGCGCGAAGGCGCGCAGGAGGCGCTGGGCACCCCGGTAGGCGACGAGGTTGTCGCGCCCCGCGCCGGCGAGTTCGGCGCCGAGCTGCGCGGTGAGGCGGGTGCGGGCCGCCTCGTCGCCGGGGAGGACGACGTCGACGCTGCGGCAGCTGAGCCACGCGTACTCCTGCGGCAGTACGGTGACCGCGCCGTACAGGGTGGCGCGCTCGGGCCGGACCACGGCCGAACCGTGCGCGTCCTGGAGGCTGTCGGTGACGACGTCGATCCGCACCGGGCGGTCCTCACCGGTCTCGCCCAGAGCCTGGGCGAGGGCGACGAGGCTGTGGAAACCGGTGTCCAGGCCGGTGGCGTAGCGGCGTACCGCGTCACCGCTGTCCTCGGACCGGCCCGTCACGGCCCAGGCGTGCACGACGCGGTCCGGGGCGGCGCCCGTCTGCCGCAGCTCCTTGACGACCTGGCCGAGGTGTCCGGCTTCCGCGGGGTCCGCGTCGAAGCCGTGCTCGGAAGTGCGGGCGTACGCCGCTGCCTTGCGCACGGTGGTGACGACGTGGCCCCGCTCGCGCAGGGCGGCGCTCAGCCCGTCGGTGAGACCGGCGTCGTCCGCGAGGACCAGCCAGCTGAGCGGGCCCTCCACGGGGGTTTCCTCGGCCTGCGGGAGCGGCGCGCGGTGCCAGACCGGTGCGTACGTCCACCGCTTGGGGTCGGTGCGTACGTTCCCGGCGCCTGCGGCGGCCTCCGGCTTGGGCAGCAGGTAGCTGCGGCCCTCGAAGGGGTAGGCGGGCAGCGGCACGCGGCGCCGGGCCCGGTCGCCGTGCAGGGCGGCCCAGTCGACGTCGGCACCGTGACGCCACAGCTCGGCAAGCCCCTCGCGCACGGTGCGGGGCTCGGCGGCGTGCTCCTCGCCGCGCGGCCTGCGCAGCAGGGTGACGACGGGCGACGGCTCGGGGTGGATCCGGACCAGTCCGCTGAGCTGGCTGCCGGGGCCGGCCTCGACGAGGACCACGCCGTCCCCGCGCTCCGTGAGGGCGGTGATCCCGTCGGAGAAACGGACCGGGGCGCGGGTGTGGGAAACCCAGTACTCGGGGTCGGTGGCCTGCTCGTCGGTGATCCAGGTGCCGGTCACATTGGACAGGAAGGGGATCTGCGGCGTGTTCAGCCGCACCGAGCGCAGCACTTCGGCGAGACCGGGCAGGGCCGGCTCGACCAGCGCGGTGTGGAAGGCGTGCGAGGTCTCCAGCTCCCGTACGGACGCGCCCTGGGCCTCGAGCACCCGGCGGGCCTCGGCGACCTCGTCGGGCGTACCGGCGACCACGCAGGAGGCCGGCGCGTTGACCGCGGCGATCGTCGCGGTCAGGCCGTCCAGCGCCGTGGTCAGGGACGCCTCGTCCAGCAGGACGGACAGCATCCGGCCGGGGGCCAGGTCCTGCATGAGGGCGGCGCGGCGGGCGACGACGCGCAACGCGTCCTCCAGGCTGAACACCCCGGACAGGCATGCCGAGACGAGCTCGCCGAGGCTGTGCCCGGTCATCGCGGCGGGGCGCACGCCCCACGCCATGAGCAGCTGCGCGACGGCGTAGTCGATGCTGAAGACGGTCGGCTGGGTGTAGAGGGTCTGGCGCAGCCGCTCCTTCGCCTCGTCACCGTCGGTGGCGAAGGCCACCTCGCGCACGTCCCAGCCGAGGTGGGGCAGCAGGATCTCGGCGCAGCGGTCGAGCGCCTCGCGGAACACCGGCTCGGTGGCGTACAGCTCCGCGCCCATGCCTGCGTACTGGGCCCCCTGGCCGGGGAAGACGAACACCACGTCCGGTGCCTCGTCCCGAGCGGCGGACCCGCCGGTGGCGGGGCGCTCCAGCGCGGCGGCGGCGTCGGCGCGGCCGTTCGCGACGACCGTACGGCGGTACGGGAAGGCGGCGCGTCCGAGCTGCAGGGTGTACGCGGCGTCGGCGAGTCCGCCGTCCTGCGCGGTCGCGTCGTCCCCGAGGGCCCTCGCGAGGCGCGCGGCGGCCGCGTCGAGGGCTTCGGGCGTACGGGCCGAAAGGGGCAGCACGTGCCAGTCGTCCTCGGCGGGCTCGGTGACCGGCGTGACCACGGGTGCCGCTTCGAGGATCACGTGGGCGTTGGTGCCGCCGATGCCGAAGGCGCTCACCCCGGCGCGCGGCGGCAGCTCCGTCGCGGGCCAGGGCACGCCGTCGGCGTTGACGTGGAAGGGGCCCTTGTCGAGGTGGAGGCGCGGGTTGGGGCCGCGGAAGTGGGCCGTCGGCGGGATGAAGCGGTGCTCCAGCGCCAGGGTCGCCTTGATCAGGCCGGTGACACCGGCCGCCGCGTCGAGGTGGCCGACGTTGGACTTCACGGAGCCCAGGTGGACCGACCCGGCGGCGGCGTCGGGGCCGAACGCCTCGGTGAGCGCCTGGACCTCGATCGGGTCGCCGAGCGGGGTGGCGGTGCCGTGCGCCTCGACGAACTGGACCGTGCTGGGCTCGATCCCGGCGACGGCGAGCGCCTCGGCGATCACCTCGGCCTGGCCGTGCGGCGAAGGCGCGGTGAAGCCGATCTTGGCGGAGCCGTCGTTGTTGACCGCGCTGCCGCGGATCACGGCGTGGATGTGGTCGCCGTCGGCGACCGCGTCCTCCAGTCGCTTGAGGACCACGAGGGCCACACCGTCACCGGAGACGGTGCCGGAGGCGTCGGCGTCGAACGGGCGACAGTGGCCGTCGGTCGAGAGGATCGCGCCCTCCTCGTACCGGTAGCCGCGCGGCTCGAACTCGCGCACGGCGACTCCGCCCGCCAGCGCCAGGTCGGACTCGCGGCTGAGCAGGGACTGCACGGCGAGGTGGACCGTCACCAGCGAAGAGGAGCAGGCGCTCTGCACGGTGAAGCTGGGCCCGGTCAGGCCGAGCTTGTACGAGACCCGCAGGGCCAGCATGCCGGGGTCGTTGCCGATCGCCACCTGGATCTCGTCCGAGATCCGGCCGTCGGAGCCGCCGCGCGCGATCCGTTCCTGGAGGTAGCCGCTGCCCGAGGTGCCGGCGAACACACCGGTCCGTCCCTCGAACGCCTTCGGCGGATAGCCGGCCCGCTCCAGCGCCTGCCAGGCGGTCTCCAGCAGCAACCGGTGCTGCGGGTCCATGAGTTCGGCCTCGGACCTGGTGACGCCGAAGAAGTCGGCGTCGAACCGGTCGAACCCGTCCACCGGGAAGCCGGACTTCACATAGGCCGGGTCGCTCAGCAGCTGCTCGGGGACCCCGGCGGCGGCCAGCTCCTCGTCGGAGTAGGAGGTACGCCCCTCCCCTCCCGCCGCAACCGTGCGCCACAGTTCGTCGACATCCGCGGCGCCCGGGAAGCGGCCGCTCATTCCGATGATGGCCACGGCCTGCTCGGGCAGTGGCAGATCCGTCTCGTACGTCATGCGTTCTCCCCGTGCGGGTGGGATGCGGACCGGCTGTCGTCGCCGGTGTCGTGCTGTGCGGCGAGCAGCTCTTCCAGGGCGCTCGCGAGTTCGCGTACCGTCGGCCGGTCGAAGAACAGCCGCAGCGTGGCGCCGACGCCGAGCCGTTCCTTGGTGAGGGCCACGGCCTGGGTGGCGAGCATCGAGTGGCCGCCCAGTTCGAAGAAGTCGTCGTCCAGTCCCACCCGGTCGACCGAGAGCACGTCGGCCCAGATGTCGGCGAGGGTCTTCTCGACAGGGGTCGCGGGCGCCGCGAACTCCGCGTCGAGGTCGGGACGTACCGCCTCCGGGGCGGGCAGCGCGCGCCGGTCGACCTTGCCGTTGTGGGTCAGCGGCAGCCGGTCGAGGGCCACGTACACGTTCGGCAGCATGTACTCCGGCAGCCTCAGGCCCAGGTGCTCGCGCAGCTCGGAAGGACCGGCCGGCGCCCCGGCCGCCGCCACCCAGTACGCGACCAGGCGGGGGTCTCCCGACGCGTCCTGGTCGACGACCACGACGGTGTCGCGGACGGCGGGGTGGCGGGTGAGCGCGTTCTCGATCTCGCCGAGCTCGATGCGGTAGCCGCGGATCTTCACCTGGTGGTCCAGGCGGCCCACGTACTCGTGGTCACCGTCGGCCGCGCGCCGGGCGCTGTCGCCCGAGCGGTAACGGCGGGCTCCGGGCACGGCCGCGTCCGGGGCGGGCAGGAAGCGCTCGGCGGTCAGGGCGGGGCGGCCCAGATAGCCTCGGGCCACGCCCGCGCCGCCGACGTACAGTTCGCCGGCCTCGCCGTCCGCCACCCGCTCGCCGTCCGCGCCGAGGACGTCCATCGCCCAGCCGCCGATGGCGCCGCCGATCATGCTGCCGGTCGCGCCTTCGAGGTCGGACGAGGCCATCCGCCGGTACGTGGAGTGCACGGTGGTCTCGGTGATCCCGTACATGTTCACCAGGGCCGGCACCTCGTCGCCGTGGCGCGCGATCCACGGCCGCAGCATTTCGGGCGGCAGCGCCTCCCCGGCGAAGACCACCAGCCGCAGCGCGAGCGCGGCCGGGGAGCCGGGGCCCGCGTACTCCTCCTCGTAGCGGACGAGCTGGCGGAAGGCGGCCGGGGTCTGGTTGAGGACGGTGACGCCCTCGCGGTGCAGCAGTGCGTGGAGGTCAGCCGGGGAGCGCCGTACGTCGTCCGGTACGACGACCAGCCGGCCCCCGTGCAGCAGGGCGCCCCACATCTCCCACACGGAGACGTCGAACGCGGCGGACGCGCACATCGACCACACGTCGCCGGGACCGAAACCGAACCGGTCGCGCACGCCGGTCAGCAGGCCGGTCACGTTGCGGTGCTCGATCATGACGCCCTTGGGCGTGCCCGTCGAACCGCTGGTGTAGATGACGTAGGCGAGACTCGCCGGGCCGGTGCCCGGGTCCTCGGGCGCGGTCTGCGGGTACGCCGTCAGGTCGGCGCCGCCGGGTCCGGTCAGCACGGTGTGCGTGGCGCGCAGGCCACGCCCGGCCGTGTCCGTCAGCAGGACGGCGGCGTCGGCGTCGGCGAGCGTGAAGCTCAGCCGCTCGTCCGGTGCGGACGGGTCCAGCGGGACGTAGGCCCCGCCGGCCTTGAGCACCGCGAGCAGCGCGGTCACCAGGGCGGTGGTCCGCTCCATGCAGACGGCGACCGGCACTTCGGGGCCGACGCCGAGGGTCCGCAGGTGGTGGGCGAGCCGGTTGGCGTCACGCTCCAGCTCGCGGTAGCTCAGCCGGCCGTCGCGGCCGGTCACGGCGACGGCGTCGCCGCGCTCGGCCGCCTGCCGTGCGAACCACGCGTCGATGGTCCCCGGTGCGCGTGTGGCCATTTGCTCAACGGTCACGGTGGGTGTTCCTCTCAGTGCCGGACTCGGTGCCGGTGGTGTTCTGCCGGCCGGTCGCGGTGCGGAGGCCGGCTGACGTCGCCGCCGCGAGCTCCAGTACCGGCGTCCGCGGACGGGCCGTCGCCTCACGCAACGTCCGCTCGTAGGCGGCCAGCAGCGCGGCCGGGGTGTCCGGCCCGAACAGATCGGTGTCGTACTCGAGGGTCAGTGCGAGACCCGCGCCGCGTTCCTGCGCGTACAGGCTGAGGTCGTACTTCGCGGTGTCCTGCGGGCCGGTCAGGTCCAGGGAGCACGCGTCCAGCCCGGCGAAGAACGGTTCCGGCCGCTCCTTGAGGAAACTGAACATCACCCGGAAGACCGGCATGAAGTCGCGGCTGCGCCGGGACACCAGGGCCTCGACCAGCTTGTCGAAGGGCAGCTCCTGGTGCGCGGAGGCGTCGAGCACCGCCGTGCGGACCCGGGCCAGAAGCTCCCGGAAACCGGGGCCGCCGTCCAGCCGGACCCGTACCGGCACCATGTTGATCAGGCAGCCGACCAGGTCCTGGAGCTCCGGCCGGTCCCGGCCCGCGACCGGTGTGCCGACCGTGATGTCGGTCTCGCCCGACCAGCCCGCGAGCAGCGTGTGCAGACCGGCGAACAGGGTCATGTACGGAGTGACGCGCTCCCGGCGGCTGAACTCCCGTAGCCCGGAGGCGAGTTCCGGATCCAGCTCACGGGTGACGACGGCGCCTCGGAAACTGCGCGTCGTGCCGCGCACCCGGTCGGTCGGCACGGCGAGAGCCTTCGGGTCGTCGCCGAGCGCACCGCGCCAGTGCGCGACGAGCGCGTCCAGGGTCGCGCCCCGGAGCCGCTCGCGCTGCCAGGCCGCGTAGTCGGCGTAGTGCAGCGTCACATCGGCCAGGGGGTCCTGGGCGGCGCCCGTCGAGGCCCCGTACAGCTGCCCCAGCTCGCGGAAGAAGATCTCCACCGACCAGCCGTCCACAGCGATGTGGTGGAAGGTCACGACCAGCCGGTACTCGTCCGCCCCGACCCGCACGAGCCGCGCCCGCAGCGGCGGCCCGGCGGCGAGGTCGAACACGCCCGCGGCCTCCTCGGCCGCGACACGCTCCGCTTCGCCCGCCGGGTCGTCGGCGCCGGTCAGGTCCGTGTACGGCAGATCCAGCGGTGCCGGGTCGCCGATGACCTGGTGCGGGCGGCCGGACGGGGCGGCGTACGTCGTCCGCAGCACCTCGTGCCGGGCGACGAGGGCGCCGAGGGCCCGGCCGAGGGCCGCCCGGTCCAGGGCGCCGCGCAGGCGCAGCACGGTCGGCACGTTGTAGAGGGTGGTGTCGGGGTCGATCTGCTGCATGAACCACAGCCGTTGCTGGGCGAACGACAGCTCGGGCCGCTCCTGCCGGGCGCCCGCCCGCGGGCCCGTCGCGGCCCCGGGAGCGGAGGCCGTGGGCCGGTCCGCCGTGGCCCGTTCCATGGCTCCCCGCACCAGGCGGGCCATCGCCTCCAGGGTGTCCGCGCCGACCAGCTCGGCCGCCGCGACGCGCGCGCCGAGTTCCTCGTCGATACGGGTGGCCAGCAGCCGCGCCTCGTCCGCGCCGCCGCCGAGAGCGGCGAACCCGGACTCCATCCCCACCGGCGCACCGGCGGCATCCAGCAGCTCGGCCCACATCTGGGCGAGCTCTTCTTCCACGAATCCCATGGTTTTCATGCGAGTGAGATCTCCGGGCGAGAAGTGCGCACAGTTTCCTGGAGCAGGTCGAGAAAGTCTTCCGGCTGCTTGCTCAGATAGAAGTGATCGCCTTCGAAGACGTGTACTTCGGCGCCCGCGGTGGTGTGCGTGCCCCACAGCCCGGCCCCGGCCACCGGCACCTCGAAGTCGCCGTCCGCGACGAACACCGTGACCGGGCAGCCCACCACGGCGCCGTCGGCCGCCCGATAGGACCCCAGGGCGGACAGGTCGGCCCGTATCGCGGGGAGGACCAGCTCGATCAGTTCCGCGTGCTCGCCCACGCCCTGGGCGGTGCCACCGAGACCCATGATCCGGGCGAACACCTCGCTGTCGTGCTCCTCGTCGACCGGTCCCAGGCGCTCCGTACGGTCCGCCCGGTTCGAGGGCGCCGAACAGGCCGAAGCGACCAGGCCCGTGGGCGCCGCGCGGCCCACCCGCTCCAGCCGTCTCGCGACCTCGAAGGCGACGATCGCGCCCATGCTGTGTCCGAACAGGACCGGCCGTGCGCCGAGCCTGGTGAGCAGTACGTCGGCCACCGAGTCGGCCAGCGCCTCGACGGAGGCGACGGGCTCCTCGAACAGCCGGTTCTCCCGGCCCGGGTACTGGATCACCAGCATCTCGATGTCCGCGTCCAGCGCCGCGGAAAGCCCGTGGTAGTAGCTGGCCGAACCACCCGCGTGCGGAAAGCAGACCAGGGTGTGCGCGGCCTGCGGTTTCGGGTGGAAGCACCGGATCCAACAGCTCGTTTCGGCGTCCATGGTCACCGCGCCTGGAGCGCGGTGGCCCGCAGGGCCCGGTGCGCCTCGCCGAACTCGACGACCTGGCCGGCCATCGCGGTCAGCTGCTGCTGGATGTGCGGGTCGTCGCACTCCCCGCCCGCGGTGAAGCCCGCGGTCGCGCTGTTCATCGCGACACCCAGCGGTGTGCTCCATCCCCGCAGGGCGTGCACCACGTCGCGCAGGGCGCCCAGGGTTGTCACCGCGCCCTGCCAGCCCTGCCCCACGGACAGGCATCCGACGGCGCGTCCGGTCAGGTACGGCCGGTCGTCGTCCCGCAACTGCTCGGTGTAGTCGAGGGCGTTCTTCAGCAGGCCGGACAGCGTCCCGTGGTACGCCGGGCTCGCGAGGACGACCCCGTCGGCGGCGGCGATCGCGGCCAGCATCCGGTGCGCCTCGGGCGACAGCGACACGGCACGCGGGTCGTAGAGGGGCATCACCAGTTCGGCGCCGCCGATCAGGGTGACGTCCGCGCCCAGCCGGGCCGCTTCGGCCAGCACCACACGAAGCCCCTGCTCCGCGGTGGAGCCCGGCCGGGAGGACCCCCCGATTCCGACGACCTTGACGGCCTGCTGCATGAACCCACCCATCCGATTGGCGAACTCCCGGTCGACCAGGACCGTTCCGCCCCAACCCTTCGTCACCCGAAACGTCGAATCAACGTTCTCCCGACGGGCAGATCCGATCGTCGGCTTCGGTGATTCCGATCGGCCCGGCCGATCGGCCCGGCCGATCGGCCCGGCCGATGGGAGCCATCGGCGATCCGCGTACGCCTCTGATTGCTGGTCAGATCGGGTACGGCGATAATCTGACCGCTGCTTTCGACACCGGTCGACGGACGACCACGCCCCGGCTCTATTCGATCGGCGATACCCATGCCCCTGGTCGACGACCCGCTCGCCCCGCGCATCGCCATCGTCGGCGCGACCGGCGCCGTGGGCGGCACCCTGCTCGAACTCATCGAGGACCGGGGAATGCGCTACCGGGAACTGCACCTGGTGGCCTCCGCACGCTCGGCCGGCCTCGAAATCCGCGTCGGCGACAGGGACTACCGGGTCTCGGACCTGACCGGCTTCCACTTCGGCGACGCCGACGTGGTCTTCTTCTCCGCCGGTCACGCCGTCAGCCGGGCCTGGGTACCGGTCGCGGTCGCCCACGGCAGCCTGGTGATCGACAACACCTTCGCGTTCCGGATGAACGCCGACATCCCGCTGGTCGTGCCGCAGGTCAACGCCGCCGAGCTGGACCGCCGCCCGGCGGCCGGGGTGATCGCCAACCCCAACTCGGTGACGATCCCGCTGGTCCGCGTCGTCCGGGACGTGGAGCGCCGCTGGGGAGTGCGGCAGATCGTCGTGAGTACGTACCAGGCCGCGTCCGGCAGCGGCCACTCCGGCATCGAGGAGCTCCAGGAGGCGTCCAGGCTCGCGCTGCAGGACCCGCAGGCGGAGATGCCGGCCAAGGAGTTCACGCCCGCGCTGGCGTTCAACGTGGTGCCCCAGATAGGCCAGGTGCTGGACAACGGCTTCACCCTCCAGGAGCAGAAGCTGCTCCAGGAGTCACGCAAGATCCTCGGCCTGCCGGACCTCGACGTGACGGCGACGTGCGTCCGGGTCCCGGTGGTCAACGGCCATTCCGCTGCGGTGTGGGTCGAGTGCCTGTCGCCGGTGGACCGTACCGAACTGAGCATGCTGCTGGGCACGCTGGCCGACGTGACCGTCCATGACGACGGCATGCACGGGGACGTCCTGACGCCCGCCACCCTCGGCAACCCGAACCACATCCACGTGGGCCGGATCAGGGTCTCCGCCACCAACCCGAACAGCTTCCTGCTGTGGCTGGTCACCGACAACCTCCGGGTCGGCGCCGCGCTCAACGCCCTCCAGATCATGGAGGAAGTGGTGGCCAAGGGGTACTTGTGAGGAGCCACGCGCACCGCACCCCGCACCCCGGGCAGCAGTCGGTCACCGGCACGCCAAGGACGGCGTACCGGTGACCAGGGAGGAACGAGACCAGGTCTCAGCCCACCAGTTGGAGCTGGTCCTGCGCCATGAACTGAACCGTGCGGTCGATGAACACCCGCATCTCGCGGGTGAGCTGCCGGCCCCGGCGCCACGCGATCTGCGTGTACACCTCGAACGGCGGCTCCCAGTCCAGGACCGTCAGCGTCCCGGCCGCCACCGCGTCGGACACCGCCATCGTGGGCAGCACGCTGACGCCGAGACCGGCCGCGAGCCCGCGCTTGACCGACTCGATGTTCCCGAACTCCAGCAGCCGCACCGGCCGGGATGCGCCGGCGTTGAGCTCGGCCTCGAACAGCCCCCGGTAGGCGCAGCCCGCCTCGGGCGCCAGCACCCGCGCCCCGCGCAGGTCCTCGGTGTTCACGTGACGCACCGACGCGAGGGGATGACCGGGCGCGGCGACCGCGACCAGCGGCTCGCGCCCCAGCACCTCGGTGCGTACACCGGGATGCTCCGTCTCCGCCTCCATGAGGAACCCCATGTCGAAGGCGCCCTGGCGCAGCGCCTCGCACGTCTGGGCGCACTGGCTGGGCCGCAGGGCGAGCTGGAGCAGGGGGTATCGGTGGTGGAAGAACTCCAGCACGGGCGGCATGCGGTACGACGTGAGGCTCTCCGTCGTACCGATGGTGAGCACCCCCGAAGGCTCGGCCCACCCGGTGGTCTTGTCCCTGGCCTCGTCGACCAGGGACAGGATCTGCTCGGCGTACGGTACGAGCCGCTCTCCGGCGGGGGTGAGGCGGATCCGCCCCCTCAGCCTCTCGAAGAGCTCCACACCCAACGCCACTTCCAGCCCCTTGACCTGGGCGGTGACGCTGGACTGCGCGTACTTCAGCTCGGACGCCGCCCGGGTGAAGCTCAGCAGCGTCGCGACACGGTGGAAAGTGGTCAGCTGTCTCAGGTCCACACCGGCTCCTGACCGTCCGGGACACCGGCGCCGTGGGCGGCGGCCGGTGCTGTCACTGCCAGCCCATGTCCGGCTGGGGCCCCTCGGCGGACCTCGGTTCCGGCTCGACAGTGGCGGACGCGGTGGCGACCTGGTCGTCAGGGGTCACGGCAACGACGGCGGGTGCGAGGAGCGCCGCGGCGGCGAGCGCGGTGACAGCGGCAGCCTTGGCGATACGGGCACAGAACATGAACGGCGTCCTTTCGGGACGTGAATCCATGGAGAAAGACACGGCTGGAGCAGCGGCCGAAGACCGTGGCGGTCCCTCGGCCGGCTGATTCCTGGCGGATTCGTCCGCCTCGGAAGTAGCATCACCGCAGGTGAACCTTGGGGGAAGGAAATCGGCGGGCCACATTGGGTCATGACCCAATGTGGCCACCGTGTCGCTGAAACGGCCCGTGGCGGGCCGCCCCTGTGCCGTACGCAAGACCTGGAGCGACACCGCCGGAACGGGGAGCTGAGCGATGCTGGAATTACTGGGACTGGATACGCCGACAGAAGCTGTGTACCGCGCCATGCTGGAGCGGCCTCACGACGATGTCACCGCACTCGCACGCCACTTGGACCTCGCCGAGGACGCCGTCAGGGCCGCCTGGGACAGACTGACCGAACTGTCCCTGGTCCAGCCTTCGGCCGGCTCCGCACAACCGCCCCGGGCCGTCAGCCCCGAGCTCGGACTCGATTACCTGCTGGCCCGAAGACAAGCCGAGTTCGCCCTGCACCGGCAGCGCATCGCCGCCGCCAGGACCGCGGCCTCCCAGCTGATCTCCGAGTACGCCGACCGCCGGCCCGCGGGGGGCCCGGTCAGCATGGAGCACCTGGCCGACGTGGCGCAGATCCGTGCGCGGCTGGCCGTACTCACGGAGAACGTGCAGCAGGAGGTGATGGCCTTCGCACCGGGGGGTGCGCAGACCGAGGAGAACATGGCGTCCGCGCGGCCCCTCAACGAGAAGCTGCTCGGGCGGGGAGTGCGGATGCGCACGATCTACCTGGAGAGCGTCCGCAACTGCGCGGCGAGTGTCGCCCACGCCAACTGGCTCACCGCCATGGGCGGGCAGGTCCGCACGGCGGGCGAGCTCCCGCTCCGGATGACGCTCATCGACCGGGCGACGGCCGTCATCCCCCTGAACAGCGAGGACAGCAGCGAGGGCGCGGTCGTCATCACGGGCAAAGGCACGCTCACCGCGCTCTGCACCCTCTTCGAGACCGTCTGGGAGAGTTCGAGCCCTCTGGGCGAGAAGCCCCGCCGGGACGGCAGCGAACTCGACCGGCAGGAGGCCGCCGCCCTGCGGCTGCTCGCCGAGGGGCACACGGACGAGGGCATAGCCAAACGGCTGGGCGTCTCGCACCGCACCGCCCGCCGGATCGCGACGGGCCTCATGGACCGGCTGGGCGCCCGCAGCAGATTCGAGGCGGGTGTCCGGGCGGTCCAGCGCGGCTGGCTTCCCAGGAACCTCTGACCGGCGGCGGCCGGTGGGCCGGCCGACAGGAGACCGGCCCACCACGCGTCCGCCGGGCCGACCGGCCCACCTGCCTGCGTGCCCGGCCAACCGGTCCACCGCTCGCCCGTCCGCCGGGCCGGCTAGCCGGCCCGGCGGACGCTCAGCGGCCGCTGGTCGGTCCAGACGTCGTCGACATGCGCCAGGCACTCCGCCCGGGACCCGCTGACGCCCGTACCCCGCCAGCCGTCCGGTACGTCGCGCCCCTCCGGCCAGATCGAGTACTGCTCCTCATCGTTGATCACAACGGCGAAACGGCCCTCTTGGTCGTCCTGGACCACGACCCACCTCCACGGATTGCTCGGGTTACACCGCCCAGACTGGGCTGCCCCGCCCCGCGGAACAACACCGTGCTGATGCAAGCTCCCGAACCCCCACATCGGCGGAACCGATGCCGCCCGACCCCGTTGATCTTCCCGCCCCCCAATGCTGCACCCGCACGAGCACCCATCCGGTACCCTGTGGACCGGCGCCCTCCAGGGCACCACGCGCGTTCGCCTCCGTAGCTCAGGGGATAGAGCACCGCTCTCCTAAAGCGGGTGTCGCAGGTTCGAATCCTGCCGGGGGCACAGCACTAAGGGCCAGTTCAGAGGCGTGATCCTCTTGAACTGGCCCTTCGCTTTGATCGCGGCCGTGCCACACACGTGCCACAAAGTCCGCTACGAGTCCACATCACCCCGCGTCTTGCGGATCATCACGCCGAGCCTGTCAGCGATCTCCCGGTCCCGCCCGTTGACCATGTGCTGATAGATCAGCGCGGCGCGAGGAGTGCTGTGGCCCATGCGGGTCATCAGCTCCCGCAGGCTCGCTCCGGCAGCGGCAAGAGTGTTCCCCGTGTGCCGAAGATCGTGAAAGTGAACGTCTGCGGTAATGCCCGCCTTGGTGCGCGCCTTGATCCAGTCGTCACGGAAGTTGCTTCGCCGCAGCTTCCCGCCTTGGGGGCCGAGGAAGACATGCCCGTCACGCCCGGCCCCGGCATAGCGCTCCATGTGGCGCTCGACATCCGGCAGCAGCTCGATCGGAAAGGCCACCACGCGGACGCCGGCGTCCGACTTCGGAGCCTTGTCGAACAGGACCCCGGTCTGCATCTCCGCCTGGGCGCGCTGCACCTTGACCGCGCAGTGCACGGTGTCGATGTCCCGCTGGCGCAACGATGCCAGCTCACCAAAGCGCAGCGTGGTGAAGGCGGCGAGCAAGACGAGAAGCCGGTACCGCGGGGATATCGCAGCGGCCGCAGCGAACACCTCAGCGACGCTCAGCACGGGGCGTTCCGGCACCTCGTAACTGTCCGCGCCCTTGACCCGGCACGGATTGCGCCGGATCAGCTCGTCATCGACGGCCGTGTTCAGGGCCGCGCGAAGGATCTGGTACGCCTTGACGACAGTCGGCTCCCCCACACCGGCGGCAAGCAGGGCCGTACGCCAGGATCGCACCCGTGCCGTAGTGATCGAAGCGAGCGGACGCGCCTCGAAGGCGGGCAGGATATGCAGCCGGACGACCGACTCGTGCCGCTCCCTCGTACGGTCGGCCAGCTTCCGATCCCGGAGCCATGCAGCCATGAAGTCGCCGAAGAGCACGTTGCCCGCGTCTGGATCAGTCCACACACCACGCGAGATGTCCGCCTCGACACGGGACAGGGCGATCTCAGCGTCCCGCTTGGAGTTGTACGTCTGCCCCAGGCTGCGGAGCCGCCCCGTCGCCGGATCACGGTAGCGCGCTTGCCAGCGACCGGACTTGAGTTGGCGGACCGCCCCGAACCGGCGCCGGTTCCCCTTGTCGTTGGGCATCAGGCGGCCCTCCGCAGAGCCGACTGGCGTAGCGGCAGTGCCTCTACGGTGTTGGCGGCGATGTACTCATCCAGCACGCTTTCAGCGATACGAACGTGCGTGCCAGCCTTGACGAAGGTAATCCGGCGCTCCTCGACCAGCCTCCTAGGGAAGCGCACAGTCGTGCCGAGGATGTCGGCAACCTGCTTAACGCTGAGATAGCGCTCCTTCACGGGCGTGCTCCCTCCAGTGCGCCTTGGTCGTGCATGGCTTCGCGGGCGGTTTCGCGGTTGAGCTGTAGGCCGCGGGCGATGGTCGCGGCGAGGGCGGATTCGCCGGGGGTGTGGCCGTGTCCGGCGTACTGCCAGTCGGCGAGGACGAGCACGGTGCCCGGCTCGCGGTCGTCGAGTCCGAGTGCTTCGCGTTCTTGGGCGGCGCGGTAGTCGGCGCGGATCTGGCGCAGGGCGCCGAGGGTGGTGGAGTAGCGGCGGGACTTGGTCGAGAAGTGGCCGCGAAAGCCGAGCATGTGGGCCCAACGGGTGAGGGCGCGGTCCGGGTAGAGGGGTTGCAACGCGGCGCAGGCCCCCATGAGGCGGCGGGCGTGCTCCGTGATGGGTAACTGGGCGAGGTCCTCGCCGAGGCCGGAGCCGTGGCAGCGGGCGCAGCGGCTCAGTGCGGAGCCGGGGCGGTTGTAGCGGTCGGAGAGGCCAGTTCCCCGGCATTTGCGGCAGTGCACGGCCGTGTCGGTCGCCCCGGTGTTCTCAGCGGCCTTGGTCGCGTACTTGGCGACGTAGGAGGCAACGGCCTGCTCGGTGATGTCGGCTCCGTCGTCGAAGGCGCGGATCGGGCGAACGTCGAGTTGGGTGCCCCAGCGAAACGGCCGGCGCGGCTGCCCATCGGCGGCGGGCACGCTCACCGTGGTGTACGCGTGGGCGGCGGCAGCGCGTATCGCGTCGGTCAGCAGGGTCACGGAAGCCCACGAGGGCGGGGCACTCTCGGGTCCGTCCGGTCCGTCGAGACGGATCACGGCATGAAAGTGGATCGCTCCGCGCTTCTGGAATTCGGCGACTTTGCCGTACGAGACGCGAGCCGCTTCGGTGAGCTCGCGTTGGGTGAGTCCGGCGCGGGCGGCGATCTCACGTCGGAGCCGGGTGGTGAAGCGCTGCCAGAGTTCCCCGGCGTGGTTGTTGAAGAGCACCGTGCCCGCGTAGTCGTAGGTTGCCGGGTCGAGGGCCGTGCCAAGGGCCGGGTCATCGTCCGGGTGGGTGGTGCCGCAGCGGCAGCGGCCGTTGGAGGGCCGGTTGTGGACGGGCCCGAAGGAGGGAGCGGTGAGAGTGGCGAAGACCCGAGGGTGTTCCCGAACGGTCGCGGGAATGTCCTTGGTGTCGTCTCCGGCGAGTCCGGCGCGGATCAGGTGGTAGGTATCCCCGGCGTAGGTCCATGCGCAGGCCGGGCAGCGTGAGGCGCGCCGGTTGCCGCAGGCGACCCGCAGCCGTCCGCCGGGCTCGTGCTCGGTCGTGTAGTGGCGGAGGGTCTCGCCGGTGGTCTTGTCCTTGGCGAGGGTCCAGCCTGTGAGGTGGATGGGGTTGGCGCAGCCGCCGGTGCGGCGGATCTGGTCTTGCCAGCGGTCGAAGTCCGAAGACCCGGCCACCTTGAGGATGTCCCCCAGGGTGGCCGGGTCCAGACCCGTGAGGGTCTCGGTCATGCGCGGCTCCCGGCCGTTGCGGCGGTACGGGCGGGCCGGGTGCCGGTGCCGTGGCACGCCGGGCAGTGCGCGGTGAGGGTGCGCCGGTGGCCGTTGCGGTCGCGTCCGCCGAGGGTGATGGCGGCGGAGGCGAACCCGTCGCAGTCCGAGCAGATGCGGGCCGTGGTGGTCGGGCGGTGGGCCATGATGGGTTGTTCCTTCCGGATCAGTGGTTCGGGTAGGGGCACGGCTCCCGGGGCGGACGAAACTTGGCGGTAGAGGCCGCCCCGGGGGCCGGTCAGCGGTACAGGTTGGAGTTCAGGAGCGAGCGCAGGACGACGGCGCACACCGCGACAGAGACGCCGGTGACGGCGACGGCGAGGAGCATGGAGACCAGGACCGCGCCGACGACGAGCACGGCCGTGACGCCGCCGCCGACGAGGGCGACGAGCGCGCCGGGGGTGAGCTGTACTGCCGGAGCCTGACGGGTGGGCGCCGGGGCCGGGGCGGGCACCGTGTACTGCACCGGGGCCGAGGCCGGGGCGCCGGGTGCACGGGGCGCGGTGTAGGTGTCGGGGGCCGGGTACTTGGGCTTGAACATGGTGGTGCTCCTTCCAGGCGGGTTACTTGATGGCGGTGTCGATGACGGGGGCGAGCAGGCTGTCGGAGAGGAGGTAGCCGCCGAGCAGGAGCACGATCACGAGCCATGCGGGTGGGCGGATGAGTTTGATGCCGAGGTAGCCGACGGCGATCAGGGCGATCCAGAGCGGGACGTCCATCAGCGGACCTGGCAGCGGTGGGTGCGGGCGGCGAGCTGGGCGGCGGACTGGCTGGAGAAGTCGGCGGACCAGCCGCAGTCGTCCGAGGTGCAGACGGCGGCGTGTTTGGTGCGGCCGTGGCGGTCGCGGTGGGTGCCGATCTGCACGGGGCCGATCCGCATCACGGAGTGGAAGAAGTCGCGGGCAGGCATGGGGATCAGTTCTCCGTTCGCAGGCTGGGGCCGGGGTGGTCGCTGAGGATGCGGGCCGCTTCTGCTGGGTCGGCGGTGCGGTCGGCGGCTTCCTCAGCGAGTAGGCGGGCCAGGGTCGGGTGGCCGGTGTCGGCCATCTCGCGGGCAGCGGCGAGGTATTCGTCTCGGGTCGGGTCGCTTCCACGCATCGGTGATCAGTCCTTTCAGGCGAGTTGGGCGGCGATGGCGTCGGCCATCGGAGCGGGGACACCGAGGCGGGCGCGCAGGGTGTCGGGGTCGATCTCGGAGCCGGTGCGGGTGCGGTGGTCGGCGGCGACCTTGCGGGCGTGCTCCACCAGCGCGGGCGGCACCGAAGGCACCAGGGCCGGTGCGAAGGGCGCGGGCAGTGCCGGAGCCGGTTCCGGGGCCGGAGGCTGATCGCGTTCGACCAGCTCGGGACCGAGGTCGTCGGCCGTTGCCGATTCGGCCGGCGCGGCCGGGGCTGGGGTGGGTGTGTGGGCGAGGAGGGTGCCGCCGAGGAAGGCGAGGGCGGGCCATCCGGCGACGCTGAACCGCAGCCAGGCCGGTGGGTGTGCCAGGTCGAGGAATCCGGCGGTGGCGACGTTCGCACCGAGCGAGGCGACCAGGGCGATCAGGAACCAGCACCACGCCAGACGGGACCGGCCACCACCACGAAGGCGGCGCCAGGCCGCGACCAAGAGCAGGTCCACGCTGATCGGATAGGCCCACGCCTTCCAGCCCGTCTGCCCTGCGGCGGCGGCCAGGTCGTGCAAGTGGGCGAAGGACAGAGCCCCAGCGATCACGGCTTGTACGAGGACAGCGTCGGGGCGAATCGAGGGACGGAACATCGAGTCCTCCTTCCTGGTCACTGGTCGTCTGGGCCGTTGGCGGCATGCGGGCCGAGGTAGAGCAGCAGTTCGGCGCGCTGCGTTTCGTCCGCCGCCTGGTAGGCAGAGCGGGCGACGCTGAGAGCCGTGGTGCGGTCGCCTGCGTTGACGGCTTGGAGGACTTCGCGGACCGTGCTTTCGCTCTCGGCTCGCATGGAGGGTGACCTTTCGTGAGGCGGAGGCCGGGCGGGGAAGGGTTGTCCGGCCGCCCGGTCCCGGCGGTGATCAGTTGGTGGTGGCGTGGCCGGTGCCGAAGCAGGCGAGGCACAGGGCAGACTGTCGGTCGTCGGTGTCGCGGTGCTTGCGGGCGGAGCCGACGCGGACGGTTTCGGTGATCTCGCCGGTGCCCTTGCAGTCCGTGCACTTCTTCGCCGGGCGCTTGCGGGCGGCGGCGGGCTTGCGTGCGGTCATGGGTGGTGCTCCTTCCGGGATGAGGCATGGCGGGGGTAGGGACCTGGCGTGATGCGGTCACGCCGACCGGTGGAGCAGGGGAAGGTCAGGCCGTAGCCGGGGCTGTCTCGATGGCCGGGGCGGTGGCCGGGGCCAGGTGCGGGAGCACGGGCCGGAAGGCGGCGAGTTCGGGCACGTCCGGGGTGAGGTCGGCGTGCCGGTTGCAGGCGTTGACGGCCTGGCGCAGCGTGGTGTGCGGTGCGCGGATGCGGGCCCATCCGCCGGTGGAGTCGCCGGTGACGGCGAGGCCGGGTGCGTCGGTGGGGATCTGGATCGCGGCGAGTACGGCGTCCGGGGAGATGTCGCCGAAGGCCATGTTGGCCGAGGTCTCGTCGTTGACGCGGTGGGCGGTGCGGTCGGTGAGCTGGGCGCGGAGCATGGTGATGCCCTTGCCGAGTTCGGAGCCGAAGCGCTGTCCGCAGATCTCCAGATAGATGCCGGCAGCGCGTCCGAGCTGGGCGAGGCGGACGAGCGAGGTGATAATCCGGTCCCGGCGCTTCTCCTCCTCCTTGGAGGCGAACAGAGCCAGCTCTGCGACCTCATCAACGAGAACGACGATCGGGGTCGGGCGCAGGTGGTCGGGAAGGTCCCAGATCCCGGCGGCGATCTCCGCATCCGGCACGTCCGAGGTGATGCGCTGCTCGGCCCGTATGAGCTGGTACACGCTCTCCATGCGAGCCACCAGAGCATCGAGGAGTTCGGCGGCGGTGTCAGGGTTGTCGGCGAGCGCGGAGAACCGGCGGGCCAGCGGGAACAGCTCCACACCCTGCTTGCAGTCGATGCCGACCAGGGCCACATCCTGCGCGGCGAGTTCGGCGACCAGGTTGCGTTGGTAGACCGACTTGCCCGACATGGTCGCGCCCAGGGTCAGGGCATGCGGCATCTGCCGGTAGTCGCGGTAGTGCACGGCCCCGTCCTCCCGCAGCGCCACCGGGACCCGCATCGGAGCACGGTCGACCTTGACGGGCATCTGCACCCGCTTGAGGACGTCGTAGCCGGTCATCCGCAACTCCACGATGCTGGAGCGCAGTTCGCGGGAGGTGACGCCGTACATGGCGAACGAGTGGCGTAGCCGGTCCGTGGCCGCAGCCACATCGAACGCGTCCTGCCCGGGGCGAAGCTTGATCCGCAGCACCAGGCCCGTGCGAGTGGGCCGAAGCCGCAGGATCTGAGGCGGGCGACATTCAGGTGCCGGGCGGTGGGCCGCCCGGGCCAGGTGGAGACGCCAGCGAGAGGGCGGGACAGTCAGCCCGCATGCGTCCATGACCGAGGCATAGCGGACCAGGACCCGCAGCGCGGCGAAGGTGACCCCGAAGGTCAGCCAGTACCAGGCCGGGCGCTGCCACCGCAGGAGACCCGCAGCGACGACGACCAGCAGCAGTAACGCGGTCAGCCACGACATGATCAAGCGGCCTTCGGCTTCGAGGAGCCCTCGGCCAGCGACGTGACGGCGACTGCGCGGAACGCAATCCCGTGACGACCGTCTCGTTCCCACGGGCGGGCGGTCAGGCCGGTCAGCGCAACCGGGGTACCCATGACCAACTCACCGGTGACGCCCGGCTGAGGAACCGTGACGGCCAGGACCTCAGCCTCACCGTTCGCGGCGAACAGCACGCCCACCGTCATCAACTGGGCACCGGTCTCGACGTCCAGGGCGAGCTCACCGGTACGACGGTCCTTGACCTTGGGCTGCGGAGGCTGGGCCACCATCACCATGGCGGCGGAAGTGTCGACAGGAATCTGACGCATGATGGAACTCCCTTTCAGAGGGGCGGGAGCGGCGTACTTGCTTGGCGGTGGGTCGCCGCTCCTGTGCGTTGGCGTTTGGTCGGGAGGTAAGACACCTTCCGACGTCCAGTTCTCAACTGGTGCGCACCAACAGGTTGCATCTGGTGCGCACCAGAAGTCAAGCGATATCGCGATCCGGCTTCTGAACTCGCCTTCCTGCGACGCTTCTAGAGAACCGCACGCCTCAACAGCCCGGTAGACAACAAGGGTTAACGCGAAGTGGGTTAACCCCTGCCGACCTGCGCCTATGTGAGGCATGCTGCTGTTACAGCTGAGGACTCACATGCAGGGGCGGTGCACGTGGCCAATGGACTCCGAACAGCACGGAACGCGCGCGAGTGGTCGCAAGAGCGGCTGATCCGCGAGATCGAACAGCACGCTCGGCAACACATGCTCACCATCGCGTCGACGGCGAGCCTTCGCGTCTACGTGTCGGAGTGGGAGAACGGTAGACGCCCGATCAGCGAGCGTTACGCGAAGATCCTTCGGGTACTGCTCGGCGTCACTAACGACGAGCTTCAAGGCAACCACTCCGCCCCAGCACCAACGACCGAAGCGGACGGGTATGACGAACTGGTGAGTCGGATAGACGCGTCGCGCAGCGTCAGCCTGACCATGGTGAAGACGTTCATGGAGCAGACCGAACTTCTGCGGACCTTCGATCGCCAGATGGGGGCAGCGAGTCTTGTCGACCAGATGACCGGCCACCTCTCGAAGTTGGAAGACGCACTGACCTTCGCGGTGCTCCCCGAGACCCGTCGTCCTGTCGCTCTCGCACTGGCCGGAGCCGCGACCTTGGCGGCTTGGCAGGCCCTTGATGTAGGAGCTGTCGAACGGGCATGGCGTCACTACGAGTTAGGCAAGCGAGCGGCGAACGAAGCCGACGAGCCTATGTACCTCGCGCACGCAACGGCCGAGCAGGCATACGTTTTATGCGACGCCGGACGCCCCGCCATTGCGGTCGAGCTAGTGCGTGATGCTCAAAGGGCCGGCGGGAGGCTGATGTCCCCGCGGCTGCAAGCATGGCTGTATGCGGCGGAAGCCGAGATCTGCGCCAGGGCCGGGCTGCCCGACGACTGCCGCCGGGCTCTCGACAACGCCGTACGGCACCTGCCTGACGGCGAGGAGGTCCGGGACCCCGACATGTTGAGTATCTTCCTCAACCAGGGGCATCTCAGCCGGTGGCGCGGCAATGCGCTCGCTCTCCTCGGAGAAGAAGAGGCTGTAGACAGCCTGTACGCAGCACTGGACAGCGTGGACCCGACATTTATCCGGGCTACGGCAGGGCTCCGATGCGACCTTGCGCAAGCCCACCTTGCACGCGGCGAGTACGACCAGGCTCACGATCACCTTCGGCAGGCGCGTCTGTTGGCTAACCGAACCGGATCAGTGCGTCAGCGTCGTCGTATCGAGCAACTCACGCAGCGGCTGTAGGTGACTTCCCGGCAGCGCGGGAGGCGAGCACGTGAAGGAGTGCAACCAGCGTTCCGGAGCCCATGAGGTCACCCCGCGCCATGAGCCCGGGGATGTCCCCGAGCGGCACCCAGGCAACATGCCCGGCCTCCTCGAGATCCGTAGGTTCGCCGACGTACCTGGCACCACGGCCTACATAGATCTCGTGCGGTGAGTCGACCATGCCGACCATGGGCTGATAGGTGACCACGTGCTCCAGCGCGTCCGGGCGCCAACCGGTTTCTTCCTCGACTTCCCTCAGCGCGGCCTGTGCGGGGTCTTCGCCCTCGTCGACGATCCCGCCGGGCAGCTCCCAACCCAAGGAGTCGGGCACGAAGCGGTATCGCCACAGCATAAGTACGCGGTCCTGGTCGTCGAGAACTGCGGCGATCGCGACGTGGTGAAGCCGCACCACGTGATGCTCGAAACGTTCTACGCCGGGCGGCTCAACATCGACCAGACCAAGCTTCACCCAGCGGTTGTCATAGAGCGTTCGCTCACCATGGATCTGCCACGGTTCCACGTCTGTGGGTGTCTCTGTACTCACGGACCGGTCCGGCACCCGGTACGAGCTACGGCCGTGCACTTCCAGGATGCCTTCGGCGATGAGCTTGGCCAGCACCTGACGAAGCGCCGTGCGGCCGATGCTCAGCTCGTCCGACAGGGTTCGCTCGGAGGGGAGCCTGGAGCCAGGCTGATACTTGCCCGTCTCGATCCACTCGCGAATCGTGAGGTAGACCCGCTCCGACTTCGGTCCCATCCGGTGAGCACACTCCTTGCGTTCTGTGATGCTGGTCGGCTCCAGCGTAGCGACCACCTACGAAAGTCAGTAGGTGGTCAGCTGTCATCACGGGTCGCCAAGGACGCGGTAAGAGTTTCCCTACTTCATCAAGACCCCGCGCACGGCGCGGGGCGCGCCGCCTCTGCGGCGCGGCCTGCCTCCTGTCTCCGCCCCGGCTGGCCGCGCCCGGCGGCGCGCTACGTGCAGCGGGCAGAGTGGGAGAAACACCCTCTGTGGCTGGGGCGGTCGGCTCCACGGCTTTAGGCAGCCACTTTGGGGCGAGCCTCTAAGATCATGGCCCCGATTCGGGCTATTGCGGGCAGGCTGGGTGCTGCCCGAATCGCGGCCAGCGTAAGGGGCCATGATCACTCGCCCCAAAGCAGCTCCAGCCCAAAGCCGCTCCACCGACCGCGCGATACCGAGCACGTCGTGAATCGAGGAACGAGTCCGGGCTGGAGTCAGCCCAAGTCGGCGGAGGTTATCGCCTCCGGCCCCGGCAAGCCGCCGATTACATCGACAAGTTCGCGACGGGCATCGCTGGCAACCAAACGCTACACCCAGGTGAAGGTGCGGAATAATCTCAGTCGGCTCGCTTTCAAACACGTTCAGGCGTCTCTCCCGATCCAACAATTTCACCCAAATCGACGGCCAGTCGTGCGGCGAGCACATCAGCCGTATCAGCTGATTCTTCGACTTCTGATATCTCGAGTGGCTCTCCTTCTTGTGGTAGCGGCTGACGAGTCCGGGCATCGATAACATCAACGCGGCCCGACGTTTGCCAAACTCTTACCATTGACGAAACAACCTCGACGGCGAGGTGTGCCACCGTTGCGGCCCCTTGCCCCACCTCGACTGCCGCGACGACGGGACTAGGCATCTTTTCCGCTTGCTCGTCGTAACCTTCGAGACGCACGCTTACCGGAATAAGGCCACTCGATTCCCCTGCCGGAGGGTAGTCCTGTTCAGATGTTTCTGACCACTGCACCGGTTCCACCTCTAGCAAGTCTTTGATAGGAATCGAAGCAAGGTCGCTATCCGACTCCTCAGCCGCGAGGCGCTTCAGAACAGCTTTACCTAGTGCGCGAAGCCGGAGAATACGCACGCCGTGGGACGTCTTAGGCTCTGCCTCCACAAGCCCCAGGACCTCGAGCGCAGTACGAGTTCCGAAAGGCAACATCTGGAGAACCGCTTCTGCCAACCCGTCGGGCAGCGCGCCCAGGCGGGCAAGCTCAGGCCGGATGCTTGCCCCGAGCGCGTCCAAGGCATCCTCGATCATCTCCTTAGAGACCTTGTTGGGTCGTTCAGCGCGTCCGATCATGGCGACCTCCTGTGAGCCAGAGTTCTGACACCTTCAAGTACGGCGCCCAGGCAGTTGCTGGCAAGCAAACGTCATCGCCGATCTCGCGCCCGAACAAGATCAGTACGGAAACGTTCCAGGCAGTCACGGACAGCGGTCTTCGAGACGCCCACTTGAGCGGAGACCTCACGCGACGTCGGATTGCTCCCACTTTGCGCGGCCGAGTCCAGCCAAGCCGCAATGACGTTGACTGTTGTCCAATCTCGGCGCTCCGCTGTGTACCGAAGTGCATCCCGGACCAAGTCCGCGGTTGCTAGTCGATCCAATATCTGGGCAACCGCATCATCGTCCGACTCGTTAGCGGCGGACCAGTGAGAGTTCGAAGCTCTAGCCCACTGACGGTGGCGGTCGATGAGCGCACGCCGCGCGGTGACGAGGAGGTAGCCAGCCGGTGACCCCTGAAGGGTGATGCGGCCCGTGCCCACGGCGTGCGCCATGCGGGCGATTGCCTCATCCGCGACCTCTTGGAGCTCCGAAGCGGACGCGCCAGAGGCGCGTGTCGCCAGGAACGCAAGCACTCCCTGTCGGATCACAGAGTAGTCATGGCTGCTCAGGTCTGCCGGCTGACCGCTGTGCTGTGAGGCCGCCCACCGTCGCACGACCTCGTCAAATTGCGACATGCCTCATTTCTACTATGATATTGACTATAGGGCGACCGTAGGAGGCGCTAATGCCTCTATTCATTGCTGTGGTGGTTGCAGTAGCACTCGCAGCCTTGAGTGTTCCTTGGCGTCGCGCCACGTACTGGGGCCACTGGGTGGGAGTCAAGGCGACGGCAACTTGGCTCAGCCTTTATTTGGTCGCTATTGCTGGGCTAAGCGTTGCCTTGTGGCAGGTATTTTATGTATCCCTGCTACCGGCAATGGCAGCAGCTCCGGCTGGCGGAGTGGGCGGCAATATAATTACGCGTTTCCAAGGCGCACCGCCAACTACCGGCAGCGGGTGGGTTGTGGGAATCCTCAGACGCATTCCATTCTTTATGGTGTCGGCCCTAAGAGACGTAACGCGCGAGCGGCTACGTACCTGGCTCGCCGAAATGAGCGAGCAGGAGATAGAGGATCAGGCGACGCGCCTACTGGCAGAATTGAAGAATGATACCAATAACTCGAGAGGAGCAAGGGGTAAATTGCGTGCACATCAGCGCGCGATATTGTTCGAGGAGGCCATCAAAAGGAATCGCCGACGCGGTGCCAGGGGCCTTAACGGTGGGCGTGCCACCATTGAAGTCATGCTGCGCGACGAATACGAGGAGCGAGCCTGGAAGAGGATGACCGTACCCCGAGGCGCGGGTACCAGAACCTGATTCAAGCGGGTCGAGGCTCTGCCGCCACGCTTGGTTGGACGAAGTACCTCATCAAGGCGCATCCGCCGCGCACGCGCCGTGGCGCGCGGCCCGACAGCTCGGCCCGCGCACCTGCTTTCGCCCGGCCCAGCCGCCGGCCGCATGCCAAGGCGAAGGGTGGTCGCTGCTGTACAGCAGCGAAGTACAGCAACCACGGTGACCGTAGCCGCCCTTCACCGCACCTGAGGAGCCAATCAGCCAGCACGGCAGACCGCAGTGGCCGTCCTGCTCATAGTTCGCATCGAGGGGGTCGGTCGTGCCACAGCCGTGCCAGAACGGGCGGGGAACCACGGGGAATCTGGGTTCCTGGCAGCCACGAAGGTCGCAGCAAGCCGTAGCAGCGTTCTCGCAGTTCAGCCCACGTGTTGCCCCACCTCGCTCCTAAAGCGGGTGTCGCAGGTTCGAATCCTGCCGGGGGCACCAGCGAAATGGCCCCCAGCCGATCATGGCTGGGGGTCTTTGACATCCGGACTCGACCTCAACGGTCATCCGTCCCCGGTGATCCCCCTGCCCAGCGTGCGCCCCCCGAGCAACCGCCTTGGGGCGCCGTGCACCCGTTCGCTGAGCGGTGCGCCTTCCGCCGACGGCATGCGCCCCGCGACGCTGGAACGGTCCGCACGACAGCCGAGACCAGGGGTGGGGATCGTGGCTCGTACGCAGTCCAAGTGTGGAGCGCTGACGGAAAAGGGAACCCGGTGCCGGCGACTGGCCATGGTGGACGCATCGAGGTGCGATCTCCACCGCGGCGACTGGTCCTCGTACACCGTCCCGAGGCGCAAGGAAGCGGAGCGCCAAGCGAAGGCACGCAGGCACCACAAGTGACACCACGGATTCTGCCGGGGGAGCGGCAGCCGAACGGCCCCGGACCGATCACGGTCCGGGGTCAGTTGGCGGTCGCCCTCGGGGAGCAGCCCGCTTCCCCGAGTCGACCACGATCTTCGTCGCGAGCATGCCATGTTCACCGGCTGGGTGTCACGCCGTTCAGAGCGTGACCGGGGAGGCGCGGCCCGGCGTGCGGCAGGGGGTCTGACCGGCGTCCCGCCACACCCTCCCGTTGTGCCGCATCGCGCGCGGCAGCCCGCCTCGCGGGATAGCTTCGGGCCATGGAACAGCGCATCAGCCTCATCACCCTCGGTGTCGCCGACGTGCAGCGGGCCCGGGCGTTCTACGAGCGCCTGGGCTGGCAGGGGCAGGAGGCCGAGGAGACCGTCTTCTTTCAGGCGGGAGGTCTCGCCGTGGTCCTCTGGGGGCGCGACAAGCTCGCGCTCGACTGCGGTATCGAGGACCCGCAGACGGGTGAAGGCTTCGGCGGCATCGCCCTGGCGCACAACGTGCGGTCCGCCGCCGAGGTCGACGACCTCGTCGCGGCTGCCGAGCGTGCGGGGGCGACCGTCACCAAAGCACCCGCGACGACCTTCTACGGCGGATACGCGGGCGTCTTCACCGACCCCGACGGCCACGCCTGGGAAGTCGCGCACAATCCGGGATTCCGGCTCGCCGAGGACGGCTCCCTCTCCGTCCCCGACTTCGGGAGTGCGTAGCTCCCGTCAGACGCGGCAGGTGATTTTCATCTGCGCCGCCGCGTGGTGCGCGCCGACCAGGTCCTCGTCGCCCCAGTCGCGGCCCCGGTCGATCAGCTGCACCGCGAAGCTGTCGTCCTTGACCTCGTAGCTGCCGACCGGCACCAGGCTGCCCCGGTGGACGGTCTGGCGGACCGCGAAGGCGGCGTACGACGAGTCCTCGTCGTCGGGGTCGGCGAGCAGCCGGTAGAAGGTGGGGTCGCCGGCGACGTCGAGGTCGCGGTCGCTCTTCGGTACGTACACGGCCAGTGCGCACTCGTCGAAGCCGTCGCCGACCTGCCAGGACCAGGTCGCCGTGTTGCCTCGGTCCTTGTCCGGGGCTCCCGACATCGGGACGGCGGTGAAGCGGCCGTCGCAGGAATCCCCGTCGTGCCCACCGGAATTGACCGTGTACCAGCCCGCGTCGCCGTTCTCGAACCGGCCGAACTCCTCGTAGTGGCCCGCGGAACAGCCGGGTCCCGCCCACGCAGTGAACGAGGGGTGGCGGGCCGCCGGCGGCTTCTTGGGGGGCTTCGGCTTGCCCGCCGGGGGCCGCGAAGTGGCGGCGGGGCTGCTCGGTGCGGGGGTCCGGCTCGCGCCGGCCGACGGGGTGGCCGGAGTCTCGGGCGGTCCGGTCGGGCCGATCCGGGTCGGTACGCCACGGGCCAGGTCGTCCGCGTTGCCCACGGGACCGCCCGTACCGCCGCTGTCGTCGTCAGCGTCGGCCAGCAGGGTGGCCGACGTGATGAGGACGGCCAGGGCGAGGACAACCGCCGTCGCCAGCAGCGCCTTTCGCGGGCGGGACAGGGTGGACACGCGGCCCGCCACGGTCTCGCGGGCGATCCAGGCCCCGCTCGCCACCCGGCCGTCGCCCGCACCGGCTCCGCAGCCCGGGCAGGCCATGCCCGGCAGTGAACCCCTTCGTCCGCCACCGCACCGTTCGCACACCATGAGGACCTTCTCGCACCCGAGCCTGTGACCCATTCTGACCAGTTGGCCAGCAGCCAAGGGCCCCCACTATGCATCAGGCCGTGACGGGGAAACAGAGCCCGCGCACGATTGGGCGCCCCTCCTAGTCGTCATCCTCCAGCGCGTCGGCCGCCTCGCCGCCGACATCCACCGGGCCACGGCCGTCCCGGCCGCGCGGCTGGAGTTCCACCTGGATGCGGTGAGTCGTGTCGTTCGCCGTCGTCCTGCCCACGTCCGCCGTGACCACTCCGATGCGCAGGCCGCCCTTGCCGCCCGTCTCGCGGCGGACCTGCACCGCGAACTCCAGGCTCACCTTCTCCACCCGGAAACGCAGGCCACTCTCCCGGCCCCGGCGCTGGGCCTCCTCCAGCTCGGCCCGTACCTGGCTGATCACATCCGCCAGTTCGGCACCCTGCATCTCGCCCCCAGCGTTCAATGTGCTCACATCCCCCCACTGCCGCGAAGGCCCCATTGTCACCTACCGCGACTATGCTGGTACAGCATGGGGGCGCCGACCGGTGAGACGAACTTCCGTACCGATCAAGAGACTTGGCGGGTACGGCTGCGCAGTGCCGGCCCGCGCGGCCAGGTGCTCGGGGCCGGTGTGCTGCTCGGTGACGGGCTCGTGCTGACCTGTGCCCATGTCATCCGGATCGCCGGTACGGACGATCACCAGCCGTCCGTGAACGTCGAGTTCCCCGGCTCCGGCGGCGATTCGCACTGCCTTCGCGCCACCGTCGTACCGAGCCACTGGGTCCCCCGCGCCGACGATCACAGCGGCGACCTCGCCCTTCTCCGGCTGGCGGGGCCGCCGCCCGTCGCCTCGCACGCCACTCTCCACCGGCTGCCGACGATCTGGAACCGCCGTGTCCACTTCGCCGGTTACCCCTCCCGCATCACCGGCGGCAAGTGGGCCGAGGCGCTCATCAAGGGCCCGGGCGGCCCCGGCGACGAGTGGGTGCAGATCGATCCGGTCACCGAGGCCGACACCCTCATGCGGCGCTTCAGCGGCGCCGGAGTGGTCGACAACCGCACCGGCCGCGTCATCGGCATCGTCGTCAGCAAGCTCGACTCCGAGCGCGAGGGCGCGCACTACCGGCACGGTTACATGATCCCGACCGGCACGATCGTCAAGCACCTCGACCTCGTGCGCGAGCGCTGCGTGAGCGGCCGCCCCGCGGTCCCCGCAACCCTGACCGCCAACCCCGCCACCCTCGCCGCGGACGCTGCCACCCTCGCCGCGGAAGCCGCCGGCCTGACAGCCGCCCCGGCCGCCCGTCCCACCGGTCCCACCGAACCCACAGAAGCCATCAGCCCCACCGCCGTCACCACCGTCCCCACCCACCCCAGCGCCGCCAACGGAACCCCCCGTCCCACCCCGGACCGCGGCTTCGCCCGCTGGCTCACCCGGTGGCTCGGGGGCGAGGACGACCTGGCCGCCGTCGAGATCACATTCGTCCGGGACGAGGACCAGGACGCCGCCCTGGCCCTGCGCACCACCCTCGCCCTCGCCGACCGCGAACAGTCCCCCCGCACCTCCGTCGCGGCCGGCCCCGACCACACCGGCATCTGCCCCCGCGCCGGCAGCCTCGACCTGGCCGTCGACGTCGGCGGCAAGACGCCCGCGCAGATCGCCGAGGAGATCGCCGAGGGCATGGCGCTCGACGGCCCCGGCCCCCTGTCCCTGCCGGCGCGCATCGCGGCCGACGCCCTGCCGCTGACCACCGTGGCCCGTGGCGTGGACGACGCCCTCCAGCCGCTGGAGACCGTCGAGCTGCTGCACACGCTGGTGCGGCGCGGCGGCCGGCTCCTGCTCGTGTTCCGGCAGCTCGACTCGCCCGCCCTGCACCGTACGTACGAACTCCTCCTGGGCCCGGACCGTCCCCGGCGCTGGCTGGAGCGCGTCGGCCGCCGCATCGGTGCTCTCGCCCGTACGGAAGAAGGCGCCCGGGAGTTACGCCGGCGCGCGGCGACCTGCGTGACCCCCCTCCCGTCCGTGCCCCGGTACGCACCGGACCTGGAGCTCAAGGCGGCCCGCCTCGAAGCCGATCCGCGGCAGGGGACGGCCGGCTTCCTCGTCAAGCTGTCGTACGTCGAGAGGACCGCGGAGACCGCGCTGCTGGAGGCGGAGACCGCCCACCGGGTGCTGGCCCGGCAGCTCGCCCGCCACCAGGATCTGCGCGGCCTCCTCGACGGCCATCAGGCGCGCCTCGCCGCCCACGGCATCACCGAGGCGGCGGCCTCCGCGCACCAGGAGGCGCACCGGCTGCTGACCGGCGGACCGTGCGAGCTGCGGGTGGCCGAGGCGGCGGTCGACCGGTTCGTACAGGAAGCCCGCAAGGCGCTCGCGGACCGCACGGAGAAGGAGGGGGAGAAGTGAGCGCGTGTCCGCACTCGGGGTGCACCGGGCAGGTCACCGAAACCGGCTTCTGCGATCTCACCGGCCTGCCCGTGGACGGCGAGGCGGAGGGAAACGCGGAGGGTGACCCGGCAGGGCAAGCCGGGGGGCGCACGGTGGGGAACGCGCAACAGGATGCGGCGTCGAAAGCGGCTCCCGGGAACTCGTCGACGGTCTCCCAGTTCGTCCTCTCCCCCGCCGGCGACCGCCTCATGGACCTGCCGCTCGTCGAGGTCCCCGACCCCGCCCTCCTCGTCGAGCCCGTCGAGGACCAGCCCACCTCCCACGCCATGCGCTGCGGCAACCCCGACTGCACGGAGCTCATCGGCGTCGTGACGGCCGAGGGGCGGTGCAGTTGCGGTACGCCGTACGCCCTCCAGCCCCAGCTGTCCCTCGACGACGTACTCGCCGACCAGTACCAGGTCGTCGGGCCCATCGCCCACGGTGGGCTCGGCTGGGTCTACCTCGCCGAGGACGCCCAGCTCTACAACCGGCCCGTCGCCCTCAAGGGCCTGCGCAACCCGCACAGTTCGCTGGCCCGCGAGGTCGCGCTGCGCGAGCGGCGGCATCTCACCGACCTCAACCACAAGGACATCATCCGCGTCATCAACTACGCGACGCACCGCCCCACCGGCACCGACTACATCGTGATGGAGTTCGCGGGCGGCATGGCGCTGCACCAGATCGCCGAGCGGATCGCGCGCGACGAGGAGCCGTTCGCCGGCCCGCGGGTCCACGAGTTCATCGTCAGCTACGGCATCCGGATTCTCGACGCGCTCGGATATCTGCACACGCACGAGCGCAAGGTGTACGGCGACATGAAGCCGGACAACGTCATGCACTGCGGCGACGGCATCAAGATCATCGACGTGGGCGGGGTAAGGGAGTTCGGCGCGCCCGGTCCGTACACCGACCTCTACAAGGGCCCCGAGGTCGAGGACGACGGCCGGGCCCACCCCCAGTCCGACCTCTACAGCGTCGGCGTGACCCTGCGGGAGCTCGCCGACTCCGCGCACCACCCGGCCCCCGGACTCGGCGCCGAGTCCCTGCGCCGCGCGCTCGCCCGCGCCACCGAAGAGGAGCCGCGCAATCGGTTCGCCACGGCCGCCGAGATGTCGCTCCAGCTGCGCGGGGTCATCCGCGAGCTGCGTTCTCTACGGCTCGGAACGGAGACCTTCGAGCCCTCCCGCCTCTTCGAACCCGCGTCGGCCGCGCTGGACGGCGGTCTCGGCGAGGCCCCCGCCCTCGACCGCTGGGCGTACGGCATCCACGAGCTCCCCCTGAACGCCGCGCGGCCCTCCCCCGACGAGGTGGCGGCCGGCCTGCCCGTGCCCAAGACCGACCCCGACGACCCGCAGGCGGCCTCCCTCGCCCGCATCTCGTACGACGCGCCGGGCCTGCTGCAACTGCTCGCGGACTGGACACCGTCCACCGAACTGCACCTCCTGCGCTGCCGCCTTCATCTCGGCCTGGCCCGCCGGGGGTCCGCCCGCCGCACCCGTCGGCGCGCCCACCACCACGAGCAGGCCCTCGCCGAACTCGGCCTGGCGGCGGCCCTGGTGGGCGACATGGCCCCCCACGACTGGCGACTGCGCTGGCACACCGGACTGCTGCACCTCGGTCACGACCGGATCGCCGAGGCCCGCGAGGAGTTCGACCTTGTCTACGACTCGCTCCCCGGCGAGTACGCCCCGAAGCTCGCCCTGGGCTACTGCCACGAACGGCTCGGCGAACCGGACCGCGCCAGGGACTACTACGAGGCGGTGTGGCTCCGCAACCACTCCCTCGGCAGCGCGGCCTTCGGTCTCGCGCGGATCCACCTCGCCCGGGAGGAGCGGGAGAAGGCCCTGGACATCCTGGAGCACGTACCCAAGGACTCACGGCACCGTACGGCCGCGCGGACCGCGATCGTACGGATCCTCGCGGGCCGGCGGCCGCCGCACGGCGCTCCGCCGCCCCTGGAGTCCCTCGTCACCGCGCTCGCCCGGGTCACGCGGTTGCGGGAGGAGGAGGGGCTGACGGACCGGCACGCCGTACTGCGGCTGGAGACGCACATCAGGGAGGTCGTCCTCGACTGGGTCTGCGGGGCGCCGGGCGAGCAGGCCGGCAGGGCGGGGCGGCTGGCGCGGCTGCGCGAGCGCGTCCAGGACGAGGACCTCACCGAGAACAGGCTGCGCAGACGCCTGGAGGAGGCGTACCGGGGCCTCTCCCAGCAGGCCGGGGACGTGCGGGCGCACGCGCTGCTCGACCTGGCCAACGGGATCCGGCCCCTGCGCTGGACACACAAGGAGCACGCATGGCTCAGGACGGCACAGCAGATGCGGAAGATACGGGAAGCGTGGAAGGCGGCCCAGACGCCTCAGCCGCAGGAGTCGTCTCCCTCGAAGTGAGCCAGCAGCCGTACGTCTCGGTGGAACGCGGGGCCGAGGGCGGAACGCGCATGTGCGCCGTGGTGACCGTGACCGCGGACCTGGCAGCAGCCGGGGAAGGGGCGGCTTCGGCTTCACCCGTCAGGGCCGAGGTGCTGCTCCTCGACTGCTCCGCCTCCATGGGCTACCCGCGCGAGAAGCTGTGGGCCGCCCAGGACGCGGCAGCCGAGGCGGTACGCGCACTCCCCGACGGCACCTACTTCGCCATCGTCGCCGGACGCCACACCGCGGAGCTGGTCTATCCCACCGGGAGCGCCCCTTCCGCGCCGGGGCTCGTACGGGCCGACGCCACCACCCGCAAGGAGGCGCAGGACGCCATCGGCCGCCTCGCGCCGAGCGGCGGCACGGCCATCGGGAGCTGGCTCGCCCTCGCCCGTGAGCTGTTCGGACGCCGTCCCGAGGCCGCCGTCCGGCACGCGCTGCTGCTCAGCGACGGCCGCAACGAACACGAGCAACCGGAAGCCCTGAGCTCTGAACTCGCCTCCTGCGCAGGTGTGTTCACGTGCGACGCGATCGGCATCGGCGAGGACTGGGACCCCGACGAGCTCCAGCTGGTCACCGACAGCCTCGACGGCAGGGCCGACGCCGTACGGGACCTCGACGCGCTGCCCGGCGAGTTCCGCGCCGTCACCACCGAGTCGGCGGGCCGCCGGCTCACCGGCCTGCGGCTACGTCTCACCCACCGCCCGGGCAGCGCCCCGCTCACCGTCCAGCAGGTCCACCCCACCCGCCGCGACCTGCTGCCGGAGCGCGTGACCGCCGGGGAGCGGTGCCTGGAGTTCCGTACGCCGCCGTGGGGCGACGAGACCCGCGAGTACCTGGTGTGCGTCGCCGCCTCGCGTACGCCGCGCGAGCCCGTCGACCGGGCGCTGTGGCTGGCCGACCTGAAGGTGGTCAGGGAGCCGCAGGGCGAGGAAGCGCCCTCTCCGAAGCTTCCTCCGGCACGGCCGCTGCTGGTCCGCTGGACACGTCATCGTGACCTCTACAGCACGTACGACCCCAAGGTGGCGCACTACGCCCACCACGACGCCCTCGTCCGCGGCCTCGAAGAGGGCCGCGCCGCCCAGCGCGCCGGCGACGCGGCGGCGGCCCGCGCCGCCTGGGGAGAAGCCGTGCGCCGCGCCCACGCGATGGGCAACGAGCCGATGCTGCAACGCCTCGGCGACGTTGTACGGATCATCGACGCGGCAGCCGGTGAGGTGGAGATCCGCCCGGACATCCGGCCGCTCGACATCAACTCGGCGATGGTGCTGCGCTCCCACAGCACGATGCTGCCGCCGCAGCGAAGTGCGAAGCCGCAGCGAGAGCCGCAGGACGGGGAATGACGCGCCTGCCCCGCCAGTTCTGGCGTTCCGCCACCGGAGCCGACGGCGTCGGCACCGTCGGCTATCTGCGCCGCCAGCTCGTGTGGCTGCTCGCGCTGACCGCCGTCGGCGGCGCGGCGCTGTTCGGCGCGTACGACGAGGTCCACCGCGACTCCGTGGCGATCCGGGACCGCTCCGGCCCCGCCGTCGTCGAACTGGCCAGGGCCCACACCGGCCTGGAGCGGGCCCACGTCACCGCCGGGGACCACCTGGAGTACCGCGCCCGCAACCACAAGTGGCCGGACATCCTGGCGCGCGGCGAGGAGTACCGCACCCAGATCGCCGAGGCGAAGAGCAGCCTCGCCCGGGCCGCCGCCACGGGCGCCCTGAGCCGCGAGGACCGGCAGACCCTGCGCATCGCGTCCGGGCTCGTCGACAGCTACGCGCTGCGCATCGACGGGGCGTGGACCCAGTCGAACCGGCCGCAGCTGAGCCGCGCCAACCTCTCGTACGCACACCGGATGATGTACGCCGCCAAGTCCGGCATCCTCGCCCGGATCGCCGCGCTCCAGGCCCGCCAGAGCGCCGCGCTGGACCGCCAGGAGGACTGGGGCGCCGCACCGCTGCTGGCGTGGCCGGTGGCGGTCACGGCCTGTGTGCTGCTCGGCGTGCGGCTGGTGGGCACCCAGGTGTTCCTGCGGCAGCGCTTCCGACTGCGGATGAGCATTCCGCTGGCCGCGGTGACGCTGCTGCTGGTGGCCGTCCCCGTACTCGCGTTCGGCACGTGGCAGGCGCATTCGAGCCAGACGCTGATGCAGAACGCGGCCGGCCTGCTGACCCCGGCCGGCCCTCCCGGAACTCAGGCAGGGGCCATCGCCACCGCGGAAGCCGGCATGGAGGAGGCCGTGCGGGAGGGCAACACCGAAGCCTGGGTCCGGGGCACCGTGTTCATTCCGCTCGCGACCGTACTGATGGCGGGGGTCATCCTGTGGACGCTCCAGTCGCTCCTCGTCGAGTACGCCGTCCCCCGGCGCCGCACGGGAGGCCACCGGTGAACCGCCCCCGCCGGGCCCTGCGTCCGCTGCTGGCCCTCTGTCTCTTCGCCGGGCTCGCCCTGACCTCGGCGGCGTGCGCCGAGGAGCCCCGTCCGGCCGTGAGCGTGCTCGGCCCCTGGACCGGTGACGAGGAGGAGAGCTTCGAGACGGTGCTCGACCAGTTCACGGAGAAGTCCGGCATCAGGTACGACTACCAGGGCACGACGTCGTTGCGCGAGACGCTGCTCGCCCAGGTGCAGGCCGGATCGCCGCCCGACATCGCCGTACTGAACAGCCTCGGTGAGCTCACCGAGTACGCGCACGACGGTGTGCTCGTACCGCTTCCCGAGGAGGTCCGCGAGCGTTCCCCGGAACCATGGGCGCCCGAACTCACCGTCCGGGGCCGCAAGAACACGTACTGGACGCCCATAAAGGTCGACCTCAAGAGCGTGGTCTGGCACTATCCGGGCCGCTCGCCGCAGCGGGGCGACTGGTGTGTCGGCGTGGGTTCCGGCGCGACGACGGGGTGGCCCGGCAGCGACTGGATCGAGGACATCCTGCTCCAGAAGTCGGGCCCGGCGGTGTACGAACAATGGGCGACCGGCGAACTGCCCTGGAGCAGCGACGAGGTACGCGAGGCCTGGGAGACGTGGGGCCGGCTGATCGCCCCCGGCGGCGGCAGGGGGTCCCGGGCGAACGCCGCCCTCACCCACGACTTCGACGGCAACGACGGCAAGGGGCTGTTGAAACGGTCCGGCGGCGGGTGCGGGCGCGAGCACCAGGGAGGCTTCATCCGGCGGCTGTACGACAAGGACATCGCGTACGTGCCGACCACGGAGGCCGTCGCCGAGCTCGACAACAACCGGGACGCGTACGAGGTGGCGGGTGACATGGCCGCGCTGTTCAGTGACACGGACGGCGCGCGGGCGCTGATCACGTTCCTCACCGGGGACCAGGCGCGGGACACCTGGGCGCGGGCCGTGCCGGAACGCAACCGGCCGTTCTTCCCCGTCTCCGTCGGCGCGTACGGCGACTCCTGGTCGAACCGGGCGGTGAACGAGACGCTGACGGGAGCCGAGCGGCTGTGCGCGGACGCGTCGGACGTCATGCCGCCGGGGGTGCGGGGCGCCTTCTACCGCGCCGTACTGGAGTTCCTCGCGGCTCCGGCGGACGAGAAGCTGCTGGACGGTCTGCTCCAGCAGCTCGACGACGAGACACGACGCCACCACGAACTGGGCACGCCCCGCGTCCCGTCGGTCTGCGCGGCGCCACCGGGCGGGGGGCCACCGGGCGGAGCGCCGGCGGGCGGGGCACCCCCCTCATGAGCCGCGCTTCCACCGCCGAGGCCCGTCACGCGCTCAGCGCAGTTCCTCCGGGCAGGCCGTGCCGCGGGTCAGGCCGTACGGCGCAGCCAGCCGGTACACGCCGGGCGCCGGCGCGAGCAGCTGCGTCCACTCGTCGCCGGCCGCGTCCTCGTCCGCCTTCATCAGGCAGCCGTTCGGGTTGGTGAACGTCCGCGTCGGTCCGCCCCGCAGCTTCGACTCCGGTGTCTCGGCGGGCGGTTCGACCCGCTCGCCCTCGGCGTCGACCAGGCCCAGCCACGGCGAGTACGGGATACGGATCAGCACCCGGCCGGCGCTCTTCACCCGGATCGTCAGCTCGCCCGCGCCCGCGCGGTCCACCGTCGCGGGCGGGTCGGCGAGCGGCGTGGGGTCGTCGACGCGGAAGAGCTGCCAGTTGTCGTCGGCCCAGACGCGCTCCAGGTAGGGCTGGCCGTCGCGTACGAGGTCGTACTCCTGCGTGGCGCCGCTCTTGTCGGGGGCGCCCGTGGGCAGGACGACGTAGTGCACGGCCCAGCGGTCCAGCCACTCGCGGTACGTGTCGGGGTGCAGCGTGTCGTCGTAGAAGACCGGGTTGCGCTCCATGTCGGCCTGCCGGTTCCAGCCGCGCGCGAGATTGACGTACGGGGCGAGCGCCGACGCCTCCCGGTGGCTGCTGGCCGGCACCACCTCGACGCGGCCCTTCTCCGCGCCGACCTGCTGCAACTGGTTCACCAGCGGCGCCAGCTCACGCGCCCAGGACGCGGTCGGCGCGGTACGGATGACGTCGTCGACGCCCTTGAAGCCGATCCAGACGTTGAGGCCGACGAAGGCGACCACGACGGCGTACCACTTCACGGTCCGGGGCGCGACGAACGGCAGTGCCGCCAGCAGTGTGACGCCCGCGAACACCATCGCCAGCCGCGAGACGTTGCTGCCGATCTGGGAGTCGATCAGCCAGGTCAGCAGCACCCCGACGGAGTAGACGGCAGCTCCCGTGCGGACCGTCTTCCAGTCACCCGGCACGAGGACGAGGACGAGCACGCCGAACAGGAAGGGCAGCGAAGCCGTCGCGACCGACATCGGCTGCGTACCGGAGAAGGGGAACAGCCAGGAGGACAGGGCTACGACGAGGACCGGCGCGACGCCCAGCGCGTAGGCCCCGGGGCGGCGCTTGTTGAGGAACAGCGCGGCCGCGACGACACCGAGGAACAGGCCCGCGACGGGGCTGCTCGCCGTGGCGAGCCCGGCCAGCGGCGCGGCGACGGCCGCCTTGGCCCACCGGTTGGCCGCCCAGCGGCGCGGCCAGCAGAAGACCGCGGCGACGGCGCCGAGCGCGAACATCGTGCCGAGGCCGAAGGTGACGCGGCCCGACAGGGCGTTGCAGAGGAAGGCGAAGACGCCGGCCAGCGCGCACCACAGAGGGTTGCGGACCGCTTTGACGCGGACCAGGATCAGCGCGGTCAGGGCGGCCGAGACGGTGCCGACGATCATCATCGTCGTACGGACACCGAGGACGGACATCAGGTACGGCGAGACCACGCTGTACGACACCGGGTGCATCCCGCCGTACCAGGCGAGGTTGTACGCCGAATCGGGGTGACGGCCGACGAACTCGGCCCAGGCGTCCTGCGCGGCGAGGTCACCGCCACTGTTCGCGAAGCAGAAGAACCACACGACGTGGACGATCGCGGCGGCGGCCGACGCGATCGTCACGGGGTGCCGGAGGACGCGGCGCGGGCCGACGTCGTCCGGGGCGGAGGGTGAGGGCGCGGGGTCGGGGTCGGTTCCGGCGTCGGGTCCTGAGTCTGGGTCGGCGTCGGTTCCGGCCTCGAGGCCGGCGGGCACGCTCACGCGGATGCGTGGGGCTTTCGCCCGCTGCGCGGAGCCGGGCTGCACACGGGGCCGTATACCGTCCTGTATACCGCCCCGCACACCGGACCGGCCGTCACGGCCCTTACGGCCGTCCCCGTCCCCGTTCCCGTCCCCGTTTCCGTCCCCGCCCTCGGCGCGCATGGGCTCAGCGGTGGTCATTACGGCTCTCCCCGTCTCCCCCGGGTACCAACAACCCCCGGCGTCCACAAGGACGCCGTCCCCGCGTCCCGTAGTTGCCCGGACGCTAACACGCGGTGCACGGGGCGCTGCCGCCGGTTCCCGCGCCCGGCGGCAGCCCTCCTCTCATCGGCCCAACGTCAGCCGACGCGGGTCAGCTTGTCGCCGAAGCCCGGCTCGATCAGGTCCTTCTGGAGCGCGACCGGCGCCTTGACCTGACCGGGTCCGGAGCCGACGGTCACCTGACCGACCTCGTCCCCCGCCTTCGCGGCGTGCGGCAGCGGCTTCCCGGCGTCGGTGATCGCCAGCTCCACCTTCAGACCCGGCCAGCCGACGGCCTTCAGGTCCTTCGTCGCCACGACCGGCGTCTGCCCGCCGAGGCCGTCGTCGACGTAACCGACGACCTGCCCCTTCTTCACGACGGTCGCCGACGTGACGTCCCGCTGGGCGGCCTGGATCAGCTCGAGGCTCTTGGAGATCGCGAGCTGCAGCTTGCCGTCGAGCGTCGTGGCGTCCTCCTGGCCCATCACCGCGCCGACGATCCGGCGCTCCTTGCCGTCGATGACGGTGTTGGCCGTCCACAGCAGATTGCCGCCGGCGGGGGTGGACGAGCCGGTCTTGATGCCACTGACGCCGGGCTTCAACAGGATCTTGTTGTTGTTGTAGATCTTCCCGTCGATGCCCGGGATCTCGACCTCCGGCAGGTTCACGATCTCGCGGAACACGTCGTTCTCCATGACCGCCTTCGCCAGCTTGAGCTGGTCGGTCGCGGTGCTCACCGTGGTGGCCTCGAGGCCGCTCGGGTCGGTGTACGTCGTGTTCTTCATCCCGAGGTCCTTGGCCGCGTCGTTCATCTTCCCGACGAACTCCTCCTCGGACTTGGCGTCCCAGCGCGCCAGCAGCCGCGCCGCGTTGTTGCCCGACGGGACCATCAGCAGCTGGAGCATCTGCCGCTCGGTGAACTGCTGCCCCTCCCTGATGCTGGCGGTCGACTCGTCCTTGTTCTTGGACTCCTTCTCGGCCTGCGCGTCGACCGTGATCTTCGGGCCCGTCTCGTCGCCCTTGAGCGGGTGCTCCTTGAGGATCACGTAGGCCGTCATCGCCTTGGTGACACTGGCGATCGGCCAGGGCTTCTGCTCGCCGTGCGTGCCCATGCTGCCGACGCCCTGCACCTCGACGGCCGACTGGCCCTCCTCGGGCCACGGCATGCTGAGCGCGTCACCGGCGAAGGTGTACGTCGGCTTCGCCGTCAGCGCCAGCGTGGGCGAGGGAAGAGGCCGCACGAACTGTACGACCGCAAAGACGATCACCAACAGCAGAACCAGCGGCGTCCAGATCTTCACCCGCCGCACGGCGGTCCTGACCGGGGTCTCCGGCGGCGGCGGGGTGTTCGTCAGCTCGGCGAGCAGGTCGAGCGGCGGCCTGGGCGGCAGCGGCTGCTGCCGGGTGCGCTCGGCCTCCGCCACGGGGTCGGCCGCGGGAGCGGACGCCTGTGCGGGGGCGGGGGGTGCGGCAGGAGGTGCAGCAGGAGGTGCGGAGGCGGACGCGGCAGGGGCGCTGCGCGGCTTGCCGGCCGGCGGCCTGACCTCGTCCCGCTTCAGCGGAACGAATTTGCTGGTGCGCTCTGCGGCGGACTCCGGCTTGCCCACGGTCTTCAGCGCGGTGGTCGGCTGGTCCACGGCCTGTCGCGGCCGCACGGCCTTGAACACGGCGGTGGCCTGGTCGACGCCGCCCCTGGCGGCGCCTTCACCTCCGCGACCGGCGGCCGGAGCCCCCGGCCCAGGCCCGTCCGCAGCAGCGGCCGGCTCGTCTCCGTCGCTACCGGCCCGGGAGCCACTGGCAGACCCCGCACCGGAACCGTCGGAGCCGGAACGCGGATCGGCGTCGTCCTCGTCCTCATCCTCGGCGTCGCTGTCGCTGTCGCTGTCGCTGTCGGGCCGAGCCTCGTCACCGTCAACGCGGCCGTCCGCGTCGGCCCGCACCTCGGCCTCGGCCTCGGAAAGGTCACTCGCGTCGGACGGCTTCTCCGACGCGTCTACGTCGTCCCGACCGGCGCTCGGCGACTCGGCGACCGCCTCGCCGCGTGCCTCGACGTTCGCATTCGCGACGGACGCAGGCTCCTCCGCCTCGACAGCAGACACCCGGCCCCCGTCGGACGCGTCAGCGTCACCCTCGGGCTCGGGCTCGGGCTCGTCCGCGGTTTTGTCGGCCGACGGCTCACCGGCGTCCTTGCCCGTACCGGACACGTCCACCGTGTGCTCGGCCGAGGCCGGCGCGTCAGATACGGCAGCCGCCGTCCCCGCGTCGGAATTGTCGGACCCGTCGGACCCGTCGGACCCGTCTGCGCCAGCCTTCGGCTTCACCGGAGCCTCGTCCGCCGATGCCTCGTCGGCGGCAGCCCGGCCACCGTCACGGCCTTCACCAGGCGCGTCAGCGCCGGCGTCCGCGGCCCCGGTCACCGCAGAAGCCGGTGTCCCGGTCTCGCCGGGGGCCGCCGTGGGTGCCTCAGGGGCGTTCCCGGCCGTCCCGGCCACCTCGGCCCCAGCCTCCGCCGCCGCGGCCGCCCGGGCGGCGCCAGGGCCCGCACCGGCGCCCTGCGCCTCAGGATCCACGTCCTCGCCGGACGACGCCTCCGCGTCGTCGGCTGTGGCGACCCACGCCGCCACCGCCGCGCGCAGACGCGCGTCGCCCTCGGGGGCTTCGGCAGCCTCGGGGGCCTCAGCGGCCTCCGGGGCCGAGGGGGGCTCTTCCGGGGGCAGCTTGAAGACCGCCGTCGGCTGATCGACGACGCGGCCGCTGCTTTCCGGCTCCGGCCGCCGCGCGGCCGGTTCGGCCGTAGCGGCCGACTCCCGGAAAACGGCGAGCCGCGGATCGCGTTCGCCCGGGGCCGTCTCCCCCGACGACTTCCGCTGCTCCGACCTGTCGGGGGACTCGCCCGCCACCGATGCCTCCTTCATACGCGCCCGCGCATACGCCCGCTGTCCGCAGTCCGATGTCCGAACCATGTACCAGTGTCCTGTCTGAGACCCCGGCCTCCTCGCTAGACGAGAACGACATACCTGCCGGTTCCCGTACGAAGCACCCAGGCGCTCTCGACAGATGAATGTGAGAGGGGTCACCCTGTCATTCATCCACGCGGGGAGGCATGGATGGGCAGGAGCCGCAGAACACTTCCGGAGGAGCTTCTGCTGCTCGCTCTGGACCCGACAACGGGTACCACAGCGCAGCCGCAGTCGCTCGACCTCGGCCTGGCCGGGGCACAGCTAGTAGAGCTGGCTCTGGCAGGACGGATAGCCCCAGACGGGGATCGTATCGCCGTGGTGATGGCACGGCCGACAGGAGATCCGACATTGGACTCCGCACTGGAACTGCTGCGCAGGCGCGGCAGCCCGGTCCGGGCGGTCCACTGGATCGGCGGGCCCCGGCTGGGGCTCCGCCAGACGTATCTCTCGCATCTGGAACGGTGCGGCATGGTGCATGCCGTGGCGGGTCAGATGTGCGGAGTGCTGCCGACGACTCGCTACCAGGCGACGGAATCGGTGATCTGCCGGGAAATCAGGTCCCGGCTGGACAGTGCGATCCGCACCGGCGTACCGCCGGACCCGCGGACCGCGGCGCTCGCCGCGCTCGCTCACGCAGTGGGACTCGGCAAGCACCTCTACCCCGGCAACGAGGGGCGCTCATCACGCTCCCGCCTACGGGATCTGATCAGGCACGACCCCATGGGCGGACTCGTGGCACACGCCGTGATGGACGTCCAGAACGGTGTGGCCGCACAGCCGCGCCGGGCACCCGCATCCGGTGGCCGGCCGCCGTCGGCCGTACCGATGCATTCGCAATCCCAGCAATCACAGTCACGCCGCGACGGCATGGCGCGCGTCGCAGCGCACTGAGCACACCCGTACGACCAACGCCGCACCGACGTCCCCCAAGACCCGGTTCGGGAGCCGCACCGCAGCGCGCGGGGTGGCGGACCGGTCGGCCAGGCCACCCTGGACCGGACCGGGCCGCCACCCCGCGCGCTCGTGTCAGCACCGTGTGTGGGCATTTCCCAGCGCGGACATGACCATTGGTGGCAGTCTGCTGAGCAGTAGAGCGTGCTTGCAGTACATACGCACAACGCAGTCAGCCGGAGGTGCAGTTCCCGTGGCGTCCAACGTCAACCCCACCGTCAGGCGACGCCGATTGGGCCAGGAGCTCCGCCGGCTGCGCGAGCTCAAGGGCATGACGGCCGAGGAGGTGGCGGAGCGCCTGCTGGTCTCCCAGTCGAAGATCAGCCGCCTCGAGAACGGCCGCCGCTCCATCAGCCAGCGCGACGTGCGCGACCTGTGCGGCGTGTACGACGTCGAGGACCACCGTATCGTCGACTCGCTGATGCAGATGGCCAAGGACTCCCGCCAGCAGGGCTGGTGGCACGCCTTCGGCGACATCCCGTACAGCGTCTACATCGGCCTGGAGACGGACGCCGCCTCACTGCGCGTGTACGACCCCCAGATCGTCCCCGGGCTCCTCCAGACCCCGCGGTACGCCGAGGCGCTCATCACCGGCGCGCTGCCCGAGACGGCGGTCACCGACGTCGAGAAACGGGTCAACGTCAGACTGCGCCGGCAGGAACGCATCCTCACGGCCGATCAGCCGTTGCGTCTGTGGGCCGTCATCGACGAGGCCTCGCTGCGCCGTGTGGTCGGCGACAGACAGCTCATGCGGGAGCAGCTGGAGCACCTGGTGGAGCAGTCCCAGCTGCCTCATGTGACGGTCCAGATACTTCCGTTCGACATGGGCGCCCACCCCGGCATCAGCGGCCACTACGCGATCCTGGAGTTCCCGGACGCGGCCGACTCCAGCGTGGTCTACATCGAGGGCGTCACGAGCGACCTCTATCTGGAGAAGGCGAACGACGTACAGAAGTACAGCGTGATGTACGAACACCTGCGCGCCCAGGCGTTGAACGTCGAGGCCTCGCGCCACTTCATCGCGAACATCGCGAAGGAATACGCCCGCTGAAGCAGCGCTTCCGCCGAAGGAACCGGAACGGTACACCGTGGCCGCACCGCAGCGGAAGTCCCTCATGGAATATGCCATCCGGTCGGGTGAACGACCACTTCACGCGAGGTAGTTCGCGAGTAGCGTCGCTCACGCCAGCAAGAACGTTGGCGTCTCACTCTCCACGACCAGCAAAATCGGAGCGAACATGGCAATCCATCAGGGCGCTACGGACACCTGGACGAAATCCTCGTACTCCGGGGGCAACGGCGCATGTGTAGAGGTCAAGTCCCCGGTCACGCACGCTGTCGCGGTGCGGGACTCGAAGGCGCCCGAGGGTCCTTCGATCACCTTCGCCCCCGGTTCCTGGAGCGCATTCGTGGGCGGGGTCGGCCAGGGGACTTTCGACCTCGGCTGACCGGTCCGAGCCGAGTCACGACGCGCTGAGTCACGAGGCGCCGAGCCCGCCCCAGTGCACCACCGCAGTGAGCCCTCTCGACCGGTCCGCCGTCCTGGCCGAGGGGGCTCTGGCGTGTTCGCCGCACGGCCGCCCCGACCCCCAAGCCCCCACCCGACGACCAGGCCCCCGCTCAGCGCAGTTCGTCGACATACCGGTCCGTCCCCGGCACCGTCGGGACGAACGGCGCCACCAGCTCCACCCGCCCGAGCCCCGAAGCCGCCACCTCCTCGCCCAGCCCGCCGAAGCGCTCCTCCCACGCCTCGCGCGGGTCCGCCTCCAGGAACCAGAGCAGGGTCAGCCGGGTGTCGACCCCCTCGACCTGCTTCACGTAGCTCATCCGGTCGCCCGGCAGCGGCGTCGGCCGGAAGAGGGTGACGATCGCGGCCGAGGGGCCCGCACCCGGACCGGCCCCCGCGCCGAGCCGCTCCGGCAGATGCGTGCTCCTCAGCCACGCCAGCAGCTCCCCCCGCCCCTCGGGACTCTCGGCGTCGACGACCTCCAGCACCAGCCCCCGGTACGGATGGTCGAGCGCGTGGAAGTCGCGCGGCCCGGCCGCCCCGTCGCGGTAAACGGTCGCTTCGTGATCCTGGAAGGCCGTGAAGACGTGCGTACGGTCCTGGTGGACGCGCCCGTCACGGTTGAGCCGCTTGTTAATGCCTACGGTCCACTTCATGTGCTCGTCGTAGCGCCCCTCCGTCACCCAGTACGTCGAGAGGTAGCAGCCGGCGGTGACGGGCTGCGCGACGGCGGACTTCTCCGGGTAGCGCAGGAGCTGAAGGTCGCGGGTGGCGACCCAGCGGCGCCCGGCGTACATCCAGGGCATGGCCATCGCACCGGCGATGTAGTGGTCGTCCTCGTACCAGCGGTTGTACGCGTACTCGTGGCCCGGGTGGGGCTCGACCATGGTGATCAGGGCGTGCCCGGGCCGCACCCCGTAGGGCCCCACGCCCGCCAGTTCCGCGTACACCTCACTGCGCGTGTCCTCACCCATGGCTGCCGATCCCTTCCTTCCGCCGCCGGACGGACCTACTCTGACGCTTCGTCAGATAAATGGCCAGAGTTGAGTCGGAGCCGGAACGGGAGGCGGCCGGATGCTGCTCCAGGGGAAGACTGTCGTCGTGTCGGGCGTCGGTGCCGGGCTCGGCCACCGGATCGCCGCGGCCGCCGTGCGGGACGGCGGCAACGCGGCGCTCGGGGCCCGCACGGAGGCGAATCTCGCCAAGTGCGTCGCCGAGATCGATCCGGGCGGGGGGCACACGGCCCACCTCGCCACGGACATCACGCACGAGGACCAGTGCGAGGCACTGGCCGCGCTCGCCGTCGAGCGCTTCGGACGGATCGACGCGGTCGTCCATGTCGCCGCCTGGGACAGCTATTTCGGAGGCATCGAGAACGCGGACTTCGCGACCTGGCAGAGCGTGCTCGACGTCAACCTGCTCGGCACGCTGCGGATGACCCGGGCCTGCCTGCCGGCACTGAAGGAGCGGGGCGGCTCGGTCGTCATCATCGGTACGCAGTCGGCGATCGCCGCGCCGTCCCAGGTGGAGCAGGCGGCGTACGCGGCCTCCAAGGGGGCGCTCACCTCGGCGATGTACTCGATGGCGCGCGAACTCGGGCCGCACCGGATCAGGGTCAACACCGTGCTGCCGGGGTGGATGTGGGGCCCGCCGGTCCAGGCGTACGTGCGGTTCACCGCGCACACCGAGGGCGTGCCGGAGCCGGAGGTGCTGAGCCGGCTCACCGCGCGCATGGCGCTGCCCGAACTGGCCACGGACGGCGACGTGGCGGAGGCGGTGACCTTCCTGGCGTCCGACCGCGCCCGCGCGATCACCGGCCAGTCCCTGCTCGTCAACGCGGGTGAGCTGATGCGTTAGTTACGGACGGCCTCTGCCCCTCCCTCCTGCTTCCGACCGCACGGGACCCGCATCCCGTGCGGTCGTTCTCGCGTGTACGGCATGTATGGCGTCTGACGAAGTGCCCGCCCATCGTGTGGCCGTCGTCACGTTCACGACAACGATCCGGCAGGTCAAGAACAGGCAAAGAGGTTCTGCTTTCTGATCTGCGTTCACATCCTTGACCTATGAAAGCCTTGACCGGCCCCCCGGACAGACGGTTCAATCCCCAAAGTCCCCCGCTCCCGCACGGGGGCGCCGCCAACCGGACGTACTGACGAAGCGCGATCGGGTTCATTCAGATGAACGCAGCACAAGGCGGACCCCTGGAGGGGGCATGAACAGTCTCGACTGGGCCGTGCTCATCGGCTACTTCGGAATCATGGTCGCGATCGGCGTCTGGTCCCACAAGCGCGTGGACAACGTCAGCGACTTCTTCACGGCCGGCGGAAAGATGCCGTGGTGGCTCTCCGGCATCTCCCACCACATGTCCGGCTACAGCGCGGTCATGTTCACCGGCTACGCGGGCATCGCGTACAAGTACGGCGTCACCTCCTTCGTGACGTGGTCCTTTCCCATCGCGATCGGCATCGCCATCGGGTCGAGCCTGTTCGCCCCGAGGCTCAACCGGCTCAGGTCCAAGCTCCATGTCGCCTCGCCGCTGGAGTACCTCAAGAACCGCTACAACCTGCCCACCCAGCAGGCTCTCGCCTGGTCAGGCGTCCTGCTGAAGATCGTGGACGTGGCGGCCAAGTGGGCGGCGATCGCCACGTTGCTGACCGTCTTCACCGGCATCTCGCTCAACCAGGGCATCCTGATCACCGGCGTCATCACCGGCATCTACTGCACGGTCGGCGGCCTGTGGGCCGACGCCCTCACGGAGCTGGGGCAGTTCGTCATCCAGCTCTTCGCCGGTCTCGCGATGCTGATCGCCGTGATGGGGGAGCTCGGCGGGTTCAGCTCGCTGTGGACGGTGTGGGACAAGCTCCCGGAGAGCCACAACGACCCGCTGACCGGCGACTTCACCATGATGTTCCTGTTGGCGTACCTCTTCATCAAGACCTTCGAGTACTCCGGCGGCATGTGGAACCAGGCCCAGCGCTACATGGCCACGGCGAATGCCCGCGAGGCCACGCGCTCGGCCCGGCTGTCCGCGGTCCTGTGGCTGGTGTGGCCGCTGGTGCTCTTCTTCCCGATGTGGTGCGCGCCGCTGCTGGTCGACGCGCAGAAGCCGGACGCCTCGGACTCGTACGCCCTGATGACCGAACAGCTCCTGCCGCACGGCCTGCTGGGCCTGGTCATCGTGGGCTTCTTCTCGCACACCATGGCCATGTGCTCCTCGGACGCCAACGCCATCGCAGCCGTCTTCACCCGAGACATCGCGCCCGCCCTGTCGGCGAAGGCGCGCGGCTGGTCGCAGCGGGCCGGGCTGGTGGCCGCGCGGCTGTCGACCGTGGCGTTCCTGGCGCTGTCGATGGCGATCGCGACCCAGGTCAACTCGCCGGCGTTCAAGGACATCATCACGATCGTCATCAAGTGGGTGGCCGGTCTGATGGGACCGATCGCGATCCCGTTCATGCTCGGGCTGCTGCCCCGGTTCCGTAAGTCCGGGCCGACGGCCGCGCTGGTGTCGTGGGCGAGCGGGCTGTTCGCCTTCTGGGTGGTGAACTACGGGATGGACGGCGTCGCGACGCAGTACCAGGTGTCGGTGCCGCTGGCTGTCTCGCTGGTGCTGTTCATCCTGATCGGCTTCCTCAAGCCGGAGGACACCCCGGAACGCGACGCGGTGCTGGCGCGCATCAACTCCGACGGTGACGGGGACGACGAAGGCGACGGCGGCCTCTCGGCGGCCGGTGCGACCGTACCGGCGCCCGTCGGCGCGGGCGGTGCGGCGGGCGGTGCGGGGGTGCGCGGACGGGTGGCGGACTGAGCGCGGGCCGGGTGACGCGGGCCGCCGCGGGTGCGCGGGCCGGGCGGCCCGATGGCCGGGCGCTCCGTCGTCAGCCGGCCCGGAGTCAGGCTCTCGGGTAGCGGGACAGCCAGCCGGGGGCGTTGATCGCGGGGCCGTGGAGGGCGGGGCCCTGGGTCATCTCCATCGCGAAGTCGTCGGCGAGTTCGAGGACCGTGGCGCGCCCTTCGAGCTCCGCCACCCAGCCCGGCGGCAGCGCGGTCTCACCGTGCAGGGCGCCGAGCAGGCTGCCGCAGAGCGCGCCGGTGGCCTCGGAGGCTCCGCCGTGGTTGACGGCGAGGCGCAGGCCGTGGCGGATGTCCTCGCCCACGAGGGCGCAGTAGACGGCGACGGCGATCACGTCCTCTGCGGTGCGGCCGTCGCCGAGGGACTCGACCCGGGCCGGGGACGGCATGCCCTGGCGTACGGCGCCGAGGGCCTCCTTGAGGGCGTCGGTGACGGGCTGGTGGCCGGGGCGGGCGGCGAGCTGGGCGAGGGCGCGCTGGACGGAGGCGTCGACGGTCTCGCCGCGCGCCAGGCCGTGCACGATCACGGCGAACGCCCCGGCCGAGAGGTAGGCGGTGGGGTGGCCGTGGGTCTGGGCGGCGCATTCGACGGCGAGCTGGAAGACGAGCTGCGGCTCCCAGCCGACGAGGAGCCCGAAGGGCGCGGAGCGGGTGACGGCGCCGGAGTCACGGGCGGTGGGGTTCCGGGGCCGGTCGAGGGTGCCCATGGTGTCGTCGGCGAGGCCGGTCAGGCATTCGCGGGAGGGGTCGCGGCGAGCGTACAGCCACTCCTCGCACGCGAGCCAGCCGTTGTCCTTGCGGCGCTCGTCGGGGCCCCAGTCGCGCTGGGTGACGGCCCACCTCAGGTGGGCGCGGTGTACGTCGGTGGGCGGGTGCCAGGCGCCCGTGTCGCGGCGTACCTGGGCCCGTATGAGCCCGTCGACGGTGAAGAGCGTCAGCTGGGTGCCGGCTGTGACGGCGCCGCGTCTGCCGTAGGCGGGGACGAGGTCGGTGACGGCGTCGATGCCGTGGGCCGCTCGTATCTCGTCCAGGCTCAGGGCTGCCACGCCGGCGCCGAGCGCGTCACCCACCGCACCGCCGAGCAGGCAGCCGCGGACCCGGCTGCGGAAGTCCTGCTGCTCCGCGCGGCCCCATACGGGTGTGACTGGTGAGCTCACCGCTTCTGCCCTTCGCGTGTGCCGGCGTACGACGTCTGGCGCAGCACTGTAATCGAAGGGGAACGGGACGTTCAGTGGACGGGTGTGCGAGGGCTCCGGCAAGCTTCTCCGCCACCGCCACGCCCCTTCCCGGGATCGAGCGGGAGGGGGCGGGGCGAGGGCGGGGAGCCCGGCCGAGGGCCGGGCCGGCGCGGCTCAGTCCGTGATCTGGATCTTGCCGTTGGCGTCGGGCTGCTCCGGGGCCGGCTTCACGCCGCGCTGCGTGATGCCCTTGAGAAGCTCGGCCAGGTCGACACCGGTGGTGGAGCTGAGGAGTTCCATGCCCTGGGCGACGTTGTCGGTGACCGTGCGGGAGAGCTGGCTCGCGCCGTCCGTGGAGATCACGGTCATCTTGTCGATCGCGCTCATCGGCTCGGCCGCCTTGGCGACGACCTGCGGCAGCACCTCGACGAGCATCTGGAGGACGGCGGCGTCGCCGTACTGCGCGAACGCGTCGGCCTTCTTGCGCATGGCCTCGGCCTCGGCGGAGCCCTTCGCGGCGATGGCGGCCGCTTCCGACTCACCCTCGATCCGTACGGCCTCGGCGAGCGCCGCGCGGTGCAGCTTCTCGCCCTCACCGGTGAGGCGGGAGCGCTCGGCGTCCGCCTCGGCCTCCTTGACCTGCGCGATGCGACGGGCCTCGGCCTCCTGCTCGGCCTGGTAGCGGGCGGCGTCGGCGGGCTTGCGGACCTTCGTGTCGAGCTCGCGGTCGGTCAGCGCGGCCTGGCGCTCGGCGACCTTCTCCTGCTCGGCGAGCACTTCCTGCTGGCGGGCGGCGTCGGCGAGCGGACCGGCGGCGTTGGCCTTGGCGGCCGCGGCCTCGGTCTCGACGCGGATCTCGGCCTGCTTGAGGTAGAAGGTCCGCTCGGCGATGGCGATCTCCTCGGCCGCCTTCAGCCGGGCCTGCTCCGAGGCCCGCTTGGCGATGGCCTCGGCGATGTCGGCCTCCTGGCGGGCGCGGGCGGCCTCGGGGCGGCCCAGGTCCTCCAGGTAGGAGCCCTCGGTGGTGATGTCCTGGATCTGGAAGGCGTCGAGGATCAGGCCCTGCCCGGACAGGCTCGCCTCGGCCTCCTCGGCGACCTGCCCGGCGAAGGCGGCGCGGTCACGGATGATGTCCTCGACCGACATCCGGCCGACGATGGCGCGCAGCGCGCCGGACAGTACTTCCTGGGTGAAGCCGACGATGCCGTCCTGCTGCTGGAGGAAACGCTGGGCCGCGGCCCTGATCGCGTCCTCGCTGCCACCGACCTTGACGATCGCGACACCTTCGAGGTTGGCCTTCACACCGCGCAGGGTGACAGCGCCGCGGACGGAGATCGGGATGTGCCGGCTGGAGAGGTCCAGGGTGAACTTCTGCTGGACGAACGGCACGACGAAGACGCCGCCGCCGACGACGACCTTCTGGCCGCTGTTGTCGGTGGACGTCTGACCGGTGACCGGGTCGACGGACGTCTTCCCGCGGCGGCCGGTGATGATGAAGGCCTCGCTGGGCCCGGCGACCTTGTAGCGCGTGATGACGACAAGCGCCAGCAGGACGAGGAGTACGACGACTCCCACGACAGCGACGATGACTGGACTCATGATGCGTTCCCCCCTGCCTTCCCAGGGGACGGCAGCAGTTGGAGTGGTACGAGTGAATACGACTTGATGCGAGCTGATGCGAGTTGATGCGAGTCTGAGTCTTACGCGACCAGGGTTCCGGCCGGTGTTGGCGTCCGAGACGCCGGCGTTCCCGCTGTCAGCGTTCGACCGGGCGCACTGCGACCGAGGTGCTCGACAGTGACGCCTCCACCCAGATCTCGGCACCGCGTGCGACGGGTACGGCGCTCTTGGCCGCGAGCTTGACCGGCTGGCCGCCGAGCCGCAGCAGCACCTCGCCGTAACCGTCGGCGGGGATCGCGGTGACGACGGACCCGGCGGTGCCCACGAGATCGGTGCCGCGCGGGGTCGCGTCGGTCTGGTCACGCATCAGCGCACGGCTGAACCGCCACGCGAGCCAGCCCGCGACAACCCCCGCGGCCACCCCGACTCCCGTGGCCGCTCCGGCTCCGAGCCCCGTGGCGCCGAGCATGATGGCACCGCCGAAGCCGAACATCGATATGAACCCGGCAATGACGGGCAGTGAGAGGAGCCCGTCGAAAAGACCGTCGAGGACTCCCCCGAAAAGCCCTTCCAGAATCCCGTCGAAGATCAAGGAGAGCGCCAGCAGCACGATCCCCGCAATGCCGAGACCGAGAAAAACAGTCATCCCGCTCGCCCTCCCCCGTGTGCACCGATCTCTTGAACGAAAGGGATCGTCTCATGCAGGACTGACAGAAAACATTGCCGGGTTCCGGCAATCTTTACGCACCCTTGATGCCGCTTCACTCCAGCACCGGCAGCAACTCGGACTCCGCTTACCCGAGCCAGGGTTCGGTGCCGAACCCGAGACCCCCGACGTTCGCTTCGGTGAGTGCCCCGGAGAACGCGTGGACCTCGTCCACGGCTCCTCGCAGATGCTCGCCCCAGCCCTCGGCGGTACGAGCACGCCCGATCTGGAGCCCGCCGGTGCTCTTCCAGGCGTCCTTGAAGGTGGCGCTCGCCTCGGCGTCGATGTTGCCGTCGAGGTAGAGCGTGATCCGGTCCGTCGCGTCGTCGTACACGACCGCCAGACGCTGCCCCTGCCCCTGCCCACCGTCGGCAGCCGCGACCTGCGCCACGACCGTCTCGGCGGCGCCCGGCTGGTCCGCGTGGGACATCACCAGTTGCCAGCGGTGCGTCGCGGGCATGTAGCGGACTCTGAAGGCGTCCCTGTTCGCGCCTCCTTGGGACAGCACGGTCATAGGACGGTCGGGCTCGCTGTCCGCCAGCCGGACCACCACACCGACCGTGAAGCTGTCGTCCGTGTCCACGACCGGCTTGTCCGTGGCCGCGAAGCCCGTTCGCCCGTCCAGCTCCAAGTGGCCGTCACCGACGAGGGGGTAGGACGGAGGAGCACAGTCCGGGTCGATGAGATCGCAGGTGTCTTCGGGCAGACGGTAGACCGAGGCGCCTTCGCCCAGCTTCAGCGATTCGCCTCCGTACAGTTCGGGGCTCGCGCCGTCTCCTGCCGTCTCCAGCGACCAGTGGCCACTCAGTTGCGGCTTGCGGCGGGCCAGTTCGGCGGCCTCGCCCGGCACCACCACCCGATCGTGGACCCTTACGTCGCCCACCTCGCCCTGCCAGCGGTCGCGGTAGCCGGCCTTGCCTCGGGCCCGCCCGATCTGCAGATGGCCCGCGGACTGCGCCGGGGCCGCCTTCTCGGACTCTCCGGCCTCACGGCCGTTGACGTACAGCGTCGTCTTTCCGGTCTCGGCGTCGTACAGGCCGAGCACGTGGGCCCATTCACCGGCCTCCGGAGCTCCGCCGCGTACACGGGCTCCTCCGAAGGCGAAGGACCAGGCGGGGCCCCCGCCCTGGGTGCTCAGACCGAGCGTGAAGGCCGGCCCGGCATTTCCGTCCTGGCTCACGGTGGTCATGTCGCGGTCGAGCCGGGCAGGGCGCACCCAGGCGCCGACCGCGAAGGTCTTCGCGGTGTTCACCACCGGGGTGCCGGGCGTCAGGAAACCGTGCCCTGTGCCGTCGAGCTCGGCCGTGGAGGTCGGACCCGTGCCCGATGGGGCTGCCGCCCCGAAGGTCACGCCACTGCCCGCCCGGGCCACCGGGCCGCTCTCAGCCGCTGCCGTCCTGGAGCCTGCGGCGTCGGTGAGCTTCCAGTGCGCGGAGGGGGCGCGCCCCGCCCGTACGGAGAAGGTGTGGAGCGTCGGGGCATTGGCGCGCCCGGCGCGGTCGACGGCCTGCACCTCGAGGGTCTTCGGCCCGGGGTTGAGTGGCAGGTAGCGCACTGTGGCGGGCCCGCCCATGTCAGCGGGCCTCACCGTCCCGTACGGGCCGCCGGTGAAGCCGTACCGGTACGCCACCACGTCCTCGGACGCGGAGTCCATGGTGAAGCCGCCGTAGACGCCCACGCCGTCGACCCACAGCACCTCCTCCGGGTATTCGGACGAGGTGACCGTCGCCTTCTCCGGATTGGCGTCGTCGTACACGAACTCGCAGACGGAGCCGTCACCGTCAGAGCTCCAGGGCGACTTCGCCTGGCCGTCGTCGGAGCGGACCCGCCAGGAGACCACCGTGTTCGCCGGAACGTCGAACGGGAGCCACCACCGGGCCGTGGCACCGGACAGGTGCGTCGTCGCCGACGTGAAGGACCTGCGCTGCTCCGCACCGTCCTCCCCTGTCCACCACGCCTCGAACTCGGCCTGCACGCGGTTGGCCGCACCGGGACTGTCGTCCTCCGCCGGGTCGTGCACCACAGCGCTCAGTGTCGGTGACGCGTCTGCGACGTAGGCGCGGTCCGCACCCGCCGCACACGGCTTCGTACCCACGAGGAGGTCCTTCGTCAGCGGCGTGGCCGGCGGCAGGTTGTCAGCCGCCAGCGCCGCCCCCGGGGCGGTCAGGACTGCAGCGACGACGAGCGCTCCCGTCGTGAACAGTCTCGGACCGGTGCGTCTGGGCAAGGGTTCCCTCTCCTGTAGAGCCCGCTGGTCTGGCGGGTCGCAGGAGAGTAGCAACGACAACCGACATACACGTCCGAATATTGGCCCCCTCAACCGGCCGTCATGCCCGTCGAGTTCACTCCAGTACCGGCAGCAGCTCCGGAAGGTGTCCGTCCGACGCGGCTGCCGTCCGTTGGCGCTCCTGCGGTACGTCGCCGTAGAGCGTCGTCCGCGGCTTCGAGGGGCGGCCCGCCGCGTCCGCGATCGCGACAAGGTCCTGGACGGAGCGGTACGAGCCGTAACTGGAGCCCGCCATTCGGGAGATGGTCTCCTCCATCAGCGTTCCTCCGAGGTCGTTCGCGCCGGAGCGCAGCATCTCGGCGGCGCCCTCCGCACCCAGCTTGACCCAGCTGGTCTGGATGTTGGTGATGTGCGGGTGGAGAAGGAGGCGGGCCATGGCCGTGACGGCGCGGTTGTCGCGGTCCGTCGGGCCCGGGCGTGCGATGCCGGCCAGGTAGACGGGCGCGTTGGTGTGGATGAAGGGCAGGGTGACGAACTCCGTGAAGCCGCCGGTCTCCTGCTGGATGCGGGCCAGGGTGCGCAGGTGGCCGAGCCAGTGACGCGGCTGGTCGACGTGCCCGTACATCATGGTCGACGAGGACCTGATGCCGAGCTCGTGCGCGGTCTTCACGACCTCGATCCAGGTGGCGGTCGGCAGCTTGCCCTTGGTGAGGACCCAGCGCACTTCGTCGTCGAGGATCTCGGCGGCGGTGCCGGGGATGGAGTCCAGCCCGGCCTCCTTCGCCGCCGCCAGCCACTCGCGGATCGACATGCCCGTGCGGGTGGCGCCGTTCACGACCTCCATCGGGGAGAAGGCGTGGACGTGCATGCCAGGGACGCGCTCCTTCACGGCGCGCGCGATGTCGAAGTACGCCGTGCCGGGGAGATCGGGGTGGATGCCGCCCTGCATGCACACCTCGACCGCGCCGACCTCCCACGCCTGCTCGGCCCGGTCGGCGACCTGGCTGAGGGAGAGGGTGTAGGCGTCGGCGTCGGTACGCCGCTGGGCGAAGGCGCAGAAACGGCAGCCGGTGTAGCAGACGTTGGTGAAGTTGATGTTGCGCGTGACGATGTACGTGACGTCGTCGCCGACCATGTCACGGCGCAGCTCGTCGGCGATGCGGGTGAGGGCGTCCAGGGCGGGCCCGTCCGCGTGCAGGAGCGCGAGCGCCTCGTCGTCGGTGAGCCCGGTGGGGTCGTCTGCGGCCTGGTTCAGGGCCTGGCGTACGTCGGTGTCGATGCGCTGGGGCACCATCCCGGGGACGGCGGCCTCGCGCAGCGCGTCCCAGTCGCCGTACACGTCGTCGAAGTCGTCACGGCGGTCGGCGGTGCGGCCGGTGGTGTCGATCGTGCGGTGGAGGTCGGTGCGGCCGGTGCCGGTCGCTGACGCCGCCGGGTTGAAGCCCTCGTCGGGCTCCTGCCAGGGCAGCCCGGTCGGCCGTACGTCCTGCCGCGCCAGCCCGGTCTCCGGATCGGCGAGTGCCCGTACGTGCGGGACGAGCCGGGGGTCCAGCCAGGGCTCGCCGCGCTGAATGAACTCCGGGTAGATAGTGAGCCGTTCGCGCAGCTCGAAGCCGGCGGCGGCGGTCTTCGCTGCCAGCTCGTCGATGTGCGGCCAGGGACGCTCGGGGTTCACGTGGTCGGGAGTGAGGGGCGAGACGCCGCCCCAGTCGTCGATGCCGGCGCCGATGAGGAGGGCGTACTCCTCATCGACGAGGTTGGGCGGCGCCTGAATGCGGGCGCTCGGCCCGAGGATGTGGCGCGCCACCGCGATGGCGGCGGCCAGCTCCTCCAGCTCGGCGTCGGGCATGCCGCGCATGGCGGTGTCCGGCTTGGCGCGGAAGTTCTGGACGATGACTTCCTGGATGCCGTGGTAGGCGCGGGCGGTCTTGCGGAGCTCGAAGAGGGAGTGGGCGCGCTCTTCGTACGTCTCGCCGATGCCGATGAGGAGCCCGGTGGTGAACGGCACGTTGGAACGGCCGGCGTCCTCAAGGACCCGCAGCCGTACGGCGGGCTCCTTGTCGGGGGAGCCGTGGTGCGGGCCGCCGGGCTCGGACCAGAGGCGGGTGGCGGTCGTCTCCAGCATCATGCCCATGGAGGGGGCGACGGGCTTGAGCCGCTGGAGGTCGGTCCAGGACATGACGCCGGGGTTGAGGTGCGGCAGCAGCCCGGTCTCCTCCAGGACCCGGATGGCCATGGCGCGGACGTACGCGAGGGTGTCGTCGTACCCCTCGGCCTCCAGCCACTCACGCGCTTCGGGCCAGCGTTCCTCGGGGCGGTCGCCGAGCGTGAAGAGGGCCTCCTTGCAGCCCATCCCGGCGCCGCGCCGGGCGATGTCGAGGACCTCGTCCGGGGAGAGGAACATGCCGTGGCCGGCGCGGCGGAGCTTCCCGGGGACGGTGACGAAGGTGCAGTAGTGGCACTTGTCGCGGCACAGGCGCGTCAGCGGGACGAACACCTTGCGCGAGTACGTGATGACGCCGGCCCGCCCCACGGCGTCCAGCCCGGCGTCGCGCACACGCGCGGCGGAGCCGGCGAGGTCCCGGAGGTCGTCACCGCGCGCCTGGAGGAGCACGGCGGCCTCGGCGGCATCGAGCGCGACACCGTCCCGGGCCCGCTTGAGGGCGCGGCGCATGCTGTTGGGGGTGGGTGCGGGGGTAGGGGCGGGGGCGGCGCTGCCGCTTCCGCTGCCGCGTTCGTTGCCGCGTCGGTTCGCGCGCTCGTTGCCGCTTTCGTTCGCGTTCCCGTTCCCGTTCGCGTTCCCGTTCGCGTTCCCCTGCGGTGCGCTCGCGCTCGTCGTCATGCGTCCGAGCATACGAGCGCACAACGGCATGGTCCTCTTTGCGGAGGGGCCGACAGAAAGGCGGCGATGTCGTGGGCCGCGTCCCGGAGGCTCGTGAAGTGGCGGTGCACACCGTCCACGGCGGTGGCTGTGTTCACTCCCCATACGGTCATGCCGGCCCGCAGCCCGGCCTGTACGCCGGAGGGGGCGTCCTCGACGACGAGGCAGTTCTCCGGCCGAGCGCCGAGACGGGCTGCGGCCAGCAGGTAGGGGGCGGGGGACGGTTTGCCCTCCGCGACCCCGGCGGCGTCCACGACGACCTCGGGAACGGGCAGTCCGGTACGGGCGAACCGCCCCCGCACGCGGTGCTCGTAGTTGGAGGTCACGAGAGCCCAGGCCCCGGCCGGCATCCCGCGCAGGAGCTCGGCGGCACCGTCGTACGCGGCGTACTCCCCGGACCGTACGTCCTCGTCCTCCAGCGCGTGCAATGCGGCCAGGCACTCGTGCGGGTCCTCGGCGGGGGCGACGACAGCGAAGGTCTCCATCGGCCGCGTCCGCAGCGCGACGCGATACACCTCGCCGGGGTCCACCCCGTACCGCCGGGCCCAGTCGCCCCACACCCGGCGCTGGTTGTCGAGGGCGTCGATCACGGTGCCGTCGACGTCGAAGAGGACGCAGCGCTTGGTGCAGTTGGGGGTGGCGGGGGAAGCGGGAGGGGTGGGAGCGGTAGGCGAGGTGGGCGTGAAGAGCGAGGTGGGCGTGAAGACGGTGGTTGAGGTGGGTGTCGCGGGGTCGGTGGGGGCGGTCACATCACGATCATGCCAGCGTCACGGAAGGGGGCCGGGCGCGCCCTGGGGCTGCGGTTGCTTCTGGCGTGGGGGCCGCCTTGGCTAAGGGTGGCGTCGGAGGCCCGGCCCTCAAGGGCGCTCCTTTGTCGCGTCGCCTGCGGCGATTGCGCTTCGCTCCACCCTTGACCGCCGAACCTCCGCCGCAATGCTTAAGGGGGGCGGCCCCGGGGGAGCCCACGGGTCAAGCTCGGCAAGTGGCTGGTGGTGCGTTGCCGGACGGCGGGTCTGTGAGTGGGGCGCGCTCTGTTTCGGGGGCCGCTCGGCCCCTGGCTCAGCGGGTGCGGGAACGGTCGTTGGTGCGACACCCGCATTCCTCCGCACACGCGCACCCGGGCCGGTGGACAGCCGATCGCGATGGACGACCTGCGGGCCAGTGGGTGTGCGGGCGGGGCGCGACAGTTGAATGGGGCGACTCGGGCGAGTGTGGCGTCCACCCCCACCGGTGATCGGTTGAGTGCAAGCTGGCTGCCGGTGTGAGTGGGTGGGTGGGTGGGTGGGTGGGTGGGTGGTGAGGCACCGTCCGCACAGGGGCCACGCTGCCGCCGTGGGTGGAAACACTCCCGTGACGGCAGGAAGCGACACGGCTGTGACCGGTGGGGCTGGAGAGACGTTACCGATCACCAAGTGCCGGGTTAATCGCAATCCGGCCTCCGGCGCCCGGTGCGGGAGCGACCGAACCGCACCAACGCCGAAAGTGGACCCTGCCAAGCTCCACCAACTCGCCCTCCCCGCCAGCTTGTCGAGCGCGGAGGGGCCGGTGGGGCTGGTGTGGTGTCAGCAGGCATCACATGTCGGGTCCGGTTCACCCCAAGCCCACGCCGAGTGGTTGCTATGCGACTAACCCAGCACGTGACGCGCCCTCGCAGCCTTCCGATGCGCCGAAAAAGGGGCAAAGTGGGCGTGCTTGTTCGTCTTCTGCCGGGTTCGTCGCATCCGCCGGGGCCGGGCACCTCCAACCACCCCACCGGCCCCACCGGCCCCACCGAGGCCGCCGAAAGCCCCACCATCCGGAAGCCGTCCGGTCGGATCACATCGGTCCGAGCCACCGGCAGGACCACAAAGCCCCCGGACGCCCTTCCACCCACCAAGCCCGGCCACGTGCTTGTGGCCCGACCGGCCACCGGCGGGGGCGGACGCCGAACCGGCACGAGTCCCCCCATGCAACTGCCGCGCACCACCCGCATCGCCATGAGTCCGCAGGTCAGCCTGCCCAGTCAGCCGCCCACCGGCCAGGGTGCGCGCGTGCGGAGGAATGCGGATGCCGCACCAACAACCGTTCCCGCACCCGCTGAGCCAGGGGCCGAGCCGCCCCCGAAGGAGAGTGCGCCCCACCCACACACCCGACAGTCACCAATCCCACCCGAGCCGCTCCCCCACCTGCCGTGCAGGGCGTTTTTCTTTGGGCCGTCCCCGTATAAGCGTTAGCGGTGGGCCGGGGTGGTGGGTCAAGGGTGGGCCGCAGGCCCATCGCGCAGCGACGCGACGCAGGAGCGCCCTTGACGCGCCACCCCGGCCCACCGACACTCAAGCGCCCAGGGACGGCCCGAAACCCCCAGCAGCGATCCGACACCGCGACTTCCGACACGGCGTAGTTCCGACACCGCCAAGCCCCACCCCGCCCGGCAGCCCGCAGCCAGCCAGCAGTCGGCAGCCGGGCAGCCAGCTCCAGCAGTTGGCTGCCCGGCCGCCGGGCCTCGTCAGTCGCTCACGGTGTCGACATCGAGCTGAAGACCACGAATCCCAGCACCATCCCGAGGGCCAGGCCGACGCCCGCGACGATCAGGCCCGTGACCGCGAGCGGTTCGTCCTTGGACTTGGCGATCCCGCCGAAGACCAGGCCCAGGATGCCGAACAGCGGCGGACAGAAAAACAGTGCTACCACGCCGAAAATGATCGCGACGATACTGAATGGACTTTTCTGCACGTGCGTTCCTCTCCCCCGAGGTGCCGGCCCAGCGGCCGGGCGCTGACCATGCCGGATGGCCAAGGTAGCGGCGCCCGCGCGCCCGGCACAGAGGGGCGGACGGATCTCGTCAGATAAACCTCGCGTACTCATCAAGTACGCGAAGCACCTCTGCCTCCCCCGCCGGCGGTAGTTGCAGCACCAGCTCCGTGATGCCCAGGTCCGCGTAGTGCGCCATCTTGCCCGCACTCGGCCTCACCGCGTACGGAATCACCTGCAGCGCCTCCGGGTCCCGGCCCGCCTCCTCCCACGCCGTACGCAGCACCGGCACCGCCTCCGTCAGGCCCCGCCCACCGATCGGCAGCCACCCGTCCGCGTACTCCGCGATGTGCGCGAACAGTTTCGGTCCCGCCGCCCCGCCCACCAGCGTGCGCGGCCCGGCCACCGGGCCGCGCGGCTTCTGCGCCGGCTTCGGGTGGGCGTACGACGCCCGCACCGACCCGAACTCCCCCTCGTACGCCGTCGGTTCCTCCGCCCACAACGCCCGCATCAGCGCCATGCGGTCCCATGTCCGCTCGCGACGCGTGGTCCACTCCACGCCGTGGTCCGCCGCCTCCTCCTTGTTCCAGCCGTAGCCCACACCGAGCGTGAACCGGCCGCCGGAGAGATGGTCCAGGGTCGCGACCTGCTTCGCCAGGTCGACCGGGTCGTGCTGGGCCACCAGCGTGATGCCGGTGCCGAGACCGAGCCGTTCGGTTACTGCGGCGGCCTGGCCGAGGGCGACGAAGGGGTCGAGCGTCCGGCCGTACTCGCGCGGGAGTTCACCGCCCGCCGGGTACGCCGACTCGCGCGACACCGGGATGTGGGTGTGCTCGGGCAGATACAGGCCGGCGAAGCCGCGCTGCTCCAGCTCGCGGGCGAGCCGTACCGGCGTGATCGTCTCGTCGGTGAGAAAGATCGTGGTGGCGATGCGCATGCGGGAGCTCCTCGTCGTCATCGTCGTCGTGCTGGTGATCCAGGACCACTGGTGTGCGCCGGACTGCGTCCCCTGGTGGGCGCCGAACGACATCCCCCGATGAGCGCCAAACTACGTCCTGCCGGCCCGTCCGCGCACCGGCCGGACGGCGAAACGGCATCGGAGACGTCGGCTGCCGCGCCCCTTCCGTTGCCGGGGAGTTCACGGCTCAATACCAGGGTCCCAGTACACGTGGATACACCCCTGGGAGAGGCCGGCATGACCGACATGACGGGTCCGACGACCGGACCGACCACCAAACCGACCACCAAACCGACGCGACGCGGACTGTTCGCGACCGGCGCCGCTGCCGCCCTTACCTTGGGAGGCGTGAGCTTCGCGAATGCCGCACCCCCCGGCGGCGAGGAGACCAGGACCGTACGCGGCACGCTCCCGCCCGGGTCGCCCGACTACGTCTACCTTCCCGTCGAAGTCCCGCGCGGGGTGCGGGAGATCGCCGTCTCGTACACGTACGAGAGGACTCCCGTGCCCCCCGGCACCCAGGGCAACGCCCTCGACATCGGCATCTTCGACGAGCGTGGCACCGACCTGGGCGGCCGCGGCTTCCGTGGCTGGTCCGGCGGAGCGCGGTCGGAGTTCTTCGTCCGCGCCGACGCCGCGACGCCCGGGTACATCCCCGGCCCCGTCCGGGCGGGCACCTGGAACATCGCGCTGGGCCCGTACACGACCGCCCCCGAAGGGCTGCCGTACGCCGTGACCGTCACCCTCCGGTACGGCGCCCCGGGCACCGCCCCCGTCGCCGTCCACCCGCCCGAACGCGCGAAGGGGCGGGGCCGCGCCTGGTACCGGGGCGACTGCCATCTGCACTCCGTGCACTCCGACGGCAGGCGCACCCCGGCCGAGATCGCCGCGGCCGCCCGTGCCGCCGGGCTCGACTTCATCAACACCAGCGAACACAACACCCACTCCTCCCACACCGCCTGGGACGGCCTGTGGGGCCCCCACCCCGACGGCGAACTGCTGATCCTCACCGGTGAGGAAGTCACCACCCGCAACGGTCACGTCGTCGCCGTCGGCACCGACCCGGGCACCTTCGTCGACTGGCGCTACCGCGCCCGCGACAACCGCTTCGGGCACTACGCCCGCGAGATCCGCCGCGCGGGCGGGCTCGTCGTACCGGCGCATCCGCACGCCACCTGCATCGGGTGCAACTGGAAGTTCGGGTTCGGGGACGCCGACGCGGTGGAGGTCTGGAACGGCCCGTACACCCCCGACGACGAAATCGCGCTCGCGTCCTGGGACAACTCGCTCGCCGCCGTCGGAGGCCGCGGCTGGACTCCGGCCATGGGCAACAGCGACGCCCACCGAGAGCCGCAGCTCGTCGGCATGCCGCAGACGGTGGTACTGGCCGACGACCTGACCCGCGAGGCCGTTCTCGACGGCATCCGCGCGGGCCACTCGTACATCGCCGAGTCCTCCGCCGTGTCGCTCACCTTCGGCGCCTCGGGCGGCCGCGCCCGCCACGCGGGCATCGGCGACCGCCTGGACGTCACCGCCGGCACCCCCGTCACCGTCCGCCTGGAGGTCACCGGCGCCCCCGGTTGCACGGCCCACTTCGTCACCGACCAGGGCACGCTCCACACCGCCGCCCTGCCGGAGTCAGGCGCGGGCGCTGTGGAGTGGCGTACGACACCGCAGTACGCGACGTACGTACGCGCGGAAGTCCGCCACGCGCCGAAGGTGCCCGGCCTGCCGGGAGCCCTGGCGGCGCTGACCAACCCCGTCTTTCTGGGGGCAGCCGTACGCTGATTCGCTCCCGTTTCTGCCGACCGCGCCAGTAGGGGGGCACGGGAGGGCTACGGGGCGCAGGACCGGCGCGCCGGCCCGCCCGGCGCCGGAACTGCGACCGCTGCCCCGCCACCCGGCCACCCCGCAACCCGCGACGCACCACCCAAAGAGGTCAGGGGGAGCCGGATTCGGCTCCCCCTGACCTGCGACTCAGATGGGTCGGTCCGGGCTTCGCGGACCCGACGGGCTCGGCCAGGACCGATGCATCGGCTCAGTCCTCGACGACCATCGCCGGGGTCTCCTTCGTCAGCACCTCGCCGCGGAAGAACGCCGGGCTGCGGCGCTGCATCATCAGCATCAGGACCACGCCGAGCAGCAGCAGTCCGACACCGATGACGAAGACCGAGCCGACACCGAAGACGGCGGAGCCGCTGCCGTACGCCGGGTCCCACATGTCGTACAGCGTCTTGCCGAACACCGCGGTCAGCAGGACGCCACCGAGGACCGGGCACAGGCCCTTGTAGACGAAGTCACGGCCGGAGCGGAACAGGTCGCGGCGGAAGTACCAGGCGCAGGCGAAGGCCGTGATCGAGTAGTAGAAGCAGATCATCAGACCGAGGGCGTAGATCGTGTCGACCAGGACGTTCTCGCTGACGAGGGTCATCACCGTGTAGAAGACGCCGGTCGCGACGCCCGCGACGACCGTGGCGCGGCCCGGAGTCTTGAAGCGCTGGTGGACCTTGGCGTACGACGCCGGCAGGGCCTCGTAGGCGGACATCGCCAGGACCGTGCGGGCGACCGGGATGAACGTGGTCTGCAGGCTGGCCGCCGCCGAGGCGAGGACCGCGATGAAGAGCAGGATGCCGAGGGCCGGGCCCATGACGGGTCCCGCGAGGGCGGCGAAGACGTTGTCGGAGGTGTCCGGGTTGGCGAGGCCGAGGCCCTTGTCGCCGGAGCCGACGGCCATCTGGGCGGCGATGCCGGTGGCCAGGTACGACGCGACCAGGACGACCATCGCGACGAGGGCGGCGCGGCCGGGGGTCTTCGTGCTGCCGGTGGTCTCCTCGTTCGCGGTCAGGCAGGCGTCCCAACCCCAGTACATGAAGATCGACAGGGAGAGGCCGGCCGTGAAGGCCGCGAAGGACTGGACGGCGAACGGGTTCATCCAGGACCAGGAGAAGTCCAGGCCCGTGTCGAAGGTGCCGCTGCCGGCCTTCTGGAAGGCCATCGCCACGAAGATGGCGAGGACCAGGAGCTGGAGGCCGACCAGGGCGTACTGCACGCCCTTGGTGGCGGTCATGCCGCGGTAGCTGATCGCCGTCGCGGCGGCGATCAGCGTCAGACAGGTGAGGATGTGGACGGCCTTGTCGTCGTCCAGGGCGGCCACCGATTCGCTGCCCGTGACCTCACCGGCGAGCAGCCAGAAGTACGAGGTCGCGACGCCCGCGAGGTTGGAGAGGACGATGATCGTCGCGATCACCAGGCCCCAGCCGCACATCCAGCCGATGCGCGGGCCGAACGCCTTCACGGTCCAGGTGAAAGAGGTGCCGCAGTCCGGCATGACCTTGTTGAGCTCGCGGTACGCGAAGGCGACCAGCAGCATCGGCAAGAAGCCGGCCAGGAAGACGGCCGGCATCTGGAGGCCGACCTCGCCCGCCGTGGAGCCGAGGGTCGAAGTGAGGCAGTAGACGGGAGCGACCGTCGAGATGCCGATGACGGCGCTGCCCGTCAGGCCGACGGAGTTGCCTCCGAGGCCCTTCCTGCGTACGCCGCCTGTGGCGTCGCCGCCCTTGGCGTCGACGCCCCTTACCGTGTCTCCGGCCTGGGGCCGTGCATCCACCTGAGTCATAGGCGGGACGTTAGCCCGTGCGTTTTCCACATCCGGAGGCAAACGATCCGCTCAAAGATCCTTGAATTCGGCGGTTCCGAGCACCCAATTGGTTGCGGATTGAAGGTTCTCACGGAATCGAGAGCGATCATTGCCAGGCGGCATACCAATACTTCCGAGGTGCGGAAATCGCAACACCATCCGATATGCCCGTTTCAAAAGTTTCCCGTACGTCTTTCGGGAGGGCTCATCCGGTCCAGACGATCGCCTGCGTCTCGCTGTACGCGTGCAGCGCGTACGAGCCGACATCCCGCCCCACACCGCTCTTCTTGAAGCCGCCGAACGGCGCCTCCATGTTGCGCCCGACGGTGTTCACCCCGACCCCGCCCGCGCGCAGGCGCCGCGCCACCCGGAACGCCCTGGCCACATCGCCGGACCAGACGTAGTCGATGAGCCCGTAGTCGCTGTCGTTGGCGAGCGCGATGCCCTCCTCCTCGTCCCCCTCGAAGGGCACGACCACGACGACGGGCCCGAAGATCTCCTCGCGGACGACACGCATGTCGTTCGTACAGTCGGCGAAGAGCGTCGGGGCCACGTAGAAGCCCTTCTCGTACGCGGGCCTGCCGCCACCCGCGACCAGCCTCGCGCCCTCCTTCCTGCCCAGCTCGATGTACGACTCGACACGGTCGCGATGGGCTGCGGAGATCACCGGGCCGACGACCGTGTCCATGGCGGCCGGGTCGCCGACCCTCATGAAGCCGAGGTAGCCGGTCAGCTTCTCGACGAGCCGGTCGTAGATCCCGCGCTGGGCGATCACGCGCGTCGGCGCCGTACAGATCTGCCCGCTGTAGAAGGAGAACGTCGTGCCGATGCCCATGACGGCGGAGTCGAGATCCGCGTCGTCGAAGACGACTGCCGCGCCCTTCCCGCCCAGCTCCATGAGCTGGCGCTTCATACCGCGCCCGCAGACCTCGGCGATGCGCTGCCCGACAACCGTCGACCCGGTGAAACTGACCATGTCGACGTCCGGCGAGTCGACGGCGGCCTCACCGGCGGCGGGCGAAGAGCCGGTGACGACGTTCACGACGCCCGGCGGCACTCCGGCCTCCGCCAGCGCCGCCGCCATGCGGTAGACGGACAGGGGGTCCTGCGGGGCGGGCTTCACGACGACGGTGTTGCCCATGGCGAGCGCGGGCGCGACCTTGCCGGCCGCGTTGGCCCAGGGGTTGTTGTACGAGGTGACACACGTGACCACGCCGACCGGCTGGCGCACGGCGAGCGCGCCGAAGACCCCGGCCTTCCCCATCGCCCCCGCCGGATTCACCTGCGGCGGCAGCCCCGTCTCGACGGGCTCCAGCGCCCCGCGCGCGTACCGCCGGAAACGGGCGGCGGCGACGCCGACCTGTATGCCGAGAGCGGTCGCGGCCGTGGCTCCGGACTCGGCACGGGCGAGGTCGGCGTGCGCCGCCGCGTCGCGCTGGATCAGATCCGCCGCCCGGTCGAGGATCGCGGCGCGCTCCTGTGGGGCGGTCCGGGACCAGGCCGGGAAGGCGGCCCTGGCGGCGGAAGCGGCGGCGTACACCTGCTCGCGGCTCGCCTCGGGGGCGAGCCCGACCACTTCCTCGGTGGCCGGGTTGATCACCTCGTAGTGGCCGCCGTCCGGCGCGGTCCACTCGCCGCCGATGAACAGCCGCTGCGGCCGGTCGCCGTCCCTCACTTCGTCGCCACCGTCCTCGTGTCCCGGCCCGAGCGCAGCACCGTGCCCGGCACCGCCCCCGTGACCTGATCGTCCCGTATCGCCTCGACGCCGTTGACGCGTACGGACACGACGCCGATCGCCTTCGAGTCGAGCCGCGGGCTGTCGCCGGGCAGGTCGTGCACGAGCGTGGCCGGTCCCGCCGCGATCCGCTCCGGGTCGAAGAGGACGAGGTCCGCGTGGAAGCCCTCCTCTATACGCCCGCGCTCACGCAGCCCGAAGAGCTGGGCCGGGTCGTCCGTCAGCATCTTCACGGCCTGCTCAAGCGGCACGAGCCTGCGCCCGCGCAGGCAGTCGCCGAGGAAGCGTGTGGTGTACGGCGCCCCGCACATCCGGTCCAGATGCGCCCCGGCGTCGGAGCCCCCGAGCAGGACGTCCTCGTTCCGCCAGGTGCGCTGCCGCAGTTCCCAGCTGGCGGGGTCGTTGTCGGCGGGCATCGGCCACAGGACGGTGCGCAGGTGGTCGTTGGCGCAGATCTCCACGAGGCAGTGGAAGGGTTCCTGGCCGCGTTCGGCGGCGATGTCGCCCACGACGCGTCCGCCGAGGCCCTCGTTGGCGTCGGAGTAGGTGTCGCCGATGACGTACCGGTCGAAGTTGGCGAGCCGCCGGAAGACCCCGGCCTCCTTGCTGTCGGCTCGGCGGAGCATGTCCCGCCGTACGTCCGGGTCGCGCAGTTTCTCGATGCGCTCGGGCACGGGGAGGCCGAGGATGTCGCCCCAGCCGGGTATCAGGTTGAGGGCGCAGAACGTGCCGAGCGACATGTTCATGGGGGTCAGAATCGGCATGGTCAGCGCGACGATCCGGCCACCGGCCTGCCGGGCGCGTTCGCTCGCGCGCAACTGGCGCGGGACGCGTTCGGGGACGGCCGCGTCGATGGTCAGTACGTTCCAGTTGAGGGGGCGGCCTGCGGCGGTGGTCATGTCGACGAAGAGGTCGATCTCGTCGTCCGTGAACTGGTCGAGGCAGCCGGCGACGATCGCCTCCAGCTGCGTGCCCTCGTGCTCGCCGACGGCGCGGGAGAGGGCGATGAGCTCGGCGGGGCCCGCGTGGCGGGAGGCGACGGGCCGGCCGTCGCCGTCGGAGTGGGTGGACGACTGGGTGGTGGACAGCCCCCACGCGCCGGCGTCCATCGCGTCGTGGAGGAGCTGGATCATGTGCGCCAGCTGCTCCTCGGTCGGGGCCGCGCCGCTGACGGCCTCGGCGCCCATGACGTGGCGGCGCAGCGCGCAGTGGCCGACCATGAAGCCGGCGTTGACGGCGATGCGGCCTTCGAGGGCGTCGAGGTACTCGCCGAAGGTGTGCCAGTTCCAGGGGGCGCCCTCTTCGAGTGCGACGAGGGACATGCCCTCGACCTTCGACATCATGCGGCGCGTGTAGTCGGCGTCCTCGGGGCGGTCGGGGTGCAGGGGCGCGAGGGTGAAGCCGCAGTTGCCACCGGCGACGGTCGTGACGCCGTGGTTGAGGGACGGGGTGGCGTACGGGTCCCAGAAGAGCTGGGCGTCGTAGTGGGTGTGGGGGTCGACGAAGCCGGGGGCGAGGACGAAGCCTTCGGCGCTCTCGGACGTACGGGCGGGCTCGTCGACGGTGCCCGGCGCGGCGACGACGGCGATGCGGCCTTCGCGGATGCCAACGTCGGCGACGTACGCGGGGGCGCCGGTGCCGTCCACGACGGTGGCTCCGCGGATGAGGTGGTCGAGCATGGCGGTCCCTTCGGGGGAGGGGAGTGGGTGATTCGGTCCGCGGCGAGGCGCGTGCGCGGGGCCGGTCGGTCCGGGTGACGGGCGGGTGGGCGGTACGGGTGACGGGCGGGTGGGCGGCGGGTGTGTCCGCCGCGCGGCGGCCTTCCCCTGCCCGCCCCTTCCCGGACTGCGGTGATCCCTCAGGCCCCGGACGCCCTGCGGGCGTGTCCTCAAAGGCCGGTCGGGCTGCATTTGCCCGCTCAGCGGGCAACTTCAGTCCGACCGGGTCGAGGACCGGGTGCAAGGCGGCGCCCCGGACCGGTTGTTCAGGACGCCGTCGCCGCCCCGCGGAACCGGGTCGTGCGGTGAACCGGGTCCGTGTCGATCTTCGGGATGACGTGCTCACCGATCAGCTTGATCGTCGTCTTCGTGTCCTCGGGCGACACCCCGATCGGCAGCCCGAACGACAGCTGGTCCGCCCCCGCCTGCTCCCACCGCTTGCACTGGCGGAACACCTCGTCCGGGTCCCCGCAGATCATCAGCTCCTCGGCGATGAGCAGCTCGATGATCTCCGTCGAGTACTCCGGGAGCAGCTCCGGCCACTCCGGAATCCCCTCCGGCCGCGGAAACGTGTCGTGGTAGCGGAAGAGCAGCGACTGCAGGTAGTTCAGCCCACCGCTCACCGCGATCTCGACCGCCTTCTCGTGCGTCTCCGCGCAGATCGCCGTCGATGTCACCATCACGTTGTCGTTGACGAAGCCCCCGATCGGCTCCGCCTCCTTCACCGCGTTCTTGTACGACTCGACGACCCACTCCATGTCGGAGACCTTCTGGACGCTGAAGCCCAGCACGCCGAGCCCCTTCTTCCCCGCCATGGCGTACGACGAGGGCGACCCGGCGGCGTACCACATCGCCGGGTGGGACTTCCCGTACGGCTTGGGAAGGATCTTCCGCGGGGGCAGCGACCAGTGCTTGCCCTGGAAGCCGACGTACTCGTCCTGGAGCCACATCTTGGGGAACTCGGAGATCGTCTCTTCCCAGATCTCCTTGGTGTGGTTCATGTCGGTGATGCCCGGCATGAAGCCGAGGATCTCGTGGCTGCCGGCTCCGCGCCCCGAGCCGAACTCGAACCGTCCCTCCGAGAGGTGGTCCAGCATCGCGACCTTCTCCGCGACCTTCACCGGATGGTTGACCGGCGCCAGGGGGTTGAAGATGCCCGAGCCGAGGTGGATGCGGTCCGTGGCGTGCGCGAGGTATCCGAGGAAGACGTCGTTCGCGGAGAGGTGCGAGTACTCCTCCAGAAAGTGGTGCTCGGAGGCCCAGGCGTACTTGAAGCCGGACTTGTCCGCCTGGATGACGTACTCGGTCTCCTCGATCAGCGCCTTGTGCTCCGCCTCGGGGTCGGCCTTGGCACGCGCGGCCGGCACGTACCCCTGTACAAAGAGCCCGAATTCCAAGGTACTTCTCCTTCGGAGAAACTGACACACCGTCAGTTATGGATGTGCACGACTGTTCCACTGCCCCTTCGGACCGTCAATAGCTGATACATCGTCAGAAAAGGCTGACGCCTGCCAGCCATCCCCCGTCGATGACGAACGGCTGTCCCGTGATGTACGACGAGTCGTCCCCGGTCAGGAACAGCGCCAGCGCCGCCACCTCCTCCGGCTGCCCGATCCGCCCCATCGGCACGAGCTTCCTGTAGAGCTCGTCCACGCCGGCCTTCGCCGCCACCGGGTCGGCCGTCGGATCCAGCGCCGCCGGGTTGGTCATCGCGGTGTCCACGGCTCCCGGGCACACGGCGTTGACCCGGATCTTCTTCGCCGCCAGCTCCACGGCCGCGACCCGCGTCAGGCCGAGAACGGCGTGCTTGGTGGCGGCGTACGCGCCGACGAAGGCCATGCCCGTCAGGGCCGTGTACGACGCCGTGTTGACGATCGTGCCGCCGCCCGCCGCCTCGATCTCCGGCGCCACCGTCCTGATCCCCAGGAACGCGCCGACCTGGTTGACCTGCACCACCTGCTGGAACTCCTCCAGCGGGGTGTTCACCAGCTCGTTGAAGCGCAGGATCCCCGCGTTGTTGACCAGGCCGTCGACCTTCCCGAAGGTCTCTCTCGCGACCGCCACGGCAGCGATCCAGTCCGCCTCCCGGCTCACATCCAGATGGACGTACGTCGCGGCGCTCTCGCCCAGCTCCTTCGCGAGCGCCTCGCCCTGGTCGTCCAGCACATCGGCGAGCACCACCTTCGCGCCCTCCGCCACGAAGAGCCGCGCCTCCTGCTCGCCCTGCCCGCGCGCCGCGCCCGTGATGACGACGACGCGCCCGTCCAGCTTTCCCATGGGAGCACCCACTCCTTCTCCGCTGCTCAGGCATCCGCTTCAGTCGTTGAGGTGTGGAGCGACCTCGGCGCCGAAGGCCGCCATCTGATCGGTCAGTTCACTCAGGCTCCTGTTGCGGAACCGCACCTGGATCTGGTCGACGCCCATCGCCCGGTAGGCACGCAGCGACTCGGCGAGGCGGGCCGGCTTCCCGGACAGCGTGCGCCGCCCGACGTCCCAGGACGCGTCGCCGACGTACAACGGCTCGGTGATCGCACCGACCTCCATCGGGTCGGCGACACCCGCTTCCGCCCTGGTCCGCCTCAGCTTCGCGATCTGCGCCGGAAGACGATCGCGCGGATCGCCCTGCGGCAGCCACCCGTCCCCCCTCACCGCCGCCCGGCGCACGGCCGCGGGCGAGGACCCGCCGACCCACAGCGGCACCTGCCGCTGTGCGGGCCGGGGCCGCTGCCCCAGCCCGCTGAATGAGAACCGCTCCCCGGCGAACTCGGGGTACTCCTCCTCCCCCAGCGCCGCCCGCAGGGCGTCGATCGTCTCGTCCAGCACGCCGCCCCGCCCGGCGAAGTCCGCCCCGAGCGCGTCGAACTCCTCCCGCACATGCCCGGCTCCCACCCCGAGGACCAGTCGGCCGCCGCTCAGGTGGTCGAGCGTCGCGTACTGCTTGGCCGTGGCCAGCGGATGCCGGAGCCCGACGACGGCCACGTGGCTCAGCAGCAGCACGCGCTCGGTGACGGCGGCGAGGAAGGCGAGGGTGGCCACCGGGTCGTACCAGACGGTGCTCATGGCCCCCGCAAGCCGCCGCGGGATCGCCACGTGGTCGCAGCTCGCCAGGTAGGCGAAGCCGGACCTGTCCGCGGCCCTGGCCACCTCGACGAGCTCCCCGGGCCCGGCCTCCGCCTCCCACGTCTCCGCGTAAATGGTGCTCTGCGACTGAACCGGGAGCTGCATCCCGTACGACAGCCGCCCTTCGGGCAAGACCCGCGCCATGAGGACTCCTCGGAGCTGATGACCCGTCACTGGCGGACGGCAAGGCCATCGTCATACCTGACGACCCATCAGACAAGAGGCCGGGACGGGCGGCCCGCCCGGCTTCGGAGGCAGCGCCGGTCAGGCGACACCAGTCGCACGCGGACCGTCTTGCCGCAGTGCCGGCGGAGGAACCAGGTGATCTCCCCGCCGAGGTCCCGCACGACGCGCAGGCCGCGTCACGAATCGGCCGTGTACGGCTCCGACGCGCAAGCCGCGATCAACCGTGCCCGGCGGGCTCTGCCTCCCCACTGGCGGTGACTTGAGCTTCGGGGGACGAGGGTCTGTTTTGCAGGGAATGGGCCGGGGGGAACTACCCGCCCACCCTCGTTGGCCGTGGGGACCGCCCTGAACAGACCCTCCGAGGCCGGCCACCTGCGCCGCGTCTGCCGGAGCGAGCCCCGCGCGCCCGACCGGCCCGGGGACGGGCTGCCCGCCGAGGTCGTACGAGGCAAGGCGGCCCGGCTGCGGGACACGGTGCGGGCCTACAGATTCAGGCCGCCGTCTCAGCGCTGTGGGCGAGCGCCCGCGCCCGCCCACAGCCCGTCCTCCGTCAGCCCCAGCAGGTCGATCGCGTTGCGCCGTACGATCCGGTCCACCACGTCCGGGTCCAGGTGGCCCATCTGCTGCTCGCCGACCTCCCGGGACTTGGGCCAGGTGGAGTCGGAGTGCGGGTAGTCGGTCTCGTACAGGACGTTCCCCACTCCGATCGCGTCGAGGTTCCTCAGGCCGAAGGCGTCGTCGAAGAAGCAGCCGTAGACGTGCTCGGTGAAGAGCTCCGAGGGCGGGCGCAGCACCTTGTCGGCGACGCCGCCCCAGCCCCGGTTCTCTTCCCAGACGACATCGGCGCGCTCCAGGATGTACGGGATCCAGCCGATCTGTCCCTCGGCGTACATCACCTTCAGGTTCGGGAAGCGCTCGAACTTGCCGCTCATCAGCCAGTCGACCATCGAGAAGCAGCAGTTGGCGAAGGTGATCGTCGAGCCGACCGCCGGCGGGGCGTCGGCCGAGGTCGACGGCATCCTGCTGGACGATCCGATGTGCATCGCGACGACCGTTCCGGTCTCGTCGCACGCGCGCAGGAAGGGGTCCCACGCGTCGGTGTGGACGGACGGCAGGCCGAGGTGCGGGGGTATTTCGGAGAACGCTACGGCGCGGACGCCGCGCGCCGCGTTCCTGCGGACCTCGGCGGCGGCGAGCTCGGCGTCCCAGAGCGGGATGAGGGTGAGGGGTATGAGACGGCCGCGGGCGTCGGGGCCGCACCACTCCTCCACCATCCAGTCGTTGTACGCCCGGACGCCGAGCAGCCCCAGCTCGCGGTCCTTGGCCTCGGTGAACGTCTGACCGCAGAAGCGCGGGAAGGTGGGGAAGCAGAGGGCCGACTGGACGTGGTTGACGTCCATGTCGGCGAGTCGGTCGGGGACGGAGAAGGACCCGGGGCGCATCTGCTCGTACGTGATGACTTCCAGCCTGATCTCGTCCCTGTCGTACCCGACGGCCGTGTCCAGCCTGGTCAGTGGGCGGTGCAGGTCCTCGTACACCCACCAGTCGCCGACCGGACCGTCGTCGCCCTTCGCGCCCATCACGGGGGCGAACTTGCCGCCCAGGAAGGTCATTTCCCTCAGGGGGGCGCGGACGACGCGGGGACCGGAGTCCCGGTATTTGGACGGGAGCCGGTCCCGCCAGACGTGGGGGGGCTCAACCGTGTGGTCGTCCACCGAGATGATCTTGGGGAAGGTCTCCATGCGATCCACGGTAGCGCTGATCTGACGATCCGTCAGCTAGTAGGTGGTGGGTGGGTAATGGGTAGGCCCCTTCCGGTGCTGACGCATTCGCCATGGACAAGGCAAACTGACTGTTGCGACTGAGCGGTAGGGCAGACCGCTGGCGGCAGCAGAGGCAGTAGGGGGAGTGCGATGGACGGCGTACCTCGGGTACCGGAGCAGCGGGCTCCGGCTTCCGGTCCGGGTCCGCAGCCCGACGGGGACACCCGGCACGAGAAGCAGCGGCAGCAGCCCGAGGCGGTGCGCTTCAGCGTGCTCGGCCCCGTCCGCGCCTGGCGGGGCGCCGAATCCCTCAACACCGGCTCGCCGCAGCAACGTGCCCTGCTCGCCGCGCTCCTGCTCCGCGACGGCCGCACCGCCACCGCGTCCGAGCTGATCGACGCGATCTGGGGCGAGGATCCGCCGTCGCAGGCCCTGGCGGCGGTACGGACGTACGCCTCCCGGCTGCGCAAGGCGCTGGACCCGGGGACGCTGGTCAGCGAGTCGGGCGGGTACGCGATCAGGGCGGGCGCCGACACCCTCGACCTGGCCGTCGCGCAGGAGCTGGCCGCCGACGCGGAGAAGTCCCGCGCGTCCGGCGACCGCTGCCAGGCCCGCACGCTGATCAACAAGGCGCTCGGCCTGTGGGACGGCGAACCGCTGGCGTCGGTCCCGGGACCGTACGCCGAGAACCAGCGGGCCCGCCTGGAGGAGTGGCGGCTCCAGCTCACCGAGACCCGCCTCGACCTGGACCTGGAGGTCGGCTGCCACGCGGAGGCGATCTCGGAGCTGACCGCGCTGACGGCGGCGCACCCGCTGCGCGAGCGCCTGCGCGAGCTTCTGATGCTCGCCCTCTACCGCAGCGGGCGCCAGGCGGAAGCCCTCGCGGTGTACGCCGACACGCGCCGCCTCCTCGCCGACGAGCTGGGCGTGGACCCGCGCCCGGAGCTCGCCCAGCTCCAGCAGCGCATCCTGGAGGCCGACGCGGACCTGGCCCGGCCGGTGGAACCGGCGCCGTCGGCGGCCCCGGCGGTCGTACGCCCCGCCCAGCTCCCCGCGACCGTGCCCGACTTCACGGGGCGCGCGTCGTTCGTACGCGAGCTGGGGGACCGCCTGGCCACCGCCGAGACGAGCGTCATGGCGGTCTCGGCGCTGGCGGGCATCGGCGGCGTGGGCAAGACGACGCTCGCGGTGCACGTGGCGCACGCGGCCCGCTCCCACTTCCCGGACGGCCAGCTGTACGTCGACCTGCAGGGCGCCGGCCAGCGCGCGGCCGAGCCGGAGACGGTCCTGGGCTCGTTCCTGCGCGCCCTGGGCACCCCGGACACCGCCATCCCCGACACGCTGGACGAACGCGCGGCGCTCTACCGCTCGACCCTCGACGGCCGGCGCATCCTGGTCCTGCTGGACAACGCCCGCGACGCCTCGCAGATCCGGCCCCTGCTCCCCGGCACGACGGGCTGCGCCGCGCTGGTGACGAGCCGGGCGCGGATGCTGGATCTGGCCGGGGCGCACCTCGTCGACCTGGACGTCATGTCCCCCGAGGAGGCGTTGCAGCTCTTCACGAGGATCGTGGGAGCCGAGCGGGTCGCCTCGGAGCGGGAGGCGGCGCTCGACGTCGTGGGCGCGTGCGGCTTCCTGCCCCTGGCCATCCGCATCGCGGCCTCGCGCCTGGCGGCCCGCCGGACGTGGACGGTCTCGGTGCTGGCGGCGAAGCTGGCGGACGAACGCCGCCGCCTCGACGAACTCCAGGCCGGCGACCTGGCCGTGAAGGCCACCTTCGAGCTCGGCTACGGCCAGCTGGAGCCGCAGCAGGCCCGCGCCTTCCGCCTCCTGGGCCTGGCGGACGGCCCGGACATCTCCCTGGCCGCGGCGACGGCCGTACTGGACCAGCCTCTCCAGGAGACGGAGGACCTCCTGGAATCCCTGGTCGACACGTCCCTCCTGGAGTCGGCGGCCCCCGGCCGCTACCGCTACCACGACCTGGTCCGCCTCTACGCGCGTGCGTGCGCCGAACGCGACGAACAGCCCCCGGTGGAGCGCGAACTGGCGCTGTCGCGCCTGCTGGACTTCTACCTGGCTACGGCGGCGACGGTGTACGCGCTGGAGCGGCCCGGGGACCGGCTGGTGGACCACCTGGAGCCGACGGGTCGGGCGGGGGTGCACTTCACCGAGCGCCACCGAGCTCTCGACTGGCTCCACGCCGAGGCCGAATGCATTCTCGCCTGCGCCCAGCAGTCCACGGATCACGCTTCGGTCCAGCGGGCCGTGGACCTCCTGCTGGCCGCGAAGGACCTGTCGGAGTCCGGGGCGAACTTCCGGCGGTACGAGCACGCGACGCACACGGTGCTCGGAGCGGCACAGCGCTTGAAGAACCATCGGGCGGAGGGTCGCGCCCGCACCGTCCTGACGAACGTGTTCCACATCGCGGGCCGATTCGACGAGGCCGAGACGGAGGCGGAGGGCGCGATGGCGCTGGCCGCCGGAGATCCGATTCCCAGCGGCTACGCCCCCAACCTCAGGGGATTCATCGCGATCTACCAGAAGCGTTACAGCGAGGCGGAGAAGTACCTGGGTCTGGCGATAGAGAATTTCCGGGCCGACGGAAACCGGCCGAGTGAGGCCAGCGCCCTCTGCAACCTCTCGCGAGCGCACTTGGCCATGGGCCGCACGACCAGCGCGGTCGCGCTGGCCAAGCAAGGTGTCGAGATCTACGACCAGCAGGGCCTCACGCTGCGCCTGGCGAACGGGCGCTACGCGCTCGGCATCGCCCTCACCCAGGCCGGGCAGTTCGGCGAGGCGCTCGATCAACTGACCTACGCGCTGGGCATTTTCCACGAGAACCGTCAGCCCCTGTGGGAGGGCGTGACCCACTTCCGGCTCGCCGAGCTGCACCTGGCGGCTCATCGCCCCACCATGGCCGCGGCGCACGCCGAGCAGGCGATCGCCCTGCGCGGCATCGGAGGCGAATGGCGCCGTGGCACGGTGCTGACCGTACTGGGCAAGGCGCTCGACCGCCTGGGCCAGGTGGACCGGGGCCGGGCCTGCTGGGGTGAAGCACTGGCGATCTTCGAAGGGCTCGGGTCCCCGGAAGCGGACGAAGTACGCACGCTCCTGACCACGGTGAACGCGGCCTGACCGCGCCCCAGCGGCAGGCGTTCATCGTTCGTTTATCGCGACCCGCCACTCTCATGCATATCGATCCGTCGCGTCGGGGGGCAGACGGATCGGCGCAGGGCCGAACAACTAGGTTGAACGGATAAGTTGAACGGCCCCCAGCCCGTCCGGCGACCCTCGGGGGAGTTGCCGGGCGGGCTCACATCACCGTTTTCGCCGACACACCTTGGAGCGACGATGAGCGACGCAAAGCAGCCGACGGGCAGCCCCAAGCCGCTGGACGACCACATGTCCGGCACCGAGAAGGACATCGTGAAGCCGCTGGACGACCACATGTCCGGGGCCGAGAAAGACGTCGTGAAGCCGCTGGACGACCACATGTCGAGCGAGCCGGTCAACTAGGACTGCATTCGACGGGGAACGGCCGCGGTGGCGCGGAGGGGGAGCCACCGCGGCCGCCGCATGTCCGCCCCGGGCTCGAGACCTCCCTGCACGCCCGCACCACCTGCAGTCCAGCCTCGTGCACGTCAACACGCTGCTGCAGCAGGGTCCCGTCCGAGCCCGCGTGGGCATCGCGGCTGACGGCCGAGGACCGGCGTGGCCCGACCGCACTCTCATGGCCGAACGTGAACCCCTGCGGCACCTTCCGTCTGGACATGGAGTCCGGCTCGACCTGGGGGCGGCCCCGGCCGTGCCCCGCTCCCGTACCCCGCGGATGCCGCCACCCGATCAGTCACGGAACTGCGCTGAAGAACGTGCCGGCCTCACCGACCCCTGCACGAACGAGGCCGCCCGGCGGGCGCGTGACGGGGTCGGCTCGGGTTGAAGGTTCCGGCGCGGCACCACTGACCGTGGCCATCGGGACGGCTGTCTACCCGCGACCCGAGCGTGGCTCGGCAATGCCGCCCGAGGCCGCTTCGGGCTTCGTGTGGAGGATCTCGCGGGCCTGCTCCGCGGCGCGGGAGATGCTCTCGCTGACGAAGTCGAGGAAGCGGGCGACGTTCTCCAGGCGCGTGGCGGCCGGGGTGTCGGGGCCGAGGACTCCGACGCCCTGCCGTGCGATCTCGACGATCCGGGCGGTGGACCGGGCGCTGGCGATCATCGACTGGTACCAGATGTCGTCGTCGACGACGTAGCGCTCGCGGCGGCGTTCGTCGCGTTCCCGGCGGACGAAGCCCTGACTCTCGAGGAACGTGATCGCTTTGGAGACGGACGCCGGGCTGACCTGAAGGCGCTGGACCAGTTCGGACGCGGTGAGGCTGCCGGTGTCGGTGAGGGTGAGGCAGGCCATCACCCGGGACATCATCGTGGGCATGCCCGAACCCATGAGGACGGTGGTGAACGTCTCCTCGTACTCGCGCACCGCCTCGGCGTCGCGTCCGTGGGCCTGCGGCGGCGCCGCCGTCCCCCGGGGCGTGGCCTGCCTGCGCCGGTGGGCGCGGCGTTCGGTGGCACGGTGGGCGAGGTCGGCGCGGTAGGCGGTCGGGCCGCCGTTCCGCATCACCTCACGGGTGATCGTCGAGGTGGGGCGGTCGAGACGTCTGGCGATCTCCGCGTAGGCGAGGCTGTCGGCCAGCCCCAGCGCGATCTGCCGGCGTTCCTGCTGAGTGAGTCTGCCTCCCGGCATCGCGGCCTCCTTCGTTCTCATTGGTGCCTCCAGCATAGCGTTCACCTTCAATCCATTGCAACAAACAGGAGTCTGTCATTGCATTAAACTCCACACCGTTGCAACGATCTTATGGCTTCCACCTGCGGTGATGTGCATTCCGCGCAACGAACTCATTGCGGCACACGGGAACGCAACGTAGCGTTTCTTTCATCAGAAACAACGAGTCGCAGGAGAACACGATGCAGAAGTTCGACACCCCCGCCCCGATCTCCGCCGTCCTCGACATCCCCGCCGGGCGCGTGCA
>NZ_JBSHNE010000018.1:0-134935 GCF_053646035.1 Streptomyces sp. NPDC055287 | reverse complement strand
GCTGGACACCGTTGGTCTCGACGCCGGGTACTGGTACCGCAATCTGCGGCAGACGGTGCGCTTCCAGACTGCTGTGGAGGCGTTGGGTGAGCAGGAGTACGAGGCGTTCGTCGAGGTCAGCTCCCACCCCGTCCTGACGGTGAGCGTCCAGGAGGTGTTGGAGAACCCGGAGCTGACGACGCTCCCGGCGGTCACGGGCACGCTGCGCCGTGACGACGGCGGGCTGGACCGGTTCCTGACCTCCCTGGCCGAGCTGTGGGTCCATGGGACGGACGTGGACTGGGCCCAGGTGTTCGAGGGCAGCGGCGCCTCCCGTGTGGAGCTGCCGACGTACTCGTTCCAGCGTCGCCGGTACTGGCTGCAGGGCAGTGCCGCCACCACGGGCGACATGGCCTCCGTGGGCCTCCTGCCCGCTGAACATCCCTTCCTCGGCGCGGCGGTCGAACTGCCCGGCTCGGACGGGATCGTGTTCACCGGGCGGCTGTCGGCGCAGGCGCACGCGTGGCTCGCCGGGCCCGACGAGGCCGGCACCGTGCTGCTGCCCACCACGGCGTTCGTCGAGCTGGCCGTACGGGCGGGCGACGAGATCGGCTGCGACGTGGTGGACGAGCTGACGGTCCGGACGCCGCTGATGCTGCCCGCGCGAGGTGGTGTCCAGCTCCGGGTGAGGGCGGCGGAGCCGGACTGGACGGGCCGCTGTAAGTTCAGCGTCCACTCACGGCCCGAGGGCGGGGCGCTCGATGCCCCTTGGACGTGCCACGCCACTGGTGTTCTTGCGGGTGGCGATGAGACAGCGCCGGCGTGGGACCTGGTGTCCTGGCCCCCGGCGGGAGCCGTCGCGGTGGAGACCGAGGAGCTGGACGCCCTCTGGCAGGGAGCCGACGGCGAGGTGTTCGCCGAGGTGAGCTTGTTCGAAGGGGAGGACGCGCAGGCCGAGGCGGCTCGCTACGGTCTGCACCCGGCACTGTTCGACGCCGCCCTGGACGCCGCGCGGTTCGTCGCCAACGCCGAAGAGGAGACCGGCCAGCTGTGGCTGCCTTCGTCCTGGCAAGGCGTCTCGCTGCATGCCGTCGGGGCCGCGACGCTGCGGGTGCGGATCAGCGCCACCGGGCGGCCGGGCGTGTTCTCGGTCGCCCTGGCCGACGCGACAGGCGCCGCTGTGGCGTCGGTCGACGCGCTCGCACTGACCCGGCTGGACGCCGGTGAGCCGGACGGCGACGCGGGCTTCCAGCCGGGCTCTGCCCGGTCCGCCACTCGCCGGAGTGCTGCCCGGCGGTCCGCCGTATCGGCCGGCGTAAGCGGTGCCACCGGTGAACCGGATCTCCGGCAGCGGCTGGCCGGACTCGGGCATGCGGAGCAGATCCGTGTGCTGTCCGAGCTGGTACGTGCCGAGACGGCCGTGGTCCTCGGTCACACCGGGCCCGAGACCGTGGATCTCCACCGTGGCTTCTTCGAGCAGGGCTTCAACTCGCTGATGTCGGTCGACCTGCGCAACCGGCTCAGCGCGGCGACCGGACTGCGCCTGCCGACCGCGTTCCTCTTCGAGCACACCAAGCCGACGGCAGCAGTCACTTACCTGCAAAGGGAGTTGGCCGACCCGGGCACCTCCGCCGCCTCCGGTGTGTCCGGAGCCTCCGGGACGCCGGACGCGCCCCAGCCCGGTGGCATCGAGGCGATGTTCCGCCAGGCGTGTGCCACCGGGCAGCACGCGGCGGGCAACGAGCTGATCATGGCCGCCTCGAGTCTTCGGTCCGCCTTCGACAGCGCGTCGGCAGCCGAGCACCTGCCGGAGCCAGTGCGGCTGGCCGTCGGGGAGGCGCGACCGACGCTGTTCTGCCTCCCGGCCGTGGTGGCGACGGCGGGGCCCCAGCAGTACACGCGCTTCGCCGAGCACTTCCGCAACCGGCGGGACGTGACGGTGCTGCCCCAGCCGGGCTATCTGCAGGGTGAGCACATTCCGGCCGACATGGAGGCGCTCACCGAGCTGCACGTACAGGCACTGCGGGAGGCCGCCGGCGACGAACCGTTCGTCCTCGTGGGGCACTCGGCGGGCGGCCAGGTCGCCCACGCCGTCACCGCACACCTGGAGGGCCTGGGCACCCCGCCCGCGGCCCTGGTGCTGCTGGACGTGCCGTGGCCCGACGACGACGAGGCCAACAACGAGGTCGGCGTGGCGATGCTGGGCGTGGTGTTCGACCGCGAGGAGAAAATGGGCGGCCGAATCATGAACGACACGCGGTTGAGCGCGATGGGCGGATACCACCGGATTCTCGGTGACTGGCGGCCGGAGCCCATCAAGACGCACACGCTGCTGATCCGTGCCACCGAGCCGGTTCCGTCGTCCACCGGCGCTTCGGAAGACGCTCACATGCTGCACATCGACTGGAAGCTGGACCACGCGGCCAGGGAAGTGCCGGGTGACCATTTCAGCATCGTGGAAGAGCATGCCGAGTTCACGGCGAGCGTTGTCGAGAAATGGCTCGATGAAATAGTCTGAGAGTGCCAACAGGCAGCGCAACAAAAGCTTTGAGTTCTGAGCACCGACCATGCACTTTGAACTGGAGTCATCCCTTTGAAGAAGCACATAGCTGTCCTCGGCGCCCCGTATCAAGGGCATGTGAATCCCACTTTGCCGATCGTCGCCGACCTGGTCGGCAGAGGGCACCGGATCACGTATGTCACGACGGACCAGTTCGCCGGAGCCGTCTCGGCGGCCGGTGCGAAGGTTGTGTCTTATGAGTCCGTCTGGCCCGCGAACCGCAGCGTGCCGGCCGAGACGTCGGCCGAGGAGATGGTGAAGGGACCGCTTCAGCTTCTTCGCGAGAACATCGCGGTCGCGACCGCCGTGGAGCATGAACTCGCCGCCGATCTGCCTGATCTCTTGCTGTACGACACGCTCATGAATTTCGGTGCCCGGGTGCTCGCCGAGAAATGGGAACGGCCGGCCGCGCAGTTCATTCCGCTGCTTGCCTCGAACGAGCACTTCTCCGTCCTCCAGGCGTTGACGGAGGAATTCCCCGCCATCGACCCGCAGCACCCGGCACTGCTCGAATTCGGCATGAAACTGGCTGAGTTCCGGGCCGGTCACGGCCTGCCCGCACCTGGCCCCGGTGACTTCCTGGCCGCGTCGGAGGACCTCAACCTGGTCTGCGTCGCCGAGGACTTCCAGCCTGCCGCGGAGACCTTCGACGACCGGTACGTGTTCGTCGGCCCGAGCCTCGTCGACCCCGCCGACCAGCCGTCGTGGAGCCCGCCGCAGGGTGGTGCCCCCGTGCTGCTGATCGCGCTCGGCACGCTGTTCAACGAACGCCCGGAATTCTACCGCTCGTGCGCGGAGGCGTTCGCGGACCTGCCCTGGCACGTGGTGATGGCGACCGGCGCACACGTCGACCCGGCGGACCTCGGTGAGCTGCCCGTCAACTTCGAGGTGCACCGGCAGGTGCCGCAGCTCGCCGTGCTGGAGCACGCCGACGTCTTTGTCACGCACGCGGGCATCCGCAGCACGATGGAGTCGCTCGCCGCGGGTACGCCGCTCGTGGCCGTCCCGCAGTCGGTGGAGCTGGACTTCACCGCGCGCCGGATCGCGGAGCTGGGCCTCGGTGTCCGGATCGCCCGGCAGGAGGCCACGCCCGAGACGCTTCGCGCGGCCGTGCAGAAGGCGGCCGAGGACCCGGAGATCCGGCAGCGGGTGGCCGCCATGTCGGAGCGTGTCCGTGCGGGCGGTGGTGCGACCCGTGCCGCCGACGAGATCGAGGCGTACCTGGGGCGACGCTGACATGGCACCGGACTACTGGGCCGGCAGGACGGTCCTGGTCACCGGAGGGCTCGGTTTCATCGGCTCGCACGTCGTCGAGGAGCTGCTCGGCCTGGGCGCGCAGGTCCTGTGCGTGTACCGCCGCGACAAGCCGGAGGTACGGGCCGAACTTCCCGTCACCGATGCGCTGACGGCATTACGTGTCGACGTCCTCGACTACGACGCGCTGCTTGCCGCCGCCCGGACGGTGCCGCGTATCGATGCGGTCGTCAACTGCGCCACGCTCGACGGAAATATGCAGTTCCTGCTCGAACAGCCGGGCCGTATGCTCGATGAGAACATCCGCATGGTTTCCAATGTGCTCAACCTGGCCCGTCACTGCGAGATGCGGGACGTGGTGCTCATCAGCTCGGCCGAGATTTACTCGTACGAGAGTGAGAAGCCCGTACGGGAAGAGGACGACCACCGTCGTCACATGGAGTTCTCGCCCAACGGCTACCGAATGTCCAAGATGTTCACCGAGGTGCTGGCGGACCTTTACCGCAAGCAGTTCGGAATGAACATCTACACGCCCCGGCCCACCAATGTGTACGGACCTCGGGACGATTTCGGCACGACCACCAACCATGTCATCCCGAATATGCTGATGAAGTTGACGGCAGGTCAGGACGTCGAAATCTGGGGCGACGGCAGTCAGACCCGGACCTTCATACACGTGAGCGACCTCGTGCGCGCGATCTTGTGTATGGTGCAGTCGGGTACGTACGAAACTCTCAACATCGGTACGCCGGAGTCGATTTCCATTCGCGATCTGGCCTATCTCGTGGCCGCGGCCACCGGGCGCACGAACGGGGTCCGGTTCGATCCGGACAAGCCCGTGGGAGCCGCCCGCCGGGCGCTCGATCTCGAAAGATTCCACAGCGTGGTCGATTTCACGCCGCGCTCGTTGGAGAGCGGCATAGCCGACACCGTCCAGTGGTACGAAAAGAACTTGCAGAGGGTCCAATGAAGGTTTCATTGCAGACGTTCGGGACGCGTGGCGACGTCCATCCCTTCGTGGCGCTGGGGATCGGGCTGCGCAAGCGCGGACACGACGTCGTCGTGGCCACGTCGCTGGACTTCAAGACGATGGTGGAGCAGGCGGGGCTGGACTTCGCGGAGATACCCGGCAGCAGCGCCGACTACTTCGCCACCCCTGCCGTCATCAAGGCGATCCGGAAGAGCCCGTCGTCGATGCGCACGGCGATGGCCATGGAGCGGCCCACCACGGACGAGGTCGCGGACTCCCTGGAGAAGATGCAGGAGGCCGCCGAGGGTGCCGACTTCATGCTCAGCTCGCTGATCGCGCGGGGCTGCGGCTACGCGGGCCCCGGACTGCCGTGGGGAACCGTCTCCTGGTGGCCGATCACCGAGACCCGTGAGTTCCGTGCGTACAAGACCCCGGATCTGCCGCTGGGGCCGGCGTACACCAAGCTCACCCACACCCTGTCCGCCCAGCTGGAATGGGCCTGGCAGCGCCCCGCGGTCAACAAGGTCCGCGCCCGTCGCGGCCTGCCGCCCGTGAAGAAGTCGCCGGTGGGCCGCCTCGGCATCGAGCAGCCCGTCCTCTATCCGTACAGCCAGGCCTTCATGCCCCCGCCGTCCGACTGGCCCGCGCGTGCGCACGTCACCGGGTACTGGGTCTGGGACCGCCCCGGCGAGGAGCCCCCGGCCGGCCTGGAGGACTTCATCGACAGTGGCTCCAAGCCGCTGGTGCTCGCGCTCGGGAGCGCCTGGCCGGTGTACGGCGAGGAGACCTTCCACCTCGTGCGCGACGCGGTGCGCCACGCCAAGCGGCGGCTGATCGTGGTCGGCGGGCCGGAAGGCGCCGCTTCCGACGACGTGTTCCGGGTGCAGGAGGTGGACTACGGCTGGCTCTTCCCGAAGGTGGCCGCAGTCGTCCACGGGGCTTCCTTCGGCACGACGGCCGATGTGCTGCGCGCCGGAGTGCCGCACGTGACCGTGCCGTGCTGGGCGGACGGTCCGTACTGGGCGGACCGGCTGGCCGAACTGGGCGTGTCCGCACCACCGGTGCCGTTCCAGAAGATGACCCCGGAGAAGCTGCGCCAGGCCGTTGCCACCGCGGTCGGCGACCCCGGCCCTGCCGAGAAGGCGGCCCGGATCGGCGAGCGCGTACGAGCCGAGCGGGGCGTCGGGACGACCTGCGACCTCATCGAGGGCTGGGTGAACGAGGCGGCCTGAAACCACCGTTCGCGGCAGTCACTTTCTTCCCCACGGCTTGGAGGCTGAACCCACCCATGACCACATATGTCTGGGACTATCTGCCGGAATACAACGACGAACGCAAGGACATCCTCGACGCGGTCGAAACGGTCTTCAACTCGGGCCAGCTGGTGCTCGGCGCGAGCGTCCGCGGCTTCGAGGAGGAGTTCGCCGCCCACCACGGTGTCCGCCACTGCACCGGCGTGGACAACGGCACCAACGCCATCAAACTGGCCCTCCAGGCGGTCGGCGTGGGGCCCGGCGACGAGGTGATCACCGTGTCCAACACGGCGGCCCCCACCGTGCTCGCCATCGACGGCACCGGTGCCACACCCGTCTTCGTCGACGTCAGGGCCGACGACTTCCTGATGGACACCGACCAGGTCGCCGCCGCCATCACCCCCCGCACCAAGGCCCTGCTGCCGGTGCACCTGTACGGCCAGTGTGTGGACATGGCACCCCTGCAGGCCCTCGCCGCCGAGCACGGCCTCGCTCTCGTCGAGGACTGCGCGCAGGCACACGGCGCCCGGCACCACGGCAGGATCGCCGGATCGATGGGGGACGCCGCCGCGTTCTCCTTCTACCCGACCAAGGTCCTGGGTGCCTACGGCGACGGCGGCGCGGTTCTCACCAACAGCGACGACGCCGACGCGGCCCTGCGACGGCTGCGCTACTACGGCATGGAGAAGGTCTACTACGTCGTCCAGACCCCCGGCCACAACAGCCGCCTGGACGAAGTGCAGGCCGAGATCCTGCGCCGCAAGCTCACCCGCCTCGACGCCTACATCGAGGGCCGCCGGGCCGTCGCCCGCCGCTACGAGGAGGGGCTGGCCGGCCTCACCGGCCCGGACGGCCTGCGGCTGCCCACGACCAACCCCGGAAACGAGCACGTCCATTACGTCTACGTGGTCCGCCACCGGCAGCGCGACCGGATCATCGAACGGCTCAAGAGCGAGCACGACATCTCCCTCAACATCAGCTACCCCTGGCCGGTGCACACCATGACGGGTTTCGAGCACCTCGGATACGCCAGGGGATCGCTGCCGGTCACCGAGGAGCTGGCCCAGGAGATCTTCTCGCTGCCCATGTACCCGTCGCTGCCCGAGGACCTCCAGAGCACCGTGATCGGTGCCCTGCGTGACGTCCTCACGACCCTCTGAGAAGGAGTCACCGGTGAAAGCGCTGGTGTTGTCCGGAGGCATGGGGCTGCGGTTGCGGCCGTTCAGCCACTCCATGCCCAAACAGCTGATCCCGCTCGCCAACAAGCCCGTCCTGGTGCACGTCATCGAGGGACTGAAGTCCCTGGGCGTGACCGAGATCGGGGTGGTGGTCGGAGACCGGCCCGAGAAGATCGCCGAGGTGCTCGGCGACGGCTCCGCGCTGGGTGTACGGCTGACCTACATACCGCAGGAGGCGCCTCGCGGCCTCGCGCACTGCGTGGCCATCGCCCGCGACTTCCTGGGCGACGACGACTTCGTCATGTACCTGGGCGACAACGTTCTCACCGAGGGCGTCGCCGACATGGCCGGCGAGTTCCGCGCCCGCCGCCCGGCCGCCCAGCTGGTGGTTCACCGGGTGGCCGACCCGCGCGCCTTCGGAGTCGCCGAAGTCGACGAGTCCGGCCGGGTGCTCCGGCTCGTGGAGAAGCCCGAAAACCCGGTCAGTGACCTGGCGCTGGTCGGCGTGTACTTCTTCACCCCTGCCATCCACCGGGCCGTGGCCGCCGTCGAAGCCAGTGCCCGCGGCGAGTTGGAGATCACCGACGCCATCCAGTGGCTGGTGGCGAGCGGGGCGGACGTGCAGGCCCGTACGTACACCGGCTACTGGAAGGACGCAGGCCGCATCGAGGACGTCCTGGCCTGCAACCGCGAACTCCTCGACCGGCTCAAGCCCTCCGTGGACGGAGAAGTCGACGCGGAGAGCGAACTGATCGGCGCGGTGGTCGTGGAAGCGGGCGCCCGCATCGTCCGCTCCCGGATCACCGGGCCCGCGGTCGTCGGCGCGGGAGCGCTGATCGAGGGCAGTCGCATCGGCCCGCACACCTCGATCGGCGAGGACTGCCTGCTGCGGGAGACCGAGCTGAGCGACACGATCGTCCTGGACCGCGCGAGCGTGCAGGGCGTCGGGTCCATACGCGGGTCCGTCATCGGCCGGGAGGCCAGCGTCACGGCCGGCCCCGACGGCTCCCACCGGCTCATCGTCGGGGACCACGCGCGCGTCGAGGTGGCCGCATGAGGCTCCTGGTGACCGGCGGGGCCGGGTTCATCGGCTCCTGCTACGTACGCACCCTGCTCGACGGCGGCTACCCCGGGTACGAGGACGCCTCCGTGACCGTCCTGGACAAGCTGACCTACGCCGGCGACCGGAACAACCTGCCGGGCCGGCACGAGCGCCTGACGTTCGTCGAGGGCGACATCTGTGATCCGCAGCTGTTACGCGACCTGCTGCCCGGGCACGACGCGGTGCTGCACTTCGCGGCCGAGTCGCATGTGGACCGCTCCATCACGGACCCGTCCGTGTTCGTCCGTACGAACGTCGTCGGCACCCAGAATCTGCTGGAGGCGTGCTTACGTACGGGGGTCGAGCGGGTGGTGCACGTATCCACCGACGAGGTGTACGGCTCGATCGCCTCCGGCTCGTGGACCGAGGACTGGCCGCTGGCCCCCAATTCCCCCTACGCCGCCTCCAAGGCGAGCAGCGACCTGATGGCCCGCGCCTACGCACGCACCCATGGCCTCGACGTCTCCGTCACGCGCTGCTCCAACAACTACGGCCCGTACCAGCACGCGGAGAAGCTCATCCCGCTGTTCGCCACGAGGCTGCTCAACGGCGAGACCGTGCCGTTGTACGGCGACGGCTCACACATCCGCGAGTGGCTGCACGTCACCGACCACTGCGCGGCGATCAACCTGGTCCTCGCCAAGGGCCGCGGCGGCGAGATCTACAACGTCGGCGGCGGCGACGAGCGGACCAACCGCCAGATCACCGATCTGCTGCTCGAACTCTGCGGCGTCGCACCGGAGATGGTGCGTCACGTGACCGACCGCAAGGGTCACGACCTGCGCTACTCCCTGGACGACAGCAAGATCCGCGACGAACTCGGTTACGTACCGGCCGTCGCTTTCGAGCAGGGGCTCGCCGACACCGTGGCGTGGTACCGGGACCATCCGGACCGATGGAAACCGGCCACGGCGGATCAGGGAGCGGCGGCGTGACGGCGGCCCTGACGGGCGCGGGCGTGCTGCGCAGCTGCGAGGACGCCGGACTGCCGGGTCGGCTGGCGGCCTCTGCGCGGGCCAGGCACGGGGTGCTGCTGCCCGCGGGCGCCTTCGACGCCTGGCTGGAGGAGCGCCGGGAGGCGCATCCCTTCCGGGTCGAACGGGTTCCGTTCGCAGCGGCGGACGGCTGGAGCTTCGACGATGCCACCGGCAATCTGGTGCACCGCAGCGGGCGCTTCTTCAGCGTGGAGGGGCTTGAGGTGCGGTCCGCCGACGGGCCGGGCCGCCAGTGGCGGCAACCCATCATCCGGCAGCCGGAGATCGGCATCCTCGGCATCCTGGTCAAGGACTTCGACGGCGTGCCGCACTTCCTGATGCAGGCGAAGATGGAGCCCGGCAATCCGAATCTGCTCCAGCTGTCGCCGACCGTGCAGGCCACGCGCAGCAACTTCGCCGGGGTCCACCGGGGCGCGCGTGTCCGCTACCTCGAATACTTCGCGGGAGCGCTGCGCGGCCGGGTGATCACCGATGTCCTCCAGTCCGAGCACGGCGCCTGGTTCTACCGCAAGAGCAACCGCAACGTGGTCGTCGAGGTCGACGCGGACGCAGACATCCCACTGGCCGACGATTTCTGCTGGCTCACCCTGGGGCAGCTGAACGACCTGCTCGCGCGGGACAACCTGGTCAATATGGACGCGCGTTCGGTGCTGTCCTGCCTGGCCCCCCTCCTGCCCCGCGACGGGGAGGAGGACGGCGCCCTGACGCCGACCGCCGAGCTGATGGGCTGGCTCACCGGGCAGCGCAGCGACCGCGAGACCGACGCGACCAGGATCCCGCTGCGCGAGACCGAGTCCGCAGGCTGGCACCGCGGCCCGGCGGAGATCGCCCGCGAGGACGGCCGCTACTTCAGCGTCGTGGCGGTGTCCGTCCAGGCCGGCAGCCGGGAGGTGACCGGCTGGCACCAGCCACTGTTCGCGCCGCGCGGACCGGGCGTGGTCGCGTCGGTGGTGCGGGAGGCCGGCGGAGTTCCGCACGTACTGATGCGGGCCCGCGCGGAGCCGGGATTCCGGAGCACGGTGGAACTCGGCCCCACCGTGCAGTGCGTGCCGGAGAACTACGAACCCGCCGACCTTCCGCCCCTGCTGGATTACGTCCAGTCCGCCGGGCCGTCCAGGGTGCGGTACGACGCCGTTCTCTCGGAGGAGGGCGGACGGTTCCTGAACGCGGTCTCCCGCCACCTGATCGTCGAGGCGGACGGAGACCTGCCCGACCACCTCCCGCCGGACTTCGCGTGGTTCAGCGTGCCGCAGCTGAACGCGTTGCTGCGGCACGAGCACTACGTCAGCGTGCAGGCCCGCACGCTGCTGGCCTGCTTGAACTCACTGTCCTGACAGCGCTCCCACCCGCCCCCGTCACGAGAGGTCCTCGTCCCTGTGCAGTACCACCGCCCCCGCCGGCCCCGCCGTCGCGTCACCGGTGCTCTCGGTGTACCCCTCGCCGGTGACGGGGCAGCGGAAGTGGCCGTCACCCTTGTCCTCCAGTGGTACGCCGGCCCGCCCGACCCACTTGATCCGGCGGGCCGGAGCGCCCGCCACCAGGGCATAGTCCGGCACGTCCCGGGTCACGACAGAGCCCGCGGCGACCAGGGCCCAGCGTCCGACGGTCACCGGGGCGACGCAGACCGCGCGGGCGCCGACCGAGGCGCCGTGCTTGACGATCACCCCGACCGGCGTCCAGTCCCGCGGTCCCTTCGCGGCTCCGCCGGGGGTGAGGGCGCGCGGGTGCGGGTCGTTGGTGAGCACGGCGGCGGGGCCGATGAAAACGCCGTCCTCCACCCGGGCCGGCTCGTAGATCAGGGCGTAGTTCTGGACCTTGCAGCTGTCTCCGAGCGTTGCCCCGGGGCCGACGTACACGCCGCGTCCGATGTTGCAGTCGCGGCCCACCACGGCGCCCTCCCGGATGTGGGCCAGGCCCCAGACGGCCGTCCCGTCACCCACCGTCGCCTGTTCGTCGACCTCGGCGCCGGGGTCAATGCGAGCGGCCACTGCTCCTCCTTCATCGGGAATCCTCGTGGGTATATGGATAGCCGAAAAACAGTCTCGATTTCGCCGTGATGTACGTCACTCTCGCAGGGTTCCGGCTTCGCCGTCGAATCCACTTGACAGAATGATCCATACTGCATTTAGGTGGACGTTGTAAATGCGGGGACAGGGAGGGTTTTCGTCATGAAAGTAAATGGTGTCCATATCGACTCGCTCGGGGTGCATCTTCCTGAATGGGTGGCCGCTGCGGAGGCGGAAGGCGCAAGTGAATACGCGCGCGGCGAGTTCGCCGCGGCCGGCCTGACCGGCACTCACGTGGCCGGGGACGTTCCGGCTGTCGACATGGCCGTTCTGGCTGCCCGCAGCGCCGTGGCGCGCTCGTCGGCGAACCTGGACTCGATCGACTACCACGTCCACGGCAGCGTGTACTACCAGGTCCCGGAGGGTGCGTACGCCCCCGCCTATGTCCTGCGCGAGCTCGGCGCCGGCGACATTCCGTCGCTCGACGTGCAGCAGGGCTGCAACAGCATGCTCGGCGGCCTGGAGGCGGCGATCGGCCAGATCACCGGTGTCGCCCGGCGGAACAACGTCCTGATCACCACGGCGGCGAATTTCAGTACCCCGCTCATCAATCGATGGGGCGACTTCGGTACCTCCTCCATTTTTTCCGACGGTGCCGTGGCGGCCGTGGTGAACGGCCGCGGAGGATTCGCCGAGGTGCGGTCCCTGAATTCCGGTACTCTGCACAGCCTGGAACAATGGCACCGTGGTGAGGAATCACTTCTGCCGCCCGACGGCGGGGACCGGAAGTATTTCAACATGGGGGAGCGGTCGCAGTATTTCGTCGACAATGTCATGGGATTTGCCGAGCTCTTCGAGACCTTCGGTAAATTCGATCTCGGCATTATCAACGAGGCCGTCGTCGACGCGGGTCTGACCACCGACGACATTTCGAAGGTCATCTCCATCAATGTGGACAAGAGGATGACCGAGCACGCGCTCATGCGCCCCCTCGGCATTCCCATGGACCGGCTGATCTGGGAGTACGGCACGTCGGTCGGCCACGCCGGCGGGGCCGACATCTTCATCACGCTGGAGCACGCCGTACGCACCGGTGAGCTGGCGCCCGGCGACCACGTCCTGATGACCTCTCAGGGGCCGGGATGGGTCTGCTCCGCCTGCGTGCTCACGATCGGGGAACGGCCCGCGTGGGAAGCTTAGACACCAGCGCGTGGATCCACCGGTACGACCCGGCGCCGGACGCCCCGACGCGGCTCGTGTGCTTTCCGCACGCCGGAGGTTCGGCGTCGTTCTACCTGCCCGTCGCCAGGGCGATGTCGCCGGACACGGACGTCCTCTCCATCCAGTACCCGGGGCGCCAGGACCGGCGTCACGAATCCTGCGCCGCCTCCGTCGACGAGCTCGCCCGAGGCGTGGCCGACGCACTGGCCCCCTGGCTGGACCGGCCCGTCACGCTCTTCGGGCACAGCATGGGCGCCATGGTGGCGTTCGAGGTCGCCCGGCTGCTCGAGAGCGCGGGTACGCAACCGCTCGGTCTCATCGCCTCGGGCCGCCGTGCCCCCTCCCGCACGCGCCCGCGACAGGACCCGGTGCACCTGCGCGACGACCAGGGGCTGATGGACGAGATCCGGCGGCTCAGCGGCACCGACGACCGGCTCCTGGCCGACGAGGAGCTGCTCAGGATGATCCTGCCGGCCATCCGGGGCGACTACCGGGTGGTGGAGAGCTACGAGTACCGGCCGGGGCCGCCCCTGAACTGCCCGGTGCTCTCCCTCATGGGTGACGCCGACCCCCAGGTGACGGAGGAAGAAGCGGGCTCCTGGTCCGAGCACACCACCGGACGGTTCACGAAGACGGTGTTCCCCGGTGGCCACTTCTACCTCAACTCGCAGGGCGCAGACGTGATCCGGACGATCTCCGATCACATTCGCACGACGCGGACCGGGGCGGCGTGCTGACGGGGACGGCGCCCGCGGGCACGCCCACGGGCGCCGTCCCTCCACGGCCCTCACGATCGGGGCCACGTACATACGACGGAAGGTCGATCGAGAAGTGAATCCCGACCGGGACAGCATCGCCGGGGAAGTCAAGCGCGTCGTCATCGCCGAACGCGGGCTCTCCCTGCGGCCGTCCGACCTGGCCGACGACGAACCGCTGGGCGGCGAGCTGCTGAAGATCTCGTCCATGGCCCTGCTCGGCATCCTCACGCGGCTGGAGGACGAGCTCAGCACCGGCCTACCGGACGACCTCTTCGCCGGCCGCGAGTACAGGACCGTGCACGACCTCATCGTCCTGGCGGCCGACGGCGCCGAGGGGGCCGGGTCCCGGTGAACGACTTCCCCGTACACGCGGACCGGCTGGACTGCCTGCAGGCCAACCTCGGCCTGCTCGCCGACCGGCACCACGGTGCGGCCACCCACCTGCGCCTCGGCGCCGTGCTCCGCTTCGCGCCGCGCCCGGCGCCCGACGGGCCCCTCACCGGTCTGCTCACCGTGGAGCCCGCGCTCGATCAGCATGTGGCCGACGCGGCGCACCTGCTCGGCCTCGCCGTGACGGACCGCCGTCGGCACGCGCCCGGATCCGGGCCGGTGGCCGTCGACGCCCCGGTGTACGTGATCGCCGACGCCTACGGCCTGCCGTGGGTGCCCTACCACGGGACCAAGCACGTGGAGCACAGCTTCCTGGCAGAGCCGGACGACGACGGCGGCATCACCGTCAGCGACGCGTACCACAACGACACCCAGTGGGGCCGCGCCCGCCCGCTGCGGCGTACGTACTCCCGGGACGGCTTCGCCGCGCTGATCGACGCGCTCCCCGAAGGAGCCGAGACCGTGCGGTTCGCCCCCCAGCCACTCGGTCCGCCGCCCGAACCCGTCTACGCACCCGGCCCGGTCACGTCGGCGGACTACCTGCGCGGCTACGCCGAGCACCCGGACCGGCGGGCGGCGCTGGAGGCGTTCACCCTGGAGACCTGGCTGCTCGCCCGCTCCAGACGGTTGCACGCCCAGTACGCCGCCGAGGTCTGCGGGGCGCCGCCCGGCGAGACGCTGCGGCTGCACCTCGGCCGGTGGGACAGTCTCGTCGAGCACGCTTATCTGACGTTCCGCCGGGTGGACCGCGGCCGGGCCGAGCCCTCCGGTCTGCTGGAGCGGGCGGCCGAGGCGCTGCGCGGCGACGCCGCGGCCTTCGGGGTCCGCGGCGCCGTGCGGGAGACCGTGGCCTCGGTCCTCGGGATCCCTGAAACAGCTCTCGCCGCAAGTGAACTGACGGCGCATCCGGAATTCAACTCCCTGCGCATGGTCGAGATAGTGGAGCTTCTCGAAGATCGATTCGCCGTGGAGTTCGAGGCGGCCGAGCTGGTGCCCGAGAACCTCCAGCGCATCGACGACCTGTCCGCGCTGGTGAAGCGCGCACTCGTAGGTGAACAGAACAACGTTACGTTGAAAGGGAATTGATCCTCGTGGACGCGCGCTTTACCGAGATGCTCAAGCCGTTCCTGCCTTTTCTCGGCGACCAGGACATCACCGCCGAAACACCGCTTCGGGAGCTGGGCCTTGATTCCATGCAGGCCATCGAGCTGATGTTCACCCTGGAGGACACCTTCGGAGTGCAGTTGCCGGACGAAGCCCTCACCGAGCAGACCTTCGCCACGGCGGGCAGTCTGTGGAACGCGGCCGTCGGCGCGATGCCCGCCGACGCGGCGGACTCGATATGAGCGGCTTCGACAGCCAGGCACTGTCCGAGGCTCTCGGCCGCGTGTGCGAGGTCGCGGAGAAGGAGGCCGGGCCCTGTGACGAGGCCGCGGCGTTCCCGGGCGCCGTACTCGACGAGCTGCGCGGCACCGGGCTGCTCGGTCTCATGGTGCCCGCCGCCCACGGCGGAATGGGCGGTGGCGTGGACGAGGTCCTGGACGCGGGCATCGCTCTCGGCAGGGTCGACATGTCGGTGGCCATGATTTTCACGATGCACTGCCAGCAAGTAGCGGGCGTCGTCCGCCATGCGAGCCCCCGGCTCGCGGGAGAACTGCTGCCACAGATCGCCGCGGGGCGCCTCTACCTCGCCTCCGTGACCACCGAGGCGGGCAAGGGCGGCCACCTGCTGACGTCGACGTCAGAGCTCACCGCCGAACCGGGACGGCTGGTCATCGACCGCTTCGCGCCCATCGTGACCGGCGGTGCCCACGCGGACGGCTTCCTGATCACCATGCTCAGCCCCACCGCCCGCTCCCCGCACGAGGTCTCCCTCGTCTACGCACACCGCGACCAGCTCGACATCGCCGTCTCCGGTGACTGGGACCCGCTCGGCATGCGGGCCAGCCACAGCGTCGCTCTGCGACTCAGCGGCCAGGTGCCGGAACACCAGGTCGTCGGCGAGCACGGCCAGTTCCGCAAGATCGTGCTGGACACCTTCGGTCCGCTGGCCCACCTCGGCTGGTCCGCGAGCTGGCTGGGCACCGCGGGAGGAGCCCTGTCCCGGGTTCTGCACATGCTGCGCAGCCCCGCAGGCCGCAAGAGCGCCAATCTCGACTCCGAGCTGCTGCTGACCAGGCTTTCCCGGGCCAGGCAGCGTCTGGACACCGTGCACGCGCTGCTTCGGCACACCGCCGCCACGCTGTCCCGCGCGGCCGACGAGGGCGACGACCTGTCGCGGCCCAAGTACCAGCTCCTGGTCAACGCCCTGAAGATCACCGCCTCCGAGGAATGCCACCGGACCATCGAAGACCTGGTCGACGCGGTCGGTCTGCGCCACGGCTACCTCAAGGGCTCGCCCACCGGCCTCGAACGGGCCCTGCGTGATCTGCGGTCGGCGGCGCTCAACTACAGCAACGACCGGCTGCACCTCGCCGACGGCCGGCTCGCCCTGCTCGACCCGGGGGTGAATCTTGCCTGATCTGCCGACCGGGCCGCGTGACGGCGTACGGGAGATCCTTTCGGCCCTCGCCGCCTCGGGCACGCTCACCGAGCTGTACGGGAAGGAACCCACCGGCAGTCTCGATCCGTTGCTCCTGCGGCGGCTGCTAGCCGAGGCCGACGGGCGCGGCCCGCAAGGCACCGTCCTCGCGCTGCTGGTCCAACTGGCCACGGCCGTACCGCTCCTCGCCGACGCGGCGGCCACCCCGGTCACCCGGCGGACCCTGCGCGCCGCCCTGGACGGTGCGGAGCTCCTCGCGCTCGCCGCCACCGACGAGGCGGCCGCCGGCTCCGACCTCGCCGCGCTCGGCACCACCGTGGAGATCGGTGAGCAGCACGGCGCCCTCGTCGTCAACGGCACGAAGCTCTGGGTCACTTCCGCCCTGACCGCCGGCCACGCCCTGGTGCTCACCCGGCACCGCCCTGGCCGGCACTTCACCAACTTCACCTGGGTCCTGGTCCCGCTCGACGCGCCGGGTGTCACCGTGCGTCCGGCGGACACCGACCTCTTCCAGGGCTCCGGCGCCGGTGACATCGAGCTCTCCTCGGTCACTCTGCCCCGCGAGTACCTCCTCGGCCGCCCCGGCCGGGGACTCGCACTCTTCGCCCGACACCTGGCCGTGGAGCGGCTCGCCTCTGCGGCGTGGGCCATCGAGCTGTGCCGCCGGGTCGTCGCCGACACGGCACGGCGGCTCGACGACAGGCTGCTCGACGGCGTACCGCTGCGGCAGTCACCGTCCGTACGGCAGCGGCTCGCGGCCAGCGCCGTGCAGGTCAGTGCCCTGCACGCGCTGTGGATGCAGTCCCGCGACCGGATCGCCGCCGACCGGGACGGCACCGCCGCCGCCGTGCTCAAGGCACTGTCGGGCACCACCGTGGAACGCGTGCTGACCGAATGCGGACAGTTACAGGGAGCTGACGGGTTCGGCCGGCGCGGGATTCAGCAACTGCGCGCCGAGGCGGCGGTGTTCGGCATCGGCGGCGGCGCCACCGAAGTGGTCCTCGACACGACGGCCGAGCGGCTCGACCACGTCCTGGCCGGGCTGACGCCATGAACGCCCCGAACGCCCTCCAGGACGTAACCCGCCTGGACACCGAGGCCGCCCCCGGCATCTGGGTAACCCTGGACATCGGCGAGGCCTCCGACGGAGACCGCACCGGCCTCACGCCGCAGGATCTGGCGGGGGCCCGGGGGATGCCCGCCTGGCGGTCGAGGGAGCACCTGGCCGGGAGACGGGCGCTGCGCCGGCTCCTGGCGGCCCGCTTTCCCGAAGCCCGGTACGCCCCCGTGGAGTACACGCCGCACGGCAGGCCGCGACTCGCCGGCCGGCCCCGCATCGGCATCAGCGTCAGCCATGACGGCGACGCCGTGGCCGCCTGCGCCGGGCTCGACCACGCCGTCGGCGTGGACGTCCAGCACCCGTCGGCGACCGTGCATGACGCGCTGCTGCGGCGCTGCGCCAAGGACCATGCCGAGCAGGTGGCCCGGCTGCCCATGGCACCGCGGGCCACGGAGTTCGCCTGGATGTGGACCGTACGGGAAGCCTGCGTCAAGGCCGCCGGAACGGGTCTCGCCGGCGGCGTGTGGTCCGCCGACGTCATCCCGTACACCCGGCACGGCGCATGGGGCCCCTACCGGTGGGTGACCCTGCGCGACCAGTCGCCGATCCCGCTGAGCTGCGCCTTCACGGTGCCTTCCGGACCGGATTCACGACCGACACCACCAGGAGACCAGTGTGAGTGAGCCCCCCGCAGCGACGCGCGCCCCGGCGGAGCTGAGCTGCTACACCGCGAGTCTGGTGGCCTACCTCGAACCCCGGGCACCGGGCATCAGGGACAGACTCGCGGCGTCCGTCCGGCTGTCGGTGCGCACCGACAGCCCCGACGGAGGGCTGGCGTTCTCGCACCACACGCGCGTGGACACCGACGACCGGGGACGCGGACTCGCCTACCGGGGCGCCGACGACTGGGACGCGGCGCTCACCGCGTTCGACGCCGAACTGGCGCGCCACGGCAGCCTGCTCGCGGTCGGCAACACCCGGTACCTGTCCTGGTCGCCCATGTACGAGGCGACCGAGACACCGCATTGGGTAGTGGTCCGGCGGCACGCCGAAGGAAAGTGGTCCGTAACCGACGACTTCGAGGCCCTCACCCCGCACGGAAACCAGACGGCGTACGCGGGGATCCTCGACGAACAGGAGCTGCGGAGCGTCCTGACCCCGCTGAGCCGTGCGACGCCGCAGGCCGTCAGCCGCGATCGCCACGCCCTGGGGGAGGCCGTCGCCCTGACGCCGTACACCGGGTACCGCTGGCTCGAATTCGCCGAAGCCGCACGGTCCGCCGCCCCCGAGGGAACCTGGGTGCACGGCCTGGTGCCCGCGCTGCGCTGTGTCGCGGACCGGTTGTGCGCCGACCCCGGCGAGCTGGCGCGCTATGCCGACGACATCTGGACCGCCGCCCGGCACCAGCGCTTCCGGCTGGCGTCCGTTCCCGGTGCGGCCGAGGCATCGGCCGCCTGGGGAGCGCTGCCGCAGGCCGTGCGCTTCGGTATCGCCTCGGCGGAGCGCGGCCGGTTCCGCGCGGGAGCCGTCGAGAAGGCGTTCGCCCAGGTGCTCACCACGGTGGAACGCCTGGAGGGCCCGGACGCCCCGGGCGGACCGGAGCAGGAACACGTAGGGGAGCGGGAAAGGGGATCGGACCATGAGGCCTGAGGGGGGACTGTACGGATGGTTCGCCGCTTCGGCCCGCCGGTACCCCGACGCCGTGGCGCTCGAGGTCGACGGCACCATCCATACGTACGCCGAACTCGACGCGCTGTCGGGGCGGCTGGCCGCCGAGCTGGTGGCCGCCGCGGGCGGCCGGACGCCCCGCCGGGTGGGCCTGCTCGCCCTGCGTACCCTGACCGCGTACGCCGGATACCTCGCCGTGCAGCGGCTGGGTGCCACCGTGGTGCCGCTCCACCCGGACTTCCCCCTGCCCCGCACCGCCGCCGTGGCGACGGCCGCCCGGCTGGACTGCGTACTGGCGGAGCCGCGGCACGCCGACGCCGCCCTGCCGGTCCCGGTGCTGGCGGTCGACGACGCCGCCCTGACCGGGGACCTCGCGGCCGGCGTTCCGGGCACGGGCGTTGCGCCGGTGGCCGGCCCCGGCCCGGAGGACATCTGCTACATCCTGTTCACCTCCGGATCGACCGGCACCCCGAAGGGCGTGCCGGTCCAGCACCGCAGCATCGCGGCCTATCTGGAGCATGTGATCGGCCGTTACGGCATCGGCGTCGGTGACCGGCTCTCCCAGACCTTCGACCTCACCTTCGACCTCTCGGTCTTCGACCTGTTCGCGGCATGGGGCGCCGGGGCGACACTCGTCGTGCCCGGCCGGGCCGATCTCATGGCCCCCACCCGGTTCGTGGCCCGTGAACGCATCACCCACTGGTTCTCCGTCCCCTCCGTGATCTCGCTCGCCCGGCGGCTGCGCGGGCTTGCCCCTGGCAGCATGCCCACGCTGCGCTGGAGCCTGTTCTGCGGGGAGCCGCTGACCATGACTCAGGCCACGGCCTGGCAGGCCGCCGCCCCGGGCAGCGTGCTGGAGAACCTGTACGGGCCGACCGAACTCACCCTGAGCTGCACCCAGTACCGGCTGCCGGACGACCCGGCCCGGCAACCCCCGACGAGCGCCACCGTACCGATCGGCGAGCTCTGCCCCGGCCTGGAGCAGCTCGTCGTCGACGCCGAGGGCCGTCCCGCCGACGAGGGCGAGCTGTGTGTACGGGGCGTCCAGCGCTTCCCGGGCTACCTCGACCCCGCCGACAACGCCGGACGCTTCCTCCGGTACGAGACCGGGGACGCCCGGGCCGACTTCTCCGACTCCTCAGGACAGCCGGACGCCCGGCTCTGGTACCGCACGGGGGACCGGGTCCGTCACGGCGAGGACGGCCTCATCCACCTGGGGCGGCTCGACCACCAGGTCAAGGTGCGCGGCTACCGCCTGGAACTCGGCGAGGTGGAGAGCGAACTGCGCGCCCATCCCCGGGTCGGCGACGCGATCGTGCTGACCCTTCCCGGTCCCGGCGGCGACACGCGGCTGGCCGCCGCCTGCACGGGGGAGGGCATCGACTCGGCGGACGTACTCACGGCACTGCGCGCCCGCCTTCCGGAGTACATGGTTCCCAGCACGCTGACCGTCCTGGCGGACCTGCCGCTGAACGCCAACGGGAAGGTCGACCGCCGCGCTCTGCGGGACACGCTCGCCACGACCACCACCAACGCAAGGTGAACGGGGAACACGCTTGAACAGCCAGGCCACAAGCCACACCATCCACGCCCTGCTGGACGCAGCCGCCGCCGAGGCACCCGAAGCCGCGGCGGTTCGAGACGCCACCGGCAGCTGGACCTACCGCGAACTGGATGCGGCCGGCCGGGGATTCGCCGACTGGCTGCGCGCCCAGGGCATCGGCCGCGGGGACCGCGTCGTGTTCCAGCTGCCGACCAGCCGGGAACTTGCCGCCATGTTCTACGGCACCTCACGGACCGGCGCCGTCTTCATACCGCTGAACCCGGCCATGAAGGAGTTCCACCTCAAGTCGGTCATCGGCAACGCTGAACCCGCCCTCGTGATCAGCGACGCCGCGGGGGCCGCGGTGCTGCGGGGGATCAGCCCTGTTCCCGTACACGACCTGGCCGAGGTGTGGCCCAAGGTGAGCCAGGTGTACGAACACCCCGGCCCACCACATGCAGGGCCGGAGCCGGAGCCGGAGCCGGATCCCGTCCGCGCAGAGGATTTGGCCGTACTGATCTACACATCCGGAAGCACCGCGGCCCCGAAGGCCGTGATGTGCCCGCACGCGCAGGTGACCTTCGCTTCCCGGGCATTGACCGAGGCGCTCGGCTACCGGCCGGACGACGTCGTCTTCTGCCGCTTCCCGATGTCCTGGGACTACGGTCTCTACAAGGTGCTCATGACCTGTGTCGCGCGCTGCGAGATCGTCCTGGCCGACGGCGAATCCGACTTCGTCCTCCTCCAGCGCATGCGCGAGACCGCAGTGACCGTCGTCCCGATCGTCCCGTCACTCGCCACGATGATCACCCGGCTGGCCGGCCGGGACACCAAACCCGTGCCTCCGGTACGGATGTTCACCAACACCGGCGCCGCCCTGCCCCAGACCACCATCGACGCCCTGCGCAAGCATTTCCCCGGCACGCGCGTGGTACGGCAGTACGGCCAGACCGAGGCCAAGCGCATCACGGTGATGCCCCCCGATGAGCACCAGGAGCGCCCCAACTCCGTCGGTCTGCCGCTGCCCGGCACCCGGGTGCTGATCCTGGACACGGACGGCGCCCCCGTGCCCACCGGAGAGGTCGGGGAGATCGTCGCCGCGGGCCCCCACGTGATGTCCGGCTACTGGCGCAACCCCGAGGACACCGCCAGGTCCTTCCGCCGCGACAGGGACACCGGCGAGCCGCTGCTGCACACCGGCGACTACGGATGGCTCGACGACGACGGCCACCTCTACTTCGAGGGCCGCCGCGACGACATGTTCAAGCACAAGGGCTTTCGCATGAGCACCGTCGAGATCGAGAGCGCGGCCATGGACATCCCCGGCGTCCGGGCCGCGGCCGTACTGCCGCCCGGGGACGGACACGGACTCGCGCTGTTCGTCGAGAGCGACCTCGGACCCCACGAGGTCACCGCCGAACTCACCAAGCGCCTCGAACTGCCCAAGGTGCCCACGATCTGCCGCGTCCTCGCCGAGTTCCCCCTCACCCTGCACGGCAAGAACGCCCGCCGCGAACTGGCGGCCCTGCTCCAGGGAGCCGCCGAATGAGCCCGCACGCCCCGCTCGACGAACTGGCGCGATCCCACGGCACTCCGCTGTACGTCTACGACCTCGACCGGCTCGACACCGCCCGGCGTGACCTCTTCGGCTGGCTGCCGGAGGAGTGCGACGTCTTCTACGCCCTCAAGGCCAACCCGCACGCGGAGCTCGTACGGGCGCTGCGCCAGGGCGACGACGGCCGCGGCTGCCGGGCGGAGATCAGCTCCACCGGGGAACTGGCCGCCGCCCTGGAAGCCGGGCACGCCCCCGAGGACATCCTCTACACCGGCCCGGGCAAGACCGCGGGCGAGCTGCGCGAGGCGATCGAGCGCGGCGTACGGCTGTTCTCCGCCGAATCGCTCACGGACCTGGAGCACATCGGCGAGGCCGCGCTGGCCCGGGGCACCGTCGCCGACTGCCTGCTGCGGATCAACAGCGCCACGGCCAGCGCTGCCAGCGGCGTCAGAATGACGGGCAAGCCGACCCAGTTCGGCATCGACAGCGAGACGATCGCGGACCTGGCGCCCCGGCTGCGCTCGGTGCCGGGAACCTCCGTGGCCGGCCTGCACCTGTTCTCCCAGAGCAACGCGGCCGACGAGGAAGCCCTGATCGGCGAGTTCCGGCACACCGTCGACACGGCCGCGCGCATCGAGCAGGAGCTCGGACTGCCCCTTCGGCTGCTCGACATCGGCGGTGGATTCTCGGCCCCGTACGGACAGCACGGTGAGCGGGCGGCCTACCCCAAGCTGCGCTCCGAGCTGGAAGCCGCCCTCGACGTGCGCTTCCCGCACTGGCGGCAGGGTGCCCCCCGGCTGGCCGTCGAGTCGGGCCGCTATCTGGTGGGCGACTGCGGCACCCTGCTGGCCTCGGTCAGCAACGTCAAGGTCGGCCGCGGGCGGACGTTCGTCATCCTCGACGCCGGAATCAATACGTTCGGGGGTATGTCGGGCCTCGGGCGGATCCTGCCCGTGTCGGTACGGGTCGCGCCCCGCGGAGCCGAGACGCAGCGCGCGTCGCTCGCCGGCCCGCTGTGCACCCCCGGAGACATCCTCGGCCGGGAGATCGAGGTCCCGGCCGGGCTGCGCCCCGGCGACCTGGTCGCCATCCCCAACACCGGGGCGTACGGCCCCACCGCCAGCCTGCTCATGTTCCTGGGCAGGCCAGCCCCGGCCGAGGCGGTGGTCCGGGGCGACGAGGTGCTCTCCGTCTCCCGCATCGAGCACGTACGGACCTATCGGAAGGTGGCACGGCCCCATGACTGACCAGCGGAGCAATGTGAGGCAGACCGTCGTCGTGACGACGATGGCGTCGGACTCCCACACCTGGAACCTGGTGTTCCTTCAGTTACTCCTGGAGGAACTCGGCTACCGCGTGGTGAATCTCGGCCCCTGTGTCCCCGACGACCTGCTGGTGGACCGATGCGCCGAGATCCGCCCCGCGTTCGTCGTGGTGAGCAGCGTCAACGGCCACGGCTACCAGGACGGGCTGCGGGTCATCGGGAAACTGCGTGCCGACCGCAGGCTCACCGCCACCCCGGTGCTGATCGGCGGAAAGCTCGGTGTGAAGGGATCGGACGGAGCCCGTGCGCAGCAGCTCCGGGCGGCCGGCTTCGACGAGGTCTTCGAGGAGGGCACCGACCCGGCGACCGCCCTTCGCCTCTTCGCCGCCTCGCTGCCCGTGGCAGACCCCCACCTGGTCCCGAGCGCCCGGTGACCGAGCGGCAGGCCGTGCAATTCGGGGCGTTCGTCCAGGCCGGCGCGGCGCGTGACCGGCTCGTCGTACAGCCCCGGATGGGCTTCAGCGACCCGGCCGCCATGCGCACCGGGCTCGCCGCCACACGCGCGGTCGCCGCCCGGACCGTCGGCACCATCACGGTCGACGCCCACACCCGGGTAGGACACCTGGCAGCCGTCGAGAGCGCCCTGCGCGACGGAATCGACCTCAACGGCTACCCGGTGGTCAGCCACTCCGCCGCGACCACCGCGAAGGTGCTGTCCGGCATCCGGGGCGAGGACTTCCCCGTCCAGGTACGGCACGGCTCGGCGAATCCGGTAGACATCTTCCGCGCCCTGCTCGCCGTAGGTCTGGGGGCCTCGGAGGGCGGGCCCGTCTCCTACTGCCTGCCGTACGGCCGCACTCCTCTGTCCGAGTCGGTCCGCAACTGGGAGGTGAGCTGCGAACTCTTCGCGCAGCTCCGCGACACCGGCACGGAACCGCATCTGGAGACGTTCGGCGGCTGCATGCTCGGGCAGCTGTGCCCGCCCAGCCAACTCGTGGCCATCAGCGTGCTGGAAGCTCTCTTCTTCGTCCAGCACGGCATCCGCAGCGTCTCCGTCAGCTACGCCCAGCAGACGAACCGGGAGCAGGACCAGGAGGCCATCGCAGCCCTGCGACGCCTGTGCGGCGAGCTGTTGCCCGTCACCGACTGGCACGTCGTCGTCTACACCTATATGGGCGTGTACCCCGAGACACGCGACGGTGCCTACCGCCTGCTCGGCGAGGCGGCGGAACTGGCCACCGCCGCCGGTGCCCAGCGTCTGATCGTCAAGACCGCCTCCGAATCCCGGCGCATCCCCACCATCGACGAGAACGTACGCGCCCTCGAGTACGCGTCCTGGGCGGCCGCCCGCGTTCCACTTCCGACCCTGGACGAACCCGCCGACTCCGCGACGTACGACGAAGCGGCGACGTTGGTCGGTGCGGTCCTGAACCTGGCGCCCGACCTCGGCCGCGCCCTGCTGCTGGCCTTCCGCAAGGGGTATCTCGACATCCCCTACTGCCTGCACCCGGACAACCAAGGCCGGACCAGAAGTTTCATAGCCCCTGACGGCCGCCTCCACTGGTCCGCGACCGGCACCCTCCCCCTCCCCACCCCACCTCACCCCCCAGCCCGCTCCACCTCGGCGAGCCTCCTGAACGACCTCTCCTACATACGCCGCAAGTACGACGAACACTGAGCAGGCCGGCGGCAGGGCACGGGCACGGCCCTGGAAGAAGCCGAGCTTCTTCGGCGAGTAGCACCCCAGCGCAGTCGCACGGCTCGATGCTGGGCCGGCCTTCTGGCATGTCCGGCTTCCGTTCGCCGGTCGTTCTCCAGCTGCCGGAGAACAGCTCGTAGCGCTCGCCAGATGCGAGCCTCACGCCGCCGCGCCCTGCGCACCGGATCTGTGATTTCGCGTCTTCTTGTGATCGTGGTCGCCGATTCAAGTGTCATCTGGTCAATCATCGATTCTTGAAAGAAAAAATGACTGGCGATGAGATCGCCGCGTCGCCGATGTGGGCGGCCAAAACGCCTTCCAGACACCGGGATTCTCCACATGCACACAAAGATGGATGCGCCTAATATAAAAGCATGGATGAGAAGGTCACATACCACACGGTCAAGACGGGCGACATGCTCTACTGAACTGGCCCGAAGGTTCGGTGACGACGGTCGAACAGCTTCAGGCGTGGAACAACATCCCTGAGGAGCGTCTGACGCGACCGCCGCGTACGAACATCCCAAGTTCAAGCAGGACGGGCCACATTCAAGGCGCCCTGCACTTCTAAGGAAAACACTGCGTGACAGGAGTACGCCATGGTCAGCGACATCTGCACCCACACCACGGCCCGCCCCACGATAAAGCGTGGCTCGTCGGGAGCGGCTGTGAAGCAAGCGCAGTGCTACCTGAACAGTTCACTGGCGACTGAGAATCTCGTCATCGATGGAGACTTCGGTCCGCTCACCGACGCGGCGGTCCGGAAATTCCAGGGATGCGCGGAGATCACGGTCGACGGCCTTTGCGGAGCACAGACCTGGTCCCATCTGACGTTCTGGGCCAACAGTCCGGAGTTCGTCTGCTGAAGCCTCGTCCGGTAGTGGATGTCTGGACAGAAACCGGCAATGGTGGACAAATGGCAGAGAGGTCGAGGTTCCGGGATCGCCGGAGGGTCAGTACGCACGAAAAGGGCTTGTGGGAGCTCCGGGAGGGCCTCGGTTCGCGCATCAGTGAGCTCGAAGCTCTTCTCCGGGTCAGGACAGGGCGGGAACACTTTCCGGCGGAGGCGCAGGCGCTGGCCGCACAGGCGTTCAAGGAGCTGGAGGAAGCCAGGAGTACGCTCCACCACGATCACCGCCGGCGTCTCCCCGCGGCACATCTGGCTGTCGCGCAGACGCGTTTCGACGTGGCTCACAACCTCATGCTGAGACTCTCCTCGTTGGACGACGTCACGGCAATGATGCCGGGCCTGGTGGCGTACATCCGAGAGCATCTCCCCATCAACGACGAACGGAGAGTGCAAGTCGAGGAGATCGCTCTGTCCATCCGGAGCGGCGCAGCCCTGCAAGGTGCACAGCGTGAAGTAGTCGTCGATTCGGTGGCCGTCGCCCGCCAGTCCCATCTCAGGGAGAACCTCCGGGTCCGAAGCTTCACGCATGTTGTCTACGGAATGTCCATCGCGCTTTCCATCATCGTCGTTCTGGTAGGTGTCTTCGGTGCCGTGGCCCCGGAGACGGTGCCCCTGTGCTTCCGGCCCGAGAAGATCGGCGTTGTCTGTCCCACGGCGAGCGACATGTCCGCCCGGAGCACGGAATCCGGGGGTGATATCGATGACCTTTACGGCATGGTCGCCTCGCGCTGGGACTACCCTGTCGTCGAGTTCATCGGGATCGTGGCAGCCGCGGTCGCGGCCGCCGCATCCCTTCGGCGGATCAAGGGAACGTCCACGCCGTACAACGTCCCGGTGGCACTGGCCTTGCTCAAACTACCGACCGGCGCGTTGACCGCCGTGCTCGGACTGCTGCTCATGCGCGGTGAGTTCGTTCCCGGTCTTCAAGCCCTCGACTCATCGGCTCAAATCATTGCCTGGGCCGTCATTTTCGGCTACGCACAACAGCTGTTCACCAAATTTGTCGACACCCAGGCTCAGGCCGTCCTGAACTCGGTGGGAGGGCCGAACAACGCGCCCGGCAAGCCGGTTCGTGACCCCCACGTACCTGCCGCCTGATGAACGACGTGCGGGGCGTGCGGCCGGGCGGAGGCTGGTCCGTGAATGGGCCGGATTCGGGCCCCTCGGGGGCGCCGGCGGCCGTCCGTGCACCGGCTCTTCGGGGAAGAAGGGAGTCCGGAGGCCTTGGCGCGGCCGGACGACATGTCCCGGTCGGCCGATGAGGAACCGACCGGGACATCGGGCTCAGGCGAGGTCGAACCTGTCGAGGTTCATCACCTTGTCCCACGCCGCCACGAAATCACGCACGAACTTCTCTTCCGCGTCCCCGGACGCGTAGACCTCCGAGACGGCTCGGAGCTGGGAGTGCGAGCCGAAAACGAGGTCGACGGCGGTGGCGGTCCATTTGACCTCGCCCGTGGCGCGATCCCGACCTTCGAACACGTTCTCGTCAGAGGTCGATGCCTTCCACTCCGTACCCGAGTCCAGCAGGTTGACGAAGAAGTCGTTGGTCAACGTCTCCGGCCGGTGGGTGAAGAGACCGTGCGGGGACCGCTCGAAGCCGGTGTTCAGCGCCCGCATGCCGCCCGTCAGAACCGTCATCTCGGGTGCGGTCAGTGTCAACAGGTTGGCGCGGTCAAGCAGGAGAGTCTCCGGCGACAACTTCTCCCCCGCCGGGCAGTAGTTGCGGAACCCATCTGCCCTGGGTTCGAGTACGGCGAAGGTCTCCACGTCGGTCTGCTCTTGCGAGGCGTCCGTGCGCCCCGGTGCGAACGGGACCGTGATGTCGTGCCCGGCGCTCTTCGCTGCCTGCTCGACGGCCGCGCACCCGCCGAGGACGATCAGATCAGCGAGCGAAACCAACGTTTCGCCGGTCTGTGCGACGTTGAAGTCCTGCCGGATCTGCTCGAGGGTCCGCATCACCTCGGCCACCTCGGGCAGGGCGTTGACCTCCCAGTCCTTCTGGGGCGCGAGTCGAATCCGTGCCCCGTTGGCCCCGCCCCGCTTGTCGGTGCCACGGAAGCTTGCCGCCGACGCCCAGGCGGTGATCACCAGTTGGGAGACGGACAGTCCCGAGGCGAGGATCCGGGCCTTGAGGTCGGCGATCTCCGCGTCTGCGACCAGTGCGTGATCGACCTCGGGGACGGGGTCCTGCCACAGCTGGGGCGCAGCGATCCACGGGCCGAGGTAACGCGAGAGGGGCCCCATGTCGCGGTGCAACAGCTTGTACCACGCCTTGGCGAACGCTTCCGCGAGCCTGGCCGGGTTCTCGTGGAAGCTCTTCGAGATCGGCCCGTAGATCGGATCCAGCTTCAGCGAGAGGTCCGTTGTCAGCATCATGGGAGCGTGCCGCTTCGACGGGTCGTGCGCATCGGGCACCGTGTCCCGGGCCGAGGGATCCGTCGGAGTCCACTGGTGCGCACCGGCCGGGCTCGTCGTCAGCTCCCAGTCGTACTTGAACAGGTTGTCCAGGTACCCGTTGTCCCACTTCGTCGGCTCGGTGGTCCATGCGCCCTCGAGCCCACTGGTGAGCGTGTCGGCGCCCTTGCCGCTGCCGTAAGTGTTCTTCCAGCCCAGGGCTTGCTGCTCGATGGGGCAGGCCTCGGGTTCCGGACCGATGTACTCGGGACCGACCGCGCCGTGGCACTTGCCGAACGTGTGGCCTCCGATGATGAGCGCGACCGTCTCCTCGTCGTTCATCGCCATGCGCCCGAACGTCTCGCGAATGTCCGTGGCGGCAGCGATCGGATCCGGGTTTCCGTCGGGGCCTTCCGGATTGACGTAGATCAGCCCCATCTGCACTGCGCCGAAAGGACCGGAAAGTTCCCTGTCGCCGCTGTAGCGCTCATCTCCGAGCCAGGTGTCCTCGGGCCCCCAGAAGACTTCCTCCGGCTCCCAGATGTCCTCTCGCCCGAAGCCGAACCCGAACGTCTTGAACCCCATCGATTCCATGGCGCAGTTGCCGGCGAAGACCAGAAGGTCGGCCCATGAGATCTTCCGGCCGTACTTCTGCTTGACCGGCCAGAGCAAACGGCGCGCCTTGTCGAGGCTCGCATTGTCCGGCCAACTGTTGAGGGGGGCAAAGCGCTGAGCGCCGGAGCCGCCACCGCCCCGGCCGTCGGCGATTCGGTACGTTCCTGCGGCATGCCAACTCATACGGATGAACAGAGGCCCGTAGTGGCCGTAATCGGCAGGCCACCAGTCCTGGGACGCCGTCATCACCTCGAAGACATCCCGCTTCAGCGCGTCGACGTCCAGGGTCGCGAACTCTTCCGCGTAGTCGAAGTCCTCACCCATCGGATTGGACTGAGGTGAGTGCTGGTGGAGAACCTGAAGGTCCAGCTGATTCGGCCACCAGTCCCGGTTCGTCCTGGGGCTGGTCGGCGTGGGGGTCGGGGAGGGGATTACTGGGTTCTCGCTTTCGCTGCCGGACACGTCCGTCCTTCTTCCTTTGTCTCGGTGTTTCCACCTGCTGGCTGCTTGCTCTTGACGCTGTCTGCTTTTCCGACTCGAGCACTGCGACCCGCGCCCGTGGCGCGCCATGGCGCCCCGCCGGCCGGAAAACACCTGACCAGACCCGTGGCAAGTGAACGCGGGGCGGGCGGCCGGCGAGAACCTGTCCTCACGGACGACGCCGATGACCGAGCGTGTGTCGGCGTCCGTATGGTCGCGCACCGCAGACCGCACCGCTACGAGAACACGCAGAGCACCCCCGCCCAACAAGCAGTCGAAGAGCGCGCAGTGGCTTTCGCCGCTGCCACCCTGCAATCGGGCTGCTCATCCGCTTCCCATAAGAAGCCGAACGTATGCCGGTAGAATTTTGTTATCCCGCCGCACCTGAACAGGTGAACCGAAAGTGAGTGACCTGCTGGAGCGACTGCGAGGGAGAATGGTTGAGCGGTTCGGCTTCACGGTGTCCGAGGTAGAGGTCACCTATCGCGGGCTGTGCCCCTCATGTGTTCCCGGTCTGCCGCAAGTATTGGTCGGTGAGTCATAGTTCGCGTGCATGCGTGCATGCGTGCACCTGACCGCCGAGCTCAGAGCCCGGCGACTGTGGCACTCGCCGACAGCTCGTAGACCAGGCTGACCGTGCGGCGGCCGCCGGGTGGGAGGGTGACGTCCCAGCGGGCGATGCCTTCGGCGTCGACCACTTCGGGCGCCGGGGAACAAGCGTCCTTCCGTAGGCGTACTTTTACTGCCGAGACCTCGGAGACCGGGATCCGCTCCCGGAGGACGACCACCCGATCGCCGTGCTCCCCGGGGGCGGAGAATCGGGACAGGTGCAGCCGGATCGTGCGGGTGACCACGGTCCGCTGCATGATTCCGGCGGGATCGCGGGACTCCTGGGCGTGCCGGACCACCCCGTGGTCATCGCAGCTGCCGAAGGCGAGTTCGACGGGGGCGCCAGGGGCGGTGAAGTCCAGCGTGCCGCGGCCGCTGAATCCGCTGCCGCGGACCAGGCTTACGGGCCCGGCGAGCAGTGCGTGGCCCGACAGGTTGTCGAACCGCACCATCTGGGTGACCAGCGGCGACACCTCGGGTGAGCAGGCGTACTCGCTGCTCGCGGCCGTGGTGAAGACGGAGAGCGGCACTCGGTGGGCGCGGCCGTCTCCGGGCACGGAGACCGGCGCGGGGGAGCTCAGCACGCGCGCCTCGCCGCCGTCGTCCACCCCCGGCAGGCCGAGCACCGGGGCTGGGCCGAGGGCCCCGATCTCCTCCTCGCGCAACTCGACGTCGACCGTGCGGCGCTCCGCTGGGGAGCGGTCCTTGAGCGTCAGCCGGTCCTCGCCCAGCCGTGGCGGATCGGTGGCCAGCGCCGAGCGGGCGGTCGACAGGGTCAGCCGTACGTCCGACCAGTCCTCACCGGTGCGCTGCCAGACCACCGCGTCGGTCTCCAGTGTCAGGGCGTCCCCGTCGAGCACGGCCCGGTACGCGGGCCGCCACAGCGCACACGGGGTGAGGTGGCTCAGGCGCAGCCCGACCGGCCCGGCGACCGCGGCCTCCACGGTCAACTCGACATGACCGACCAGCTCGGCGGGCTCCTCCTCGGAGAGGTTCATGGCCCGCTGGGCCTCCCCGAGCTCGGCAACGAGCGCGGCCAGCCGGGCCTCCACGGTGCGGAGCTGCTCTCCGTACGTGTCGCGCTCGTCGTCCACCCGGTCCAGTTCGCGGGCCCAGCGAGGCCGTTCGGCCTCCCCCGAGCCGACGCCTTCGCCGATCTCCCGCAGCAGGTCGGCGGCGAGGCGGCCGAGCAGGTCGAGGCGGGCGTGCAGCCGGTCGCGTTGCCGCCCCAGGTCCAGCCGCTCCTCTTCGAGGCCGTGTACGCGGTGGCGCAGGGGGGAGTCGTCGGCGGCGGACTGCAGTGGCCCGTGCGGCGTCCAGCTGCGGACGATCCGCACGTCGAGCACGGTCGCCGGGTGATCGGCGGTCAGCTCTGCGTGGAGGGTCCGGTCGACGGCCAGCGCACTGACCGGCCCCAGACGCAGCCGCTGGACGCCTGCCTCCAGGTCGAGCAGGACCGCGCGCTCGACATGGGCGCGGTCCTCAAGGCACGTGACGGCGGTGACGGGGAGGGCGATCGGCTTCGGGGCCGTGGACATGGCGGGTGTCAGCTCCTGCGGTTGCCGCCGACCAGGGCTTTGCCGGTCGGGATGCGGATCTCGTAGCCGCCGTCGAGGGAGGCAGTGGCGCCTGCGGGGAGGTCCAGCAGCCAGACGCGGGTGCCCGGGGCATGGTGCTCGGGCCCCGCGCCTTCCTCGGGCGTCGTCCAGTCGGCCCGTTCCTCGATGCCGATGCCCGGTTCGGAGGTGACCGGCACCCGCTCGCGGACTTCGACGGTGACGGGCCTCGCGAGCCGGTTGGCCAGCTCCACGTGGACGCGGTGGTCGAGCACGGTGGTGTTGTTGCGCAGGCCCGAGGTCGACTCGTGCAGGTTCGTACGTCGGGTGACCCGGATGCCCTCGGCCGGCCCGAGCCCCACCCGGCGTACACCGCCGGGGGCGAGCGTGGGCAGTGCGGCGGTGATCAGGAACTCGTCGTCGACGGTGACCTCCACCGGGCCGGCGAGCAGCGCCTGGTCGGTGGCGTTGGAGAGCGCCAACGTCGCATACACGGTCTCCTCCACGGACGGCACACAGAGGTACTCGGTGCGCAGGCCGACCGGGATCTCGTCGACGGTGACGGTGTGCCAGGTGCCGTCCGACGGGATGTCGGCGCGGGCGGTGGCATCGAAGCGGTGGTCGAACGAACCGGCCGACTCGCGGGGCCGCACGGCCTGCCCGGGCAGCGGCAGCGCGGCCACTGCTTCGGCGCGGCGGCGGTACTCGGCTGCCACCGGGTCGAAGGGAGAGTCGGGAAACAGCCGGCCTCGGCGACCGCCCGGCTCGTCGGGGCCGCACAGGACGAGGGCGGCGTAGTCGAGCTCGGCGCCGCTCGGCTGCGGCGGACCGGCTGCCGGTGCCGGACGGGGTTGCGGCACAGCCCGGCCGGGAGCCGCGGGTGCCATGGGGGCGGTGGCCCCTGCGAAGGACCTGCCGCCGGCAGGCGGCCTGGCGCCCGGTTGCGAGGGGGCCGGAGGCGCGAGGTCGGACACCCTGCCTCCGTAGGGCTCCGGGGAGGGGCCGGGCACCTGGACCGCGCCCGGCGGACCACCGTAGGCCTGCGGTGCCGGTGCCGGTGCCGGTGCCGGTGCCGGTGCCGGCGGGGGAGGCGGCGGTGGCGGAAGGGGACCGTAAGCGGTGCCGCCCGCGGCAGCCACGGGAGCGGAGCCGACGCCAACAGCCGCAGGTGCGGCGGTCGTGGCAGGGCGGGGGCCGGCCGCCTCGTACCCGGCGAACAGGTCGGCGAGCCCCGCCGGAGGCTCTCGCCAGCCAGAAGGCGCGGGGGCGGGCTGACGGCGCCCGATCCGGATCGAGCGGAGCCTCGGCAGATCGGTCCGGCGCCGAAGATCAGCGGTGGCCAGGGCGATGCGCACGCCGGTCCAGTCCTCGCCGGTCCGCTGGGCGACCGAGGCGCGCAGCACCAGACGGCCGCTGCCGCCGCCCTGACGGTAAGTGAGACGATAGGTCGGCACCCAGACTGCGCCGGGCACGCCGTACTCCACTTCCACCTCCACCTCGGTGTCACAGGTGCCCTCGAGGGTCAGGACCGCGCAGACCGTGGTCTCCACGCGCGCTGACGGTGCGTCGGTGGAGGCGCGGGCGAGCCTGTCGGCGGCGACGGTGAGCTCGTGCCCGACGTTGCGCAGCGCCTCCTCCAGCTCGACGAGGCGGGTGTGCAGCCCCCTCAGTCGCTCGTCGACGAAGTCGGCGAGCTCCAGCCACGCGGCGACCGGGGTGCGCCGATGCGGGCGCTCGGGCTCGTGGGCAGGTGGCACCGGGTGGAGAGCCATGACCTCCTCGATCCGGCTCAGCTGTCGGTCCCGGCGTCCCTGCGCCGCCGCGTACTCGTCGCCCAGCCGCTCCACTTCGCGCCGCAACTGGTCGGGCGTGCCCGTGTCGAGCGGCTCGGCCTCGACTTCCACCCGGGCCTCGGCGACGCGCACACCGGGGGCGCCCAGGACACGGGTTCGCAGCGATCCCGGGTCCAGTGAGCGGGGCAGTCCCGTCACCCGTACCCGGCCGTCAGACGGCACGCTGCCCCGGGCCAGGCGGCGGCAGACCGCGCCCTGCGCGTACACCACGACCGAATCGAGGGTCGCCCCCCACCTCTGTGCTGTCCCTGCCGTCATGTGCTCCGCCCCCGCCGCGTCCATGCTGAGCGAAGCCTAAGCCCGAGCGGTCGGCGCGTCGCTTCGAGGCCCGATGTCGGTGACCCGTCGTACGGTCGGGTCGTGCAGCTGTCCCCCGATCCTGCCCGCCCGGGCCCACGGGCATCGGAGTGTCCCGTCAGGCCGAACCGGATCCGGAACCGGTGGTGAGCAGGGAGGGCAGGTCGGCGAAGGAGTCGAGGACGTGGTCGGGGGTCCCGGAGGCGGCGTGGTGCGCCTCGGGGAGGTACTTGCCTGTCCTCACCAGGACGCCGACGATGCCGGACTGCTGGGCTGCCAGCACGTCCGACTCGATGTCGTCGCCGACCATCAGCGCTTCGGATGCGTCGGCGCCCAGGTGGGCGAGGGCGCTCGCGAAGAACGCCGGTGCCGGCTTGCCCGTCACCTCCGCCTCAGTGCGGGAGGCCTTCTCGAGTCCTTCGAGGAAGGCCCCGGTGTCCAGGTCGAGGCCGCCCTCGGTACGCCAGAACAGGTTGCGGTGCATGGACACCAACCGGGCCCCGCGCTGCAGTTGCCGGAAGACGCGGTTGAGAGCCTCGTAGCCGAACTCGGGCCCCGCGCCACCGAGCACGACCACGTCCACGTCACCCTCGTCGACGAGGGTGACGCCCGGCAGGTCGTCCCGTACGTCGCCGCTGGTGAGCAGGAGGCAGCGGGCGCCGGGACAGTGCTCGCGCAGGTACGCCGCCGTAGCGGCCGGAGCGGTCAGGATGTCTCCGGCGCCGACGGGGAAGCCCAGGCCGGCCAGCCGCGCGGCGATGGCGGCACGTGTGCGGGAAGTGTTGTTGGTGACCAGCGCGAGGCGAAGACCGGCGGCGCGCAGCCGCTCCATGGCCGCAACCGTTCCGGGCAGGGGCTTCCAGGACACGGTGAGGACGCCGTCGATGTCGATCAGGACCGCTCGGATTCGCTCCACGGAGTTGACGGTAGCCCAAGGGCTCCGCAGCGGCTGTCCGCTGGCACAGAACAAAGTACATATATGCAATCAGGCCAAGCCCGCTCCGCTGTTCGGTCTCTTTCCGGCCTGGTCCGCGCCCCGTACGGGCACCCGCTGAGATCCCTGCGGTGGAGGAATTCCGGGGAGTGGTGCGCCCTGTACGCCCCGTCACGGGTGCGGGCAACCCGCTTGCTCCACCCCTGTCGCGCGACAGAACGCGACGGCGGCGCGACGGGCCCTGCGTGCTCGCCAGCGCCCACGAAGGGCCGCCCCGGCTACGGCTACGGGTACGGGCGGCATCAGCGCCATGCTCCTCGACGAGCTGAAGCGCCGAGCGGATGAGCATGGGGTGTGGGTCTGACGCTGCCCTAGCAGAGGGTTCGCCTTCGAACCCCGCGCTGCTGGAAGACGACGTCTTCCCGATGCCCCATCATGTCGAGTGCGTCACGCTGCTTGAGCCTTCCGAAGGGGCCCCGACTGGGCCTTTCCCCGGTGTGGCCGCGGCCTGCTCGTCCTTCCGGGGCGCCGCCGGCGCGTCCGCCACCTGGCGGCGGTCGATCAGCGACAGGAGCGGGCCGGTCATCGAGGTCGTGACCACTGCCATCACCAGCAGCGCCAGATACAGGCCGGAGGTGAGCACCCCGGCGCTGTACCCGGCCTGGAGCAGGACGATCTCGGTGAGTCCCCGGGTGTTGAGCATGACGCCGACGCGAAGCGCCTCGGCGTGCCCCTCCCCGCCCAGGCGGGAGACCGCGTAACCGCCGCCGATCTTGGAGAGCACGGCCAGGGCCGTTGCCAGGATCATCACCAGCCAGGGGATGCCGCCCGAGCCCGTCCATATCTTCAGCCCGGTGGCGATGAAGAACACCGGCACCAGCCACAGGCCCAGCGTGGACACCCAGCGGACCGGTGCGTCCCAGTGCGGCGAGTCGGGCGGGATCATCAGCCCCACCACGAAAGCGCCGAAGATCGCGGTGAGCCCGCGGGCGTCCGCCACGTCCGCCGCCAGGAGCACGCAGACGCCGAGGACGACGGCCACCAGCCAGGGCCACCGGGCGCAGAGGCGCTCGGCCTGAGGGGTCTTCAGCAGGCGGCGGCCCAGAGTGGCCGCCAGCGCTCCGGCCACCAGCACGGTGGCCGCGGTCGCGACGCCGCCCGAGCCGGGTTGGGCGATGCCGATCACCACGGCCAGCAGCAGCCAGGCGACGGCGTCGATGAGGGCCGCCGAAGTCAGCGAGAGCCGCCCGGCGCGGGTGGTGGTCAGGCCGCGGTCGGCGAGAATCCTGGCGAGCACGGGCACCGCCGAGACCGCCATGGTGGTCGCCAGCAGCAGCACGAAGGCCAGGGTGGGCGCGGTCCCCCGCAAGGAGGGCCGGTCGTACCAGACGAGCCAGCCGCCGAACGCCGCGCCGGCCACCAGGGAGGGCACGAGGGTGCCCAGCGCCGTCCAGCCGATGGCCCTGTCCCGCAGGCGGGACGCGTCCAGCCGCAGTTCGTGGGCGACGCCCACGAGGAACAGCACCAGTCCGGCGTGCCCGAGGTCGCGCAGCGGCCCCAGCACGCCGTCCGGTAACAGGACGGACTGCGCCTTCGGCCAGGCCAGGCCGAGCACCGCCGGCCCGAGCAGCATGCCGAACGCGATCTCGCCGACGACGCCGGGCTGCCCGATCCTGCGGGCGAGCCGGCGTCCCAGGAATCCGACGACCAGGAAGGCGCCGAGTGCGGCGGCCGCGTGCGCGGCCACGGGCAGCGTCACCGGCCCGCCGCTCCCTCACCCGCCGCACCGTCGCCCGCGCCGTCCGCCGTCAGGAAGCCGACGGCGCGGCGGACCACGGCGTCGTCACGCAGCACCTTGGTGTGGCCCAGGTCCCGCACCCGCATCAGCTCGGCCTGCCCCCAGGCCGCCACCAGCGCCTCGCTGTCGGTGATCGCCGACTCCGGGTCGTTCTCGTCGTGGACGACGAGCAACCGGCTGGTGAAGTCCTGTGCCGCGACAGCCGGTTCGATGGAGTCGAAGGAGATGCCGAGCCACTCCTCCGCACGCGAGCGGACCAGCCCGATGGCCTCCGGCGATACCTGCATCACCTCGCCGGAGCGGCGCCAAAGGCTGGTGTAGCTGCTGATGGGGTTGACGAACACGGCTCGCTCCAGCGTGACCCCGCGCGACATGGCGTAGGTCGTGGCCGCGGCGCCCAGCGAGTGGGCGACGACGGCGTGGAAGGGGCCGAACCGCTTGTCGGCCGCCTCGACCGCTTTGGCGAAGTGGATGACGGAAGACTCCGCTCCCTCCGACTCGCCGTGGCCGGGGAGATCCGCGACGACCACCGCGCAGCCCGCCCGGGCGAGCGCGTCCGCCAGGACGGTCAGGTGCCCGGCGTTGCCGGCCCAGCCGTGGACCAGCAGGATCCGCCGCTCACCCTCGCCCCAGAGGTAGTGGACCACCTTGCCGCCGTCGACGACCTCGACCTCCTTGGCAGCCTGCTCCAGGATCGGCCGGGTGGCGTTCGGAGGCTGCGTCCGCATCGGCGTGAAGGCCAGCCGGCGCAGCTTTTCGGTGATGTCGGTGCTCAATTGATCGCCCCTTTATCTTGTTTCTTCCATGCTCCGCAGGTGCGCGGAGATGATTTTCCGGACCTCGGGTGATTCCACGATGTCGAAGTGGCCGGCGCCCTCGACGAGTTCCACGGCGGAGTTCCGCCAGCTCGCGTGCAGTTCCCCGGCGTGCACCGGCGGCACGTAGTCGTCGGCCGTGCCGTGGACGACCAGCCCGGGAACGTCGATCGCCCGGGCGGCCTCTAGCGCCGAGTACTCGTCCCACACCGTCCCGCCGAACTTTCTCTCGATCTCCCCGACCACCCCCCGGACCCGGTCGTCGTCGAGAGCGTTCATCTCGGCGAACCTCTCGACCAGAAACATCTTGGCGGGCGGGGAGGAGATCGAGACCATGGTCCGGGCGGCCACCCCGGCGTGCCACGCGGTGAGGGCCCACAGGCCGCCCATGGAGTGGCAGACCACCGCGTGGAGGCCGGTGAGCCTGTCGTACAGGGCGCGCAGCAGGGCGCGGATCTCGGTGGGATCGCCCGTGGTGCCCAGTGCCTCCCCGTGCGGCGGCACGTCGAACAGCACTACCCGGTAGCCCTGCGCGAGGAGGTCTTCGGCGATGGCCACCATGCTGCCCAGATTGGTGTTCAGGCCGTGGACGAGGAGGACCGTCGGGCCGCTGCCGCTCTGGAAGTACTTGTAGAAGCGGCCGTTCACCTTGACGGTGTGTGAACGGCACCGATTGAGGAACGCCTTCGCGAACGGATCGTGCGGCAGCTTCACGACCGTGTAGAAGCGCTCCACAAGGTCGTCCACGGATTCGGTTCGGCTCACAACGCATTCCTCAATCGGTGTCGGTGGCTCATGTCGACCGCGTCCTTCCCGGACCCCTCAGTCGCCGGGCTGCTCGCTCAGCGCCGCGAGGCACCGTTCGGCCCGCTCCGGCAGGACGAACTCCCCCTCCTTCGCGATGCGGTCGTACAGGGCCTCGACCCGCTCGTAGTGGTCGTCGAGGTTCTGGTCCAGCAGGTGGTACTCGGACTTGTTGTAGATGCCGAACTGGAGGTCGGTCATCAGGCCGAACGGATCGATGTCCGCCGCGCGCCGGGACCCGCCGAACACCAGACGCAGGAACTCGTCGACGCTCTCGTAGCCGAGCGTGGCGAGGAGGAACTCGATCGACGCCCACTTGCGCCTGACCTGGTAGGCGCGCTCGTCCGGATCGACGATGAAGTCCAGGCCGCTGGTCATGCCCTTCGGGTAGTGCACCTTGTTGAAGCAGCGCAGGTCGATGGTGAGGCGGTCCTTGGTGGTCCGGGGCAGGGTGCTGTCGGCGTGTGCCCGGTAGTTGTCGAAGACCAGGGCGTCGCCCACCCGGCTGTCGCAGTAGTAGCCGGGAGACGGCTTGTCGGCGTACGTCTTCGCCCAGTACATCGCCATGAGGAAGTCCCGCACCGAGGGCAGGTCGATCTCGGACAGCTTCCCTTCCAGGAACAGGTACAGCGCCTTGTCGACGGCGTCCTTCTCCTCGCCCTCGAGGCCGCACTCCAGCATCCTCTCGTAGACGTAGGGGAGGTTCGGGGCCTCCACCTCGGCCTCCTCGAAGATCACGAAGGGCTGCCGGCTCAGCGGCGTCGGGGTCAGCGCGGTGTGGAAGCTGCGGTACTCGGTGGGGAAACCGAGCTGCTTCTTGACCAGCGACGGGATCTGGAGGGCGATCGAGCTGGCCGCGTGGGTGCCGTACGGCCGCTTCTCGGCCGGCACGATGAAGGCGTTCACCACCGCGGTCTCGACGTCGGGGAAGTGCTCCTGGACGATGTCCTGGTTCAGGTCGTAGAAGCGCTTCGCCGAGGGCACGAACAGCACGCAGTTCTCGAACATGGTGGAGACCGGGAAGTAGCTGCCGATCGAGGCGGCGGCGAAGCTCTCCTGGATCACCGCCTGGCAGCGCAGCTGGCGTGCCAGGTTGTCCGCCAGGTCGTCGTCCAGGTTCATCCGGACGACCTGGGTGGGCTGTACCTCGGGGTGGAAGCAGCTCGTGTTGAGGGTCCGGTGCGGGGGCAGCCTCGACTCCATCTCCCCCTTGTCCACCTGGTACTTGTCCAGTACCGGGGACAGCTGCTCGGCGTGCACCTGCGCCGAGGAGTGCAGGAAGGTGCCGGTCTTCCGGTAGGTGCCGGTGACCGTGGCGTCGTCGTCCACCGTCGCGTCTGCCGCCTGGGTCGCGTCGCTCATGACGTCGTGTTCTCCGCTCGGTCGGAAGTGTTGATGCGGTCCACATAGGTGCGGACGAAGTCCTCGTCGACGGGCGGGGACGGGTAGTCCTCCGCGCCGAAGACGGCGCCTCCCACGGGGAGCGCGGCGAACATGTCCGCCAGGCCCTCCGTCGTCAGGCCGTCCACCAGGGCGGCGATCCGGGCCAGGGGGCTCGCCGGGTGCCCGGCGGCGAACGCCAGCGCCCGCTGCCGCCATTCGTCGAAGGGCACGATCTCCGCCCCGCCGCCGGCGGCACCGACCATCTCGAAGAAGCGGTCGAAGGCCGGGGCCCCGGAGTTGACGAAGTCGTAGTCGCTGCCGATGCGCGCCAGGTCGCTGGTCATGGCCTCGGCGATCGTCCGGCACAGGTAGTCGACCGGCAGTACCGCCGTGAGGTCGGCGGCCAGCGACGGGAAGCTCCCCATCTCGAGGCTGCCGGTGATCAGGTTGTGCAGGAAGTCGCCGCGGTCGAGCCGGAAGTGCCCGGTGCGGGTCGAGGCGCCCACGAACGGCAGCCGGTACGTCGACGCCTTCGCCCCGCGCCAGCGGGCGGCGGCCACCATCTGCTCCGCCTGCCACTTGGAGGTCAGGTAGCCGTACTCCCGGTTGTCCTCGGTGACCTCGTACCCCAGGTACTTGGGCAGCGTGGCGAAGGTGGAGACGAAGTGGAACGCCTTGCCGCGACCGCGCGAGGCCAGGCGCAGCGCCTCGTGCGTACCGACCACGTTGGGGCCGGTGTAGTCCTCCACCGGCCGCATCCAGTCCACCAGGGCACCGGAGTGGCAGATGGCGTCCACCTGGTCGGCCAGTTCGTCGAAGCCCTCCTCGTCCATGCCGAACAGCGGTTGGGTGAGGTCGCCCACCACCGGGTTCAGCAGCGGCGCGAACTCCTCCTTCCACAGGCCGTAGCCGTCGAGGGTCCCGACCAGGCGCTCCATGGCCTGGCGGGAGTCGTCCGCCCGCACCAGGCAGTAGGCGACCACCTCGGAGGCGAGCAGCTCGTGCAGCAGGTAGGCGCCGACGAATCCGGTGGCGCCGGTGACGAAGACCGCCTCCGGGCGTACCGGCGCCGCCGTGGCGTTGCCGAAGCGGAGGTCGGGGTGCAGGCAGCCCTTCCGGGCCGTGGACAGGTCGACGCCCGCGGCCTCGGCCGCCTCGGCCGTCTCGGTGGCCGCCGTGCCGGTGGCCGTCCCGGGAGCCGCGTCCAGCCCCGCCTCCAGCAGCTTCTCCAGCAGGAAGTCGCCCAGCGAGGTGAGGTTGGGGTGATCGAAGGCGATCTTCGCGGGAAGGGCGAGTCCGGTCAGGTCGGCGAGCTGGTTGCGCATCAGCACCGCGGTCAGCGAGTCGATGCCGATGTCCTGGAGCGGCACGCCGACGTCCACGGCCTCCGGCGAGGCGAAGCCCAGGGTCTTTGCCACCTCCTCGCGGACCACGCTCAGCACCACGGCCGGGTACTCCTCCGGCGAGGCCTCGCCCAGCAGTTTGCGCAGGTCCGTTCCGCCGCCGGCCCGGGATCGTTTGCCGGCGTTGCCGCTGAGCAGCGCGCGGAACAGCGGCGGTATGCCGCCGCGGTTCTCGAAGTAGTGCTGCACGCGGTTCAGGTCCAGCGCGGCGGCCATGGTCAGCGCGCGGCCGCTCCTGGCGGCGAGCTCGAAGAGCTCCAGGCCCTCGTCCGGTGCCAGCCGGTCCAGGCCGAGCTGGGCGAAGCGGGCCCGGTCGAACTCGCTGAGCCCGGCGGCCATGCCCTCACCCTCCCAGGGGCCGAAGGCCACCGACGTGGCGGGCAGGCCCTTGGCCCGGCGCAGGTGGGCGAGCGCGTCCAGGAAGGCGTTGGCGGCGGCGTAGTTGCCCTGGCCGGGTGCTCCCATGACGCTCGCGATGGAGGAGAACATCACGAAGATGTCCAGCTCCATGCCCTGCGTGAGCTCGTGGAGATGCCACAGGCCGTCCACCTTGGGCAGGAAGACCGCGTCGAACCGCTCCGGCGTCAGGTCCGTCAGGGCGCCGTCGTCCAGCACACCTGCCGCGTGGACCACGCCGCGCAGCGGGCGCTCGTCACCGAAGAGGGCCATCACCGCGGCGACGTCGTCGCGATCGGCCGCGTCGCAAGCCACCACGGTGGCCGTGGCGCCCAGCTCGGACAGCTCCTCCACCAGGGACTGCGCGCCGGGGGTCTCCATCCCGCGGCGGGAGGTGAGCACCAGGTCGCGTACGCCGTGGGTGTCGGCCAGCCACCTGGCCACGCGCCGGCCGAGGTCGCCGGCGCCACCCGAGACGAGCACCGCGCCGTCCGGCCGGACGAATTGTCGCTGCTGGGCCGGGACCAGCACCACCTTGCCCACGTGCCGCGCCTGGGCGATGAAGCGCAGGCCGTCGGAGGTGTGGGTCATGGGGAAGGCCCGCAGCGGCAGCGGCGCCAGCTTGCCCTGCGTAAACAGCTCGGCGATGGAGACCAGCATCCGCTGGATGAGGTCCGGCCCCGCCTCGGGCAGGTTGTAGACGGTGTAGGTCACGCCCGGATGGCTCTGGTCGACGGCGGCCTGCTCGCGCACGTCGATCTTGCCCATCTCCAGGAACCGTCCGCCGCTGCCCAGCATGCCCAGGCTGGCGTCGATGAACTCGGTGGCCAGGGAGTTCAGCACCACGTCGAAGCTTCCGCCGGACTCGCCTCCGCCGGCGCCCTTGCCGAAGTGCTCGACGAAGCCCAGATCGCGCGAGGACGCCAGATGGGCGTCGTCCAGGCCGAGCTCCCGCAGTGCGGGCCACTTGGGCTCGCTGGCGGTGCCGTAGACCTCGGCGCCGTGGAGCCGCGCCAGCTGCACCGCCGCCATGCCCACGCCACCGGCCGCGGCGTGGATCAGCACCCGCTCGCCCGACTGCAGGTCGCCCAGTTCGTGCAGGCCGTACCAGGCAGTGAGGAAGGTCATCGGGATGGTGGCGGCCTCCTCGAAGCTGAGGTGCTCCGGCATGCGCACCACCTGGCGCGCGTCCGTGACGACCTCGGAGGCGAAGGAGCCGCGGGCCAGACCCAGCACGGCGTCGCCCACCTTCACCTGGTCGACGCTGCCGCCGACCTCGGTGACCACACCGGCGAACTCCAGGCCGAACGCGGGGATCTCCACCATGCCCAGGGCGTTGAGGACGTCGAGGAAGTTCACCCCGGCGGCCCTCACCTCGGCACGGATCTCGCCCGGCGCGAGGGCCCGTTCCGGCAGGGACTTGACCGTCAGCGGCTCGTCCAGGCGGCCCTTGGCGGCAATCTCCAGCTGCCAGCGGCCCTCGGCCGGGATCTGCAGATCCCGGGCCGAGCCCACCCGTAGCAGTTGCGGCACAAGCACCTCGCCGTGGCGCAGGGCGCACTCCGGTTCCGCCTCCAGCATCAACGCGGCGGGGAGGGCCTTGCGGTCCGCCTCCTCCTCGCCGAGGTCGATCAGGCGCAGGCCCAGTTCGGGGTGCTCGTTGCGGGCGGTCCGCATCAGGCCCCACAGCGGGCCGGCGCCCAGCCCGGAGACCATGTCGTCGGCGCCGGTGCCCACCGCGTGGCGGGTGACCCAGACCAGCGGGGTGCGGAACTCCGTACCCACCGCCTCCTGAAGCTGTTCCAGTGCCCTGGCGGCGAACGCGTGGGCCTGGGACGGGACCTCCGCGTCGGAGTCCCACAGGCAGACCAGGCCGTCCAGTTCCTCGGCGTCCTCCAGGTCCCGGACCTTGATCACCTGGATGCCCGCCCGAGCCAGGAGGGTCTTGACCTCCCGCGCCCACGGCACGTCCCCGGCCGGAGTCATCATGCCCCAGGAGCCGCCCAGTTCGACGTTCCCGGTGTCGACGGGGCGCCAGTTGACGTCGAACTGGAACCGGTCCACCCCGGCCGCGGCCAGGCGGCGCAGCACCGCCCGGTCCACCCGCCGTGCGTGGAGGCGGTGCAGCCGGCCGACATGGGCGCCGTCGCTGTCGTGGATGTCGAGCGAGGCCCAGAACTCGCCGTCACCCAGCTCGAAGTCGGCGACCCGGACCCAGATCTCCGCAAGGCCCTTCACCCGCAGCGACAGGCGCTCGGCCTCGAACGGCACGAAGAGGTCGTCGCCGGTCCGGTTCTGCAGGCGCTGGGTCAGCAGCAGCGAGTGCATGGCCGAGTCCAGCAGGGCCGGGTGCAGGACGTAGCCGGCGGCGGACTGCTCCGCGCTCTCCGGGAGCGCGGCCCTGGCCCACACCTCCCCGCCCACGTGCCAGGCCTCCTTGATGCCCTGGAAGGTCGGTCCGTAGCCGTAGCCCAGGGCGTCCAGGTCGCGGTAGAGGGCGGACGCGTCGAGGGGCTCGGCGCCCCGGGGCGGTACCGTCACCGCTGTGCCGGCACCGGCTCCCTCCGCGGGCGTGATCCGGCCCTCGGCGTGCAGCTGCCAGGCGCCGTCCTCACCCTCGGGCGCGCTGTAGACCTGGACGGGACGGGTCTCACCGATCGCCGGACCCACGGTGACCTGCATCCGCACCGGCGCCCCGGAGGCGAGCACCAGCGGCGAGGCGATGACCACGTCCGACAGGTCCCATTCGCCCTCGTGGGCCGCGTCGCCCGCCGCCCGCATGGCCTCGAAGAACGCCGTGCCCGGCATCAGGACGGCGTCCATCACCCGGTGCTCCTGCACCCACACCGGCTGGTCGGCCGCCACCACGTTGGTGAAGAGCGACAGGTCGGTGCCGGCGATCTCCACACCGCCGCCGAGGAGCGCGTGGCCGGTGGGGTTCAGACCGGCGCCGACCTCGCGGGACACCGGCGGCTCGAACCAGAACCGCTGCCGCTGGAAGGCGTATGTCGGCAGGGCCACCCGGTCGCCGCCGAAGGGCGCGAAGTAGCCGTCCCAGTCGACCGCGACGCCCCGCACGTGCAGCTCGGCCAGGCTCCGCTGGATGACCGAGGCGCCGTTCTTGCCCGGGGTGCAGGACGGCACCCAGGACACCGGTCCCTCGTCGGCCAGGCAGGACGCCCCCAGGCCGGACAGCACGGGCTGCGGGCCGAGCTCCAGGAAGGTGTTCGCGCCTTCTCGGCGCAGGCTGCGCATGCCGTCGCTGAAGCGGACCGCGTGGCGCACCTGGCGGACCCAGTAGCCGGGCTGCTCCAGTTCGCCCGGCGCGGCGAGCTCGCCGGTGAGGCTGCTGACGAGGGGGATCGCCGCAGGGCGGAAGCGGACGGTCTCCGCCACGGCCCGGAACTCGGCGAGCATGCCGTCCATGTGGTGCGAGTGGAAGGCGTGGGACACCGTCAGCTGCTTGGCCCTGCGGCCCTGCTCCCTGAAGTGGGCGGCGATCGCCTCGACGGCGTCGGTGTCACCGGACAGCACGGTCTGCGCGGGCGTGTTGAGTCCGGCGACGTCCAGCTTGCCGCGCAGCCCGAGGGCGTCGATGGCGGCTTCCGCCTCCTCGCCGTCGGCTTCCAGCGACACCATGGCGCCGCGGGCGGGCAGGGCCTGCATCAGGCGTCCGCGGGCCGCGACCAGCCGGCAGGCGTCGTCCAGGTCGAACATCCCCGCCACATGGGCGGCGGCGAGTTCGCCGATGCTGTGGCCGAGCAGCAGCTCCGGCCGCACACCCCAGCTCTCCCACAGCCGCCACAGCGCCACCTGAAGGGCGAACAGGGCGGGCTGGGTGAAGTCGGTGCGGTTCAGCAGAGCCGCGTCCTCGCTGCCCGGCTCGGCCCACATCACCTCCAGGAGGGGCTTCTCCAGCCCGGTGAAGCGGGCGGCGACCTCGTCCAGCGCCTCGCGGAAGACGGGGTAGACGTCGTAGATGTCCTTGCCCATGCCCGGAAGCTGGCTGCCCTGGCCGGTGAAGAGCAGGGCCGGCCGGGGCTCCTCGGTGTGGTCGCCGGTGCGCACCGACTCTGCGGGCAGTTCCGCGGTGCGGGCGAAGGAGGCCAGCTTGTCGAGGAGTTCGGCCTTGTCCTTGACCAGGAGCACGAGTCGGCGGCGGAAGTGGCTGCGGGTCGTCGCCAGGGAGCGGGCCACGTCACCGAGCCGATCCTGGATGTTCATGCCCATGTGCAGGTGCAGGTTCTCCACCTGCTGGCCCAGGGCGGCGTCGTTGTACCCGGACACCACGAACGGCACCGTGGGCGGCAGCGGCGCGGGCGCGCCCTCCTCGGCGTCCTTCGCGGCAGGCCGCGGCGGCTCCTCGACGATCACGTGGGCGTTGGTGCCGCCGATGCCGAACGAGCTGACGCCCGCACGGCGCGGCACGTCCTTCGTCGGCCATGGGCGCTGCTCCTGGACCAGCGCCATGCCGGCGCCCTTCCAGTCCACGGCGGGGGTGGGCTCGGCGACGTGCAGGGTCCGGGGAAGCGTGTCGTGGCGCATGGCCAGTACGACCTTCATCACGCCGGCGAGACCGGCGGCGGCCTGGGTGTGGCCGAGGTTGGACTTGGCAGAACCGACCCACAGCGGCGCCTCGTCCGAGTGGCTGCGGCCGAAAACCTCCGCGAGGGCGGTGCCCTCGATGGGGTCGCCCAGCTTGGTGCCGGTGCCGTGCGCCTCCAGGTAGTCGATGTCGTCCGGCTGGAGCCCGGACGCGGCCAGGGCGGCGCGGATGACCCGCTGCTGGGCGGGGCCGCTGGGCGTGGTCAGGCTGGCGCTGTGGCCGTCGTGGTTGACGGCGGTGCCGCGCAGCACGGCCAGGATGGGGTCACCGTCGCGCTGGGCGTCGGACAGCCGCTTGAGGACGACCGCGGCGGAGCCCTCGCTCCAGCCGGTGCCGTCGGTGTCGGAGGAGAACGACCGGCAGCGGCCGTCCGCCGACATTCCGCGCAGGCGGCTGAACTCGACGTGCAGTTCGGGGGTGAGCATCAGGCTCACACCGGCCGACACCGCGAGATCGCATTCGCCGTTGCGCAGCGCGTTGCAGGCCAGGTGGGTGGTGACCAGGGAGGAGGAGCACGCCGTGTCCAGGGTGAGGGTCGGGCCCTCCAGGCCGAACACGTACGACACCCGGCCGGACATGGTGCCGCCCGCGGAACCCGGGCCCACGTAGCCGTCGAGGTCGGTCAGCCCGCCGGCCATGGTGAGGCCGTACTCGTGGTACGCCGAGCTCTTCCCGACGCCGATGAACGCGCCGGTATGGCTGCCGCGCAGCCGGTCCATGGTGTAACCGGCGCGTTCGAACGCCTCCCAGCTGGTCTCCAGCACCATGCGCTGCATGGGCTCGAGCGAGCGGGCCTCGCGCGGCGAGATGCCGAAGAAGGGGGCGTCGAAGAGGTCGATGGGGGTGACGAACCCGCCCCGGCTGCAGTACGAGGTGCCGGGCACCTCCGGGTCGGGGTTGTACAGGGCCTCGGCGTCCCAGCGGTCCTTGGGGACCTCGACGATTCCGTCTCCGCCGCGCTCCAGCAGCTCCCAGTACTCCTCGGGGGTGTTGGCGTCGCCCGGGAGGCGGCAGGCCATGCCGATGACGGCGATGGGCTCGTCCTGGACGGCGCGGCGGCGGTCGGGCACGACCTCCCGGCTGGTCCTGGTGTCGCCGGCCAGGTAGGCGGCCAGGGTCTTGACGGTGAAGTGCTCGAAGAGCTTGGCCCCGAAGACAGGGCGTCCCAGCAGTTCCTCCAGCCGCGACTGGACCCGGACGACCCGCAGCGAGTTGCCGCCGATCTCGAAGAAGTTCTCGTTGACGCCGATCCGGTCGTGGCCGAGCACGTCCGCCCAGATGGCCATGATGTCCCGCTCCAGCTCGGTGGCGGGCTTGGCGGTGGTGTCGACCTCCACCACGGGGTCCGGCAGCGCGTTCTCGTCGATCTTGCCGTTCGGGGTCAGCGGAAGCTCGTCCAGCTCCACGATGAACGCCGGCACCATGTATTCCGGCAGCCGCGCGGCCAGCCAGGGGCGCAGCACGCGGTGCAGCGGGGTCCTGGGCGGTTCGCCGACCGCGGGCGTGTTGGCGTACCCGGTGAGGGCGTCGCGGTCCAGCGCTTCGGCAGGGTGCGGGCTGAGGTCGGGGGTCTGGCCGGGCCGATGGAACAGGGCGTCGCACCGCCAGATGCCGCCGGAGCGGCTGGGCAGCAGAGCCAGTTCCAGGCCCGCCTCATGGGCGAGGTCGGCGAAGTCGGCGAGGTCGGTGGGGTCGATCCAGGACGTGGGCACCACCGAGGTGCTCGTGCCCATGCTCTCCAGGGCTGGGGCGACCCGGCCGCACACCTCGCCCAGCCGGCCGTTGGGGATGCCGTTCAGGCGGAGCGGGCGGTCGGCGACGGAACCCAGCTCGGCGCGGAGCGCGGCCAGGTCGAGGCCGTCGGCCTGCCAGTCCTTCTCCACCGCCGGGGTGGCGGGTCGGGCGTCCTCGCCGATGTGCAGGGTGACGTCGTAGCGGTAGCGCGTCATCTCGTTGACGTAGCGGCCGTCGCGCAGGGTGATGTCGACGCGGGTGATCTGCGGGAACAGGTGCGGCAGGTTGGCGAAGTAGTCGCGGCTGAGCACCAGTTCGCGCTCCGCGCGCATCCCGTGCTCGGTGCGGCGAGCCAGTTCCTCGGCGGAGATCCCGCCGGCGTCCCCGTCCGCGCGGAAGTGCGCCACGTCGGCATGGAAGACCTCGAGCAGCGACAGGTCGCGTATGTCACCGAGGAACACCTGCCCTCTGGTGACCGCCCTGGTCGCCCACTCCAGCACCGAGGTCAGGTAGTCGACGTCGGGGAAGTACTGGGCCACCGAGTTGATGACCACGGTGTCGAAGGCACCCTCGGCCACCTCGGGGAGCGCGTGGGCGGCGCGCTGCTCGCAGGTCACGTGCGGCAGGGAGGCCAGGTGCCGCCGGGTCGTCCCGACGGCTGCGGCGGAGGCGTCCACGGCGTGGTAGGTGCGGCAGTGCGGTGCCAGGCTGAACAGCATCAGGCCGCTGCCGGAGCCGATTTCAAAGACGTTCTCCGGTGCGTGGGAGAGGATGCGCCGGACGGAACTCCGCTGCCAGTCGCGCATCTCCCCGTCGGAGAAGGGGAGGCCGTCGTAGCTGTTGCGCCAGCCTGCCAGGTTGAACGTGGCGTCGGCGGTGACGGGATCGGAGCCGGTGCCGGGGCCGGAGAGAGCGGCGTCGGTACCGGTTTCGTAGGCGCGGTCCCAGGCCGCGGCCCACTCGGCCAGGGCGGTGCTGTGGTCCGCCGGGGTACGGACCGGATCACCGGCCGGAGCCGCGTCGCGTACGCAGTAGGCGACCAGTTGCTCGTCCCGGCCGACCACCACGGCACGGCGGACCGACTCATGGCGGCTGACGGCCGCCTCGACGTCGGCCAACTCGATGCGGTGGCCGCGCAGTTTGACCTGGCGGTCGTTGCGTCCCAGCAGTGTCAGCCTGCCGGGTTCGACGAAGCGGGCCAGGTCGCCGGTGCGGTAGAGGGTGCCGGGGTGGAAGGGGTTGTCCGCGAAGCGGAGCCCGGTCTGGCCGGGGTCGTTGCGGTAGCCGCGGGCCACTCCGGCGCCGCCGATGCACAGTTCTCCGGGGAAACCGAGCGGTACCGGCGACAGGTTCTCGTCGAGGACGTAGACCTGGGTGCGGTCGATCGGGCTGCCGATGAGGATGCCGTCCTCCTCGGCCCGGGCCGCAACCTCCCAGACCGTGGACCACACGGTGGTCTCGGTGGGGCCGTACATGTTCCACACCGAGACCGGGGCTCCGGCGGCGAGCAGCCGGTCCGCCAGGTCGCGGGGCAGCGCCTCACCGCCGCAGAGGATCTTCCTCAGGGTGGGGGTACCCTGCCAGCCTCCGTCCAGCAGCAGCTGCCAAGTGGCGGGAGTGCCCTGCACCATCGTGATCGCATGCCGCTCCAACAGCCCGCTCAGGGCCTTGGCGTCCAGGGTCTCCTGGGCCTGGGCGATGACCGTGGTCGCGCCGCAGAGCAGAGGCAGGAACAGCTCCAGCACGGAGATGTCGAAGGACACGGTGGTGACCGCCAGCAGCCGGTCGGTGGCGGCGCACCCCGGGCGTTCGCGCATGGCGCCCAGGAAATTGCACAGTGCCCCGTGGGTGATCTCGACTCCCTTGGGGCGGCCTGTCGAGCCCGAGGTGTAGATGACGTAGGCCAGGTCGCCGGCGCCCACCTCGACCGCGGGGTCCCCGTCGGTGCTCAGCTCGGCACCCACGTGGACGCTCACGCAGCGGGTGTCCCAGGCGGCGAGGCCGGCGGGCGCGGCGGCGGGGGTGACGATGAGCTTGGGATCGGCGTCGTCGATCATCTGGCGGATGCGTTCCGCCGGGAACCTGGGGTCGACGGGCACATAGGCGGCGCCCGTCTTCATGACCGCCAGCAGGGCCACGACGAGGTCGATCGAGCGGTCCAGGGCCACGCCGACCAGGTCGCCACGGCCCACGCCCCGGTCGGTCAGCGCGTGGGCGAACCGATTGGCACGGGCGTTGAGCTCGGCGTAGGTCAGGCTGGTGTCCGCGCAGACCAGTGCGGTGTCCTGGGCATGGCCGCGCGCGGTCTGTTCGAAGAGCCGGTGCAGGCCCTGCTCGGGGAGGTCCGCGGCGCCAACCGGGTCGTTGAACTCCTCGATGAGGGCTGCGCGTTCGTCCGCGCTCAGGAGGTCCGCGGCGGCCGGACGCTGCTCCGCGGCGGCGGGGAGACGGCCGCACCACGCGGTGAACTGGCCGGCCAGCCGGGTGACGTCCCGGGCCGGCAGGCGCGTGGCGTCGTAGTGGAAGGTGACGAGCGCACCGTCCTCGGCGCCGTCCTGCTGGATGTGGAGTTCCAGTTTCGGACGGTGGCCGCTGTGGCCGACCAAGCCGTGGTCGGCGGCGTCGCGGGTGCCCCATGAGATCAGCACGTCCGGTGTCAGTGCGCCGCTGTTCCAGCGTGCCCGAAGCGCTTCGTCCCGGCCGACGGCGTCGCGGCGGATCCATCCCTGCTCCTGGCCGCGGGTGAACTCCCCCCGCACCGCCCGCAGGTTCTCCGAGACCGTCGCGTCGGCGTCGACGCGGCACAGCAGCGGCAGCCAGGCGGCGAACAGGTCCCGGTGCGCGGCGTCGACACCCTCGCGAGGGGCCGCCATCGCAAGGTGGATCTCCCGTCGGCCGCTCGCCCGGCTCAGGAAGATGCCCAGCGCACCGGCCAGGTAGGCGGCGGCCGCCGCAGACGCTTCCGGGCCTCCGTCCCCGCCGGCCTGGAGCGGGACCTGGCATCGTACGAGGACGGGATCCGGCTGTTGTCCGCTCTCGGCCCCGGCCCCCGGGCGGGGCTGCGGGTAGGGAAGGCGGTAGGGGTCGTCGCCGCCCCCGACCAGGCGCTCACGCCATCGGCCGGCGGCCTTGGAGGCTCTGACGCCCGCCCCGGTCAGGCGCGCGCTCGCGTCCTCGCCGGGGACGTCCAGGATCGTGCCGGGCCGGATCCCATGGGTCGCCGCGATGGCGCCGGCGGGCCGTTCCTCGCCCTCCAGGGTGCACAGCCGGGTCAGGGTGACGCTTCCGGCACCTGTGGCCACCCGCAGGCCCGACGCGTCGTCGCAGGAGAGGACCGTACCGGGCGCGACAGCGGCGTCATCTGCGGCGGAAGCGGCGCCGGTCTGGGAGCGGGCTTCCCGGGCTGCGTAGAAGTGCCCGTCGAGGTTGACCTTGGGCCACACCAACGGGCTCGCGAACGGGCCGTAGTCGGTGGCCCGGACCATGGCGGTGATGCGCTCGGCCGGAAGGCTCCAGTCGATCAGTCCCTCGGCCGCTAACTGGGTGTGCCGGGAGAAGTAGCGGCGCGCCGCGGAGTCCTGGGGAGTCGCGGTCTCGCGGCCCTCCGCGATCTCGTCGATCAGTCCGGCGAGGCTGGCGACGGCCGCCTCGTCGCACTTCAGACCCAGCGACAGCGCGGTGTCCTCGGGTTCGATCGCCACCGGCACCCGCCCCAGCACCTCACCGCCGTCGACCTTCTCGGCCATGCGGTGCCAGGTGATGCCGTACTCCCGCGCCCCGTCCGCGATGGCCCAGGACGGCGTGTGCAGGCCCGAGTACTCGGGGAGCGGACCGTAGTGGTAATTGACGGCGGCCCGCGTCGCGCAGCCCAGCAGCGCTTCGGGCACCACCGCGTAGTTGCCGACGCTCAGCAGGAGGTCGCAGGACAACCGCGGTGCGAGCGCCACGGCCTCGGCGAGTTCGTGGTGTGGAATGCCCGCCTTGACCGCCCAGGACCGGGCGGTGGCGTCACCGGTCACCACGGCTGCGATCCGGTGCCCCTTCGCCATGAGTACCTCGCCACAGCGAGTGAGTACGCTCCCGCTACCGATCAGGACGGAACTCATAGAAGTCAAAGCCATGTCTCCCCGTGATGATCCGCGGCGCGTCCGGTGAGCGCGGCCCGTCCCGGGGCAGGGCAACGGCATCCGAGGCAGCCCTGTGAGGGCCTGCAGGTGCCGGATCAAAGCGCGCGCACAGGGTCGTCCCCCGTGCACCCGTGCCGAATCCCCCGAGATCGAGCGGCGTCTGCCTCACGAGCAGTCGTGCAAGCGGCTGCGCCGTGAGTCGTCCGCGCTGTCAGGATTGCAAGTACGCCAAGTGCTGAACTGCCGAAGTGCGCCAGTGCTGTCGTGCAGAAACGCTGTCGTGCAGACGAGCCCAAGTACCGGGCTGCAGAGGTGTGTTGTGGTCCGATGGGGCGGTAGCGGCCCCCGGCCGTTGCGCCGGTTCCTCCCCGGGCGCCCCGACCCATCATTGGCCTGCCGTGAGAGCCACCGCAAGGCATGACGGCAAAGATCTTCGAATGAATCCCGGGTGATGGTCATCACATGCACTGGTCACACAATTCGCCCCGCCTCCGACGGGGGACGGGCACACTTGCTTCGGCTGGACAGCTTCAACCATCCGCCCCACGCACTGAGTTGGGCCGCAGGCGCGTTCGACGACGCACACGAGCTGAGAGGACCGGCATGCCCGACGAGTCGGCTGAGCGCACACGCACCACGCAGGAGGTCAACCCGGCCCGCGTCCTGGCGCTGTGCAGCGGCGCCAGCTTCATGGCCTTCCTCGACCTCTCGATCATCAGCATCGCTTTTCCAGACATTCTGGACGACTTTCCGGGCACGTCGCTCAACACCATGACGTGGGTCCTCAGCGGCTACACGATCTTGCTGGCGGCCGTGCTCACGCCCGCCGGAAGGATCGCCGACAGCGTCGGCCGGCGCACCGTCTTCCTCTGGTCCCTGGCCGCCTTCACCGCCGCCTCGCTCGTCTGTGCCGTGGCGCCGTCCATCTGGTGGCTCATCGCGGCGCGGATCGTCCAGGGCGCGGCGGCCGGTGGCATGATCCCCGCCGCGCTCGGCCTGATCCTCGCCACGACCCCGCGGGAGCGCATCGCCAGAGCGGTCGGCACGTGGTCCGCGGTGGCGGGCTTCTCCGCCGTCATCGGACCGGCCGCGGGCGGGCTGCTGCTGCGCGCCTTCGGCTGGCGCTCGGTGTTCTACATCAACCTCCCGCTGTGCGGCGCGATGCTGGTCGCCGCCGTGGTGATGTTGCCGAGGCAGCGGCTGCGCGGCACCGGGAACCGGTTGCCGGACGCGGTGGGCAGCATCGCGCTCGCCCTGGGCATCGGCGGGGTGGTGAGCGCGCTCACCGAGGGGGACACCTGGGGCTGGGGGGATGTCCGCACCGTCGGACTCGGGCTGGCCGGGCTGGCGCTCGTCGCCGTGACCGTGCTGCGCTCGCGCACTCACGCGGCGCCGGCCCTGGAGATGGCGGTGTGGCGCAGCCCTGTCTTCCGGACCGCCAACCTCGGCCTCGGCATGCTCAACATGACGATGTTCGCGTGGATGCTGGCCGCCCCGCTGTTCGCCGCAGACATCTGGCACTGGTCGGTCCTGCAGACGGCCGGTGCCCTGAGCGTCGGAGCCGTCTCCTCGATGGCCGGCTCACTGGCCGCCGGACGGCTCACCCGACCGGCGACCCAGGTGAAGGTGGCGGTCCTGGGCGCGCTGTCCTTCACAGGCAGCAACGCCATCTGGGCGTCCGGCCTCTTCGGCCCCACGCCCAACTTCCTGGGCGGCTGGCTGCCGGCCTCGATCCTCGGCGGCGGCGGCCTCGGCCTCGCCATCACCTGCCTGTCGTCGCTGGCGGCCGCGACGGTGCCTCCGGCCAAGTTCGCGGGCGGCCTCGGCATGACCCTGACGGTGCGCCAGGTCGGCGGTGCGGTCGGCGTCGCCGGATTCGCGTCGATCATGGCGTCGGGCCCGGCCCCCGGCGGCATCTCGTCCTTCCACCACGTCTACGTCGCCGCAATGGCCGTCAACATCCTGTGCGCGGCCGTGGTGTGCACCATGCTCATCATGCTGCGGCCGAAGCCCGCGCCTGCGGCCGCAGCGCAGGCGCCTCAGGACCGGGTCACGCCCACCCAGTGACCCCCGACTCCAGGGGCAACCCGGCCCGCCGGGTTGCGGACGGCCCCCTGCACGCGGCCACCATGTGCCGCGCCCAGGGGGCCGTGTCGTTCCTCCGGCTCCCGGCCGCGCTGCTCCGACCGGCCGTCAGGCGGACGGCACGCGGATCAGCAGGGCGTCGCCCTGTCCGCCGCCGCCGCACAGCGCTGCCGCGCCGAGACCGCCGCCGCGGCGGCGCAGCTCATAGGCCAGGTGGACGATGAGCCGGGCGCCGGAGGCGCCGATCGGGTGGCCGAGCGCGATGGCTCCGCCGTCGACGTTCACGATGTCCGGGCTGAGGCCCAGCTGCTCGGTGGAGACGATGCCGACGGCGGAGAACGCCTCGTTGATCTCCACCAGGTCCAGGTCGGACGGCTCCAGCTTGGCCTTGGCCAGCGCCGCCTTGATCGCGTTCGACGGCTGCTCGTGCAGGCTTGCGTCCGGCCCGGCCACCACGCCGTGGGCGCCGATCTCGGCGATCCAGGGCAGGCCCAGCTCCTCGGCCTTGGCCTTGCTTGCCACCACCACGGCCGCGGCGCCGTCGGAGATCTGAGACGCCGTCCCCGCCGTGATGGTGCCGTCGGCGCTGTACACGGGACGCAGCTTAGCCAGGGCCTCCGTTGTGGTGTCGGGACGCACGCCCTCATCGGTGTCACACACCACTGGGTCCCCCTTGCGCTGCGGGACCGTCACCGGCGCCAGCTCCTCGGCGAACCGCCCGGCGGCCGCCGCGGCCGCGGCCCGCTGGTGCGAGGCCGCGGCGAAGGCGTCCTGCTTCTCCCGGGTCAGCCCGGCGTAGCGGCTGTTGTACTTCTCTGTCGAGACGCCCATGCCCAGCTGGTCGAAGGCGCAGAACAAGCCGTCGTGGATCATGTGGTCGATCAGCGGTACGTCACCGGCCTTGAAGCCCGCACGCGACTTGGGAAGTACGTGCGGAGCCTGCGACATGGACTCCTGACCGCCCGCCACGACCAGGTCGAACTCACCGGCCCTGATCAGCTGGTCGGCCAGCGCGATCGAGTCGATCCCGGAGAGACACACCTTGTTGACGGTCAGCGCCGGGACGCTCATCGGGATGCCGGCGGCCACCGCGGCCTGGCGGGCCGGGATCTGGCCGGCGCCCGCGGTGAGCACCTGCCCCATGATCGTGTACTCCACTTGCTCGGGCGCCACCCCCGCCCTCTCCAGAGCCGCCTTGATCGCGATGCCCCCGAGCTGGGCTCCGGAGAGGTCCTTGAGAGCCCCGAGCAGGCGACCGGTGGGGGTGCGGGCCCCAGCCAGGATGACGGATCCGGACACGATGTCCTCCGTGGGTAGAAGTTGTGAACCACAACACGGCTACATTACCCACGAGTTGGGCTGAGGAAATGCGCCCTCCGGTCGTGTGAGCGACGGCACAGCCGATGGGAGGCGTCCCAGCACCGCACCGGCGGGAACGGCACGCCGCCCGGCTACGGCGGCGGCTCCCGTCCACCGGTCCCGCCCGGCGGCTGTGACGGAGCGGTGATCTTCAGGGGGAGTGGCTGCTCTGATCTGGTGTCCCGTTCTTGGTTGAGAGATCGCAGTGTTGACGTACATGATCGCCGAAGCTTGCGGTCTGGACCGTGAACGGTCCCGGAGAAGGACCCGAAACGAGGCCCGCTGGCAGGACATGTTCGAGGTCGTGATGGGCCGCATCGCGGGGCGGTTCGCCCGGGTGGAACCACGGCGCCGGGCACGGGAGTTCGTGCTCGGGTTGCTGTCGGACCTGGCACGCAAGAACTGCTGGACGTTCGCCGAGCATGCGGGGGACGCATCCCCGGACGGCTGCAGAAGCTGCCGAAACGGGCCTGGCAGGAGCTCTCCGCCGGCGCCGGAGACAAGGGCCACCGCTCTTGCGACTGGGCCCTGGCCGCCATCGCCGCCGAACGGCCCGGCCACCGCCGCCTGCTCGTCCGCCGCAACCGGCGCACTGGGCAACTCGCCTTCTTCCGCTGCTGCTCGGCGGCCCGCGTGCCACTGTCCGCTCTCGTGAAAGTAGCCGGACGCAGGGTGGACGGTCGAGGAGGTCCTCCAGTCCGGCAAGGGCCTGGCCGGACTGGACGAACAGCAGGTCAGGCGGTGGAAGTCCTCGCATCGCTGGGTCACGCTCGCGATGCTCGCCCACGCCTTTCTCGCCCCGCGGCCACCGCCAACGAACGTGCTCAGGAACAGGCTCCGCTGGTCCGAGTGGCGACGACGCCATCAAGCCCGGACTCGGGCCTGCCACTACCAATCCGTGACTGGTCCGGAAGCGCTGGTCAGAAGCGGGACAGCGGTGGGAGGAACTGAGAGTTGCAACGTAAACCGGGCCCTGCTCCGAGCGGGTCGAGCCGAAGGCGCCTGACGGGCAACGCCCAGGTCAGGCGCCTTCTTTCGTGCCTCTAGAAGAAGCCGAGCTTCTTCGGCGAGTACGAGACGAGCAGGTTCTTCGTCTGCTGGTAGTGCTCCAGCATCATCTTGTGGTTCTCGCGTCCGATGCCCGACTGCTTGTAGCCGCCGAAGGCGGCGTGGGCCGGGTACGCGTGGTAGCAGTTCGTCCAGACCCGGCCCGCCTGGATCGCCCGGCCCGCGCGGTACGCCGTGTTGATGTCCCGTGTCCATACGCCGGCCCCGAGGCCGTACAGCGTGTCGTTCGCCGTCCTGATCGCGTCGTCGAAGCCGGCGAAGGACGTCACCGCGACGACCGGTCCGAAGATCTCCTCCTGGAAGACCCGCATGCGGTTGTCGCCCTCGAAGATCGTCGGCTGTACGTAGTACCCCCCGGCCATGTCACCGTCGTACTCCAGCTGCTGACCGCCCGTGAGCACCTTGGCGCCCTCCTGCTGCCCGATGTCCAGGTACGAGAGGATCTTCTGGAGCTGGTCGTTGGACGCCTGGGCGCCCACCATTGTGCCGGTGTCCAGCGGATGGCCCGTGATGATCTGTTCCGTACGGGCGATCGCCGCTTCCAGGAACTCGCTGTAGTGGCCGCGCTGGATCAGCGCGCGCGACGGACACGTGCACACCTCGCCCTGGTTGAGCGCGAACATCGTGAAGCCTTCGAGTGCCTTGTCACGCAGGTCGTCGTCGGCGTTCCAGACGTCGTCGAAGAAGATGTTCGGGCTCTTGCCGCCCAGCTCCAGGGTCACCGGCTTGATGTTCTCGGAGGCGTACTGCATGATCAGCCGCCCTGTCGTGGTCTCACCCGTGAACGCGATCTTCGCGACACGGGGGCTGGAGGCCAGGGGCTTGCCCGCTTCGACACCGAAGCCGTTCACGATGTTGACGACGCCCGGTGGCAGCAGATCGGCGACCAGGCTCATCCAGTAGTGGATGGAAGCAGGCGTCTGCTCGGCCGGCTTCAGTACGACCGCGTTCCCGGCGGCCAGCGCGGGCGCCAGCTTCCACGTCGCCATGAGGATGGGGAAGTTCCACGGAATGATCTGCGCGACCACACCGAGCGGCTCGTGGAAGTGGTACGCGACGGTGTCGTCGTCCACCTCGCTGAGCGAACCCTCCTGGGCCCTGAGCGCGCCCGCGAAGTACCGGAAGTGGTCGATGGCGAGGGGGATGTCGGCCGCCAGGGTCTCCCTGACCGGCTTGCCGTTCTCCCAGCTCTCCGCCACCGCGAGCTCCTCCAGACGCGCCTCCATACGGTCGGCGATCTTGAGCAGGATGTTCGCGCGGTCGCCCGCCGCCGTCCGCCCCCACGCGGGGGCGGCGGCGTGCGCCGCGTCGAGGGCGCGTTCGACGTCCTCGGCGGTGCCGCGCGCGATCTCGGTGAAGGGGCGGCCGTTCACGGGGCTCGGGTTCTCGAAGTACTGGCCGCGGGCGGGCGCGACGTACTCGCCGCCGATCCAGTGGTCGTAACGGGACTGGTACGAGACGATCGCGCCGTCGCTGCCGGGCTCGGAGTATCGGGTCATCGCGGAGGCCTCCTCTGGCGCCGCCGCCGTCGGGCGGCACTCGGCGCGAGGCTAGGAGGCCGTACGTTGCGACCGGGTTGCGGCAGCGGGACAGACCGCGGGCGCCCGGCGGTTCAGGTCGCCTTGAGCATGTCGGCGCACTTCTCGCCGATCATCATTGTCGTGATGCACGGGTTGACCGCCGGCAGGAACGGCATCACCGAGGCGTCGGCCACCCGCAGCCCCGTGACGCCCTTGACCCGCAGTTGCGGATCGAGCGGCGAACCGGCGTCGTCCGCCGCCCCCATCCGCACGGTGCCCGCCGGGTGGTAGACGGTGTTGTGCGTCTCGCGGATGTACGCGAACAGCTCCTCGTCGGTCGTGGCGGCCGGGCCGGGGGCGAGCTCGGCGCCCGCCCAGTCGGCCAGCGGGGCCTGCGCGGCGATCTCGCGCGCGAGCCGCAGCCCGTACGTCATCACGCGGATGTCGTGCTCGTGCGTGAAGTAGCGCGGGTCGACCCTCGGCTTGTCCCGGTAGTCGCGGGTGCGCAGCCGGACCGTACCCGTCGAACGCGCGCGAGTGACGTTCGGCGTGAGACAGAAGGCGTTGTCCGTCGTGGGATAGCCGCGCCGGTAGGTGTTCAGGTCGAACGGCACCGACCCGTAATGGAACATCAGGTCCGGCCGGTCCAGGCCGGTTTCGGTGTCCGCGAAGATACCGATCTCCCACCACTGGGTGGAGGACGAGACCATGGGCTGCTTCGCCTCCCACATGATCAGACCCTCGGGGTGGTCCTGCAGGTTGGAGCCGACACCGGGGGAGTCCACCCGTACCTCCACGCCGCACTCGCGCAGATGCCCGGCCGGACCGATCCCCGACAGCATCAGCAGCTTCGGCGAGTCGATGGCGCCGCAGGCCACGATCACCTCGCGCCGGGCCGCGACCGCCCCGGTGTGGATGGTGTCGGGTTCCAGGTACTCGACGCCCGTACAGCGTCGGCCGGTGGCGCCGCGTTCCGCTCCGTCACCGTCGTCGTCGAACAGGAGCCGCTTGGCCTGCAGTCCGGTCCGTACCTCCAGATTCGGCCGCTTGCCGAGGATGGGATGGAGGTACGAGACCGACGCGGACGAACGGGTTCCGTCAGGACGGGAGTTGATCTGGAACCAGTGGGCGCCGCGCACGACCGTGGTACCCGTGTTGAACGGCGTGGTGGGAATGCCGGCCGCCGCACACGCTTCCAGCAGCGCCGCGCCGCACGGGTCCTTGGGCGGGACGGTGCGGATCGTCACCGGGCCCGAGCGGCCGTGGTGGTCGCCGGGCGCGTCGTTGGTCTCCAGGCGCCGGTAGAGGGGGAAGCAGTCCGCGGCGCTCCAGCCCGCACAGCCCAGCGCGCCCCACTCGTCGAGGTCCTCGGCCGGTGCCCAGAACGCGATGCAGGAGTTGTGCGAGGAACACCCGCCGAGCACCTTCGCACGGGCGTGCCGCATGAAGCTGTTGCCGTTCTCCTGCGGCTCCACCGGGTAGTCCCAGTCGTAACCGGACTCGAGCAGGGCCATCCACCGGTCGAGCCGCAGGATGCTGTCGTCGCCGACGTCGGAAGGCCCGGCCTCCACGACGCAGACGGTGACGTCCGGGTCCTCGGTCAGCCGCGCGGCGACGACGGCGCCGGCTGTACCGCCTCCGACCACGACGTAGTCGTACGAGGCCAAGGGGCTGTCTGCGCGCATCGCTTCTCCAGGCGTACAGGTTCGGTTCGGGTCAGGGGGCGGAGGACGGGGGCGGTGGCGACGCGTCCAGGCCCTCGAAGCGGTGCTCGTCCAGTACGCCGGTCTTGTGGCGCTGAACGAACCAGTAGTAGGCGAAGCCGCCGAGTGCGACGATGCCGATGAAGAGGAAGGCGCCCCACCGCAGGTACCAGTGCTGCGGTCCCGTCGCGTTGTACACCTCGGCGCGCGGCCACGCGAGGTTGATCGACATCGCGGCGCCCCACAGCACGGCGACGATGTTGACCGGCAGCCCGAACCTGCCGAGCGTGAAGCCGCCTTCGGCAGGGTGCCATTCGCCACGCAGGCGCTTGATCAGCATGGGCGTGGTGACCAGCAGATAGGCCAGGTAGATCATGATGATCGCGATGCTCGTGATCACCGAGAAGATCTGCGGCTGGTTGATGTTGATGACCAGGATGACGACACCGACGACGCCGATCAGGACGGCGGGGACGACGGGCGTCCGGAAGCGGGGACTCACGCGGGCGAGGACCGAGCCGGCCGGCAGGTTGTTGTCCCGCGCCATGGCGAACATCAGCCGGATGCCCGCGGCATGCACAGCCAGCACGCAGACCGTGATGGCGATGACGACGCACCACAGGAAGATCTCGCCGATGGTCGAGCCGAGGGTCTCCAGGACGACGTACTGCAGACCGCCCGTGGACAGCTCCTCCGCCTCCAGGTCGGGTACGGACATCAGGGCGAAGAGCAGGATCAGCCCGCCGATGAGGAACGAGGCGACGAGGGCCCGGAGGATCGCGCGCGGCGCGTTGCGGCTCGGGTTGTGGGACTCCTCGCCGAGCGAGGACGCCGTGTCGAACCCGTACATGACGTACGCGGAGGCCAGTGAGGCGGTCAGGAAGGCGCCGAAGTAGCCGAGGCTTCCGGTGCTGAGTCCGTACGTCTCCGTCAGGACGGTGCTGGGGCCGCGGGTGATGTGCGCGGCGAGGAAGACGATCAGGGCGACGGCGGCGATCAGTTCGATGAATACGCCGGCCGAGTTGATCCGGGCCATGAGCTGGACACCGAAGGCGTTGACGACGGTGGAGAAGAGGATGAGCACCGTCCCCAGGAGGACGGCGTTGGCGGCCGCGTCGTTCTTGCCGCTGCCGTCGCCCACGAACTGGAACCAGCTGTCGATCTGCGGCAGCGTGATCTGGTAGGCGAGCGCCACGGCCGAGAGGGTCACCATGGTGGCCGTCATCATCATCCAGCCGCCGAGCCAGCCGACGTGCGGGCCGCCCATGGTCTTCGCCCAGTTGTAGACGGAGCCGGCGACCGGATAGCGGGCGGCCAGCTCGCAGAAGCAGAGGGCCACCATCAGCTGACCGGTGAACACCATCGGCCAGGACCACCAGTAGGCGGGGCCGCCGAAGCTGACGCCGAAGTAGAACAGCTGGAAGGTGCCGGTCAGGATCGAGATGTAACTGATCCCTGCGGCGAAGGTGTGAAAGTTGCCGAGGGTGCGCTTGAGCTCCGGGCGGTAGCCGAGCTCCCCCAGGGCGTCGTCGTCCTGCTCGGTCTGAGTCCGGGACGGAACCTCGGGATCCGGGTCCTCCGGTCCCCTGCCAGTGGTGTCAGCGCTCATTCGAACCACCTCAGCGGGCTGGGCGCCAGATTGCGCCAGACGTGTTTGGCCTCCTGGTACTCGGCCAGTCCGGCCGGGCCCAGTTCCCGGCCGAAGCCGGACTGCTTCATTCCGCCCCATTCGGCCTGGGGCACGTACGGGTGGAAGTCATTGATCCATACGGTCCCGGCCCGCACCCGGGACGCCACCCGCTGCCCGCGCGCCACATCCTCGGTCCAGACCGCGCCGGTCAGCCCGTACACGGTGTCGTTGGCGAGCGCGACGGCCTCGGCCTCGTCGCGGAACCGTTCGACGGTGAGCACCGGGCCGAACGACTCGTCGCGCACCACCGACATGCCCGGGGTGCAGTCGTCCAGCACGGTCGGCAGGTAGTAGAAGCCGTCCTGGAGGGCCGGGTCGTCGGGGCGGGCGCCGCCGCAGCGCAGTACCGCGCCCTCGGCCAGCCCGGCCGCCACGTACGCCTCGACCTTCTCGCGGTGGGCGGCGGAGATGAGTGGTCCCGTACGGGCGTTCTCGTCGAAGGGACCACCGATCGGGATCGCCCGCGCGCGCTTCACCAGCTCGTCGACGAAAGCGTCATGCAGTTCGTTCTGGACCAGCAGCCGCGCACCGGCCGAACAGACCTGGCCGGAGTGCAGGAAGATGGCCATCAGGGCGTAGTCGACGGCGGCCTCGAAGTCGGCGTCGGCGAAGACGATGTTGGGGTTCTTGCCGCCCAGCTCCAGGGCGACTTTCTTCACCGTCGGGGCGGCGGCCGTCATGATGCGGCGTCCGGTGACGAGCCCGCCGGTGAACGACACCATGTCGACACGCGGGTCCTCACTCAGGGGCGCGCCCGCGGTCGGACCCGCGCCGAGCACAAGGTTGGCTACTCCGTCCGGCAGCCCGGCCTCGGCCAGCAGCTTCATCAGCATGATGGCGGTGTGCGGGGTCAGCTCACTGGGTTTGAGCACGAAGGTGTTGCCCGCCCCGATCGCCGGAGCGACCTTCCACGCGGTCTGCAGGAGCGGATAGTTCCACGGGGTGATCAGCGCGCACACTCCGACCGGTTCGTGCACCACTCTGCTGTCCACGTCCGTGTTGCCCGTGTCGACGATCCGGTCGGCGCCGCCGGAGGCCGTGAGGTTGCCGAAGTAGCGGAAACAGTGCGCGATGTCGTCCATGTCGTACTCGCTCTCCACGAGCCGCTTCCCGGTGTCCAGGGATTCGGCCCGCGCGAACGCGGCCTTGTCGCGCTCCAGCAGTTCGGCGACGCGCAGCAGCAGTTGCCCGCGCTCGTCGGCCGGGGCTGTCGGCCAGGGGCCGCGGTCGAAGGCGTCACGGGCTGCCGCGATCGCGGCCGAGACGTCCTTGGGGCCCGCTTCGTCGACGGTCGCCACCAGGGCGCCGTCGGCGGGGCAGCGGATCTCGCGAACCTGCCCGTCGACGGCGGCGGTCCACTTGCCACCGATGAACAGCTCCGGCATGGGGGCTCCTCCGGGTTCGGACGGTCGGGCACCCGAGTGGCACCCCGTCGAGTCACGCCACGCGGTGCTTCACCGACCGACAGCGCTCCGGGTACGACACTAAGGAGGCGCGGCCGGGTTCGCAGTGCGGGAGCCGTCATACGGCGGAACGGCTCACCGGGCCGAGGGCCCGTCGAGCGCCTCGCAGGGGTCCGGCCGAGCACGTGCAGGAATCCGGTGGCACCACGCTGCGGGGGTCGGTTCACCACCCTGAACCGGGGTCGGTCACGCTCCCTGCACCGCGGTCGGTCAAGCACCCTGCCAGGCGTCGATCTCGCGTACGCGCGTGAGCGCCGCCGGACGCTGCGGCGCCGGCAGTACGGACGCTAGCGCCCGCCAGACGGGCAGGTCGTCCTGGCCCCAGGGGCTGTACGCCCAGTCGGTGAGCAGCCCGGGATCCGCGCGGGCGATCAGCGCGTCCCGCAGCTGGTCCTCCAGCCGCCTGCGCAGGCGTACCACCTCGGGGGCGCGGGAGGCGGGCAACAGCGGTCCGGCGTACCCGCTCATGGCGGCAGTCGTCGCGCCGGACGCCAGGCGTCTGCCGACGGTGTCGAAGTCCGCCTCGACGGGAGTGGCGAGCCGGTACGGGCGGGAGAGGAGCAGCGAGGGGCCGAGCAGACGGCGGAGCCGGGACAGCTCGGCGCGCAGGGTGACAGGGGTGACCGACTCGTCCTCGTACAGGGCGATGAGGAGCTCGTCGCCGGAGAGGCCCTCCGGGTGACGGGCGAGTACGACGAGGATCTCGCTGTGGCGGCGGCTGAGACGTACTTTGCGGCCCTCCACGACGAGAAGGGCCTCGTCCCGGCCCAGAGCCCCGAGCCTGGGGGGAGTGCGCGAGGGTGGCGCGAGGAGCGCGAGCCGCGACTCGGCGGCGCACGCGACCGCCTGGACGAACGCCAGACTGTGCGGATGCGCGAGCCCGTCCCCGCCGGTGATGTCGACGGCTCCCAGGATCCGCCCGGTGTGCGGATCGTGCACGGGAGCCGCGGCACAGGTCCACGGCTGCACGGGTCTGCTGAAGTGCTCGGCGGCGAAGACCTGTACGGGCCGGTCGAGGGCCACGGCCGTACCCGGTGCGTTCGTGCCCATGGCGGACTCGGCCCAGCGGGCGCCCGGTACGAAGTTCAGGCGCCCGGCACGCCGTCTGGTCCTCGGATGCCCCTCGACCCACAGCAGTCGGCTCTGCGCGTCGCACACCGCGAGCAGGTGCTCCCCGTCGCTGGCGAAAGTGCCGATCAGTTCACGGAACAGGGGCATCACCCGGGCGAGCGGATGCTCGTCCCGGTACGCGCCCAGGTCGCTGTCGGACAGCTCCACACAGGCCGTTGTCTCGGGACTGACCCGGGCCCGTGCGGAACGCCGCCAGGACTCGCCCACCACGGGCCGTACGCGCCGCTCCAGCCGCCCCGCCGTGGTGAACACCTCGTGCGCCCGGCGCAGTTCACCGATCCGTCGGCCAGGATCGGCGCCGACGTCCAGGGCCACCCATGCATCGGTCACTTCGGCCTCCCGGGCCATCGTGACGGAGGCAGGGTGCCCCGGCAAGCACGCGCCCAACGGCTGAGTGCTGCGCGGCCACTGCCGTAGGGAGTGCCCGGGAGGCAGGAAGTGGTCGACGCAAGTACCGCACGGGGTCGTGACATGACACGTCCGGGTCGCCTCTGGACGGTATGGCCACGCCGCCCGTACCGCCGCTCCCGCCCTCCGGTGTGGGCTTCGGTACGCCGTCGGGCGGCTACGGGTGGCAGCAACCGCCCCCACAGGTGCCGCCACCACCCCCGTCGGGGCCGCCCGGGCGCCGGTGGCTGTCCGTACTGGTGGCCGTCGTCGTGGCGTTGGCGGCTGTCGCCGCGGTGGCCGTGGCAGTGGCCGGCGGTGACGACGATCCGCCGGACGTCAAGTCCCCCAACGCCGCAGTGAGTACGACAGCGGGGTCCGGGGCCGACGCCACCCGGACCGCCGATCCGACGCCCTCGTTGAGCCTGCCGGTCGAGGTGCCCACCGCACTCCCGTCACTGGCGTCGGCACTTCCCACGCCCAGCGGTGACGAGCTGCCGTTCTTCATGATGAAGGCACGTGACTGCTTCGACTTCGACGGCGCGTCGCCCGGCCACCATGCGTCCTGCCGGCGTCAGCCGCAGCCCAGCCGCCTGTCAGTTCTCGCTCAGCAGTACGGCGGTGAGCGCCGCCGCCGGATCCTGGTCGGCCGGACCGGCAGGCGCCCACCGCCCCCGCTCCTTGCGGTACGGCCACCAGCGTCCGTCGCGACCCCACCGCAGCTGGACATCCGCGCCGACGACAGTCCACCGGTTGGACCGGGCGCGCAGCTGCGGACGCTCTCCCTCCTCCCACGCCTCCGCCAGTCGCGTACGGGCACGGGCGAGCGCCTCCGGCTCCGGCGACCACTCCTCCTCCAGTACGGCGAGCGCGGCACGCCCCCCGTACTGCCACGCACGTACGGCCAGGGCGAGGTCGGCCCGCTGCCGTCCGGAGCCCGACGCGAGTCGTGCGGTGATCTGCGGTCCCGGCCCACCGGCGGCCAGCCGTACCGCGTCCTGCTCCGCAGTCAGTTCGGCTTCCACCGGCTGCCGTTCGTGCCCGGCAGTCAGGGCTGCGGCGAGGAGGCGATGCGCACGCCCGGCCGCGTCCGACGCCAGGAACTCCAGCGCAGCGACATCCACCCCGGGCGCGGGCGGCGTCTCCGTGTCGAGGGCGGGAGGCCGGCCCGGATCCGCCGGGAGCGGCGGGGGAGCGGGCAGGGGCGGCAGCAGGTCGCGTGCCACTGCCGCGAAGGCCTCGTCGGCCCGCACACCTTCCGCGTCTTCCGGCGCGTCCTCGCAGGCGTGTGCGCCCGGGGGCCGCCGCGGCGCGGCCAGGGCCGCGCTCCGTATCTGCAACTCGTCGAGCAGGTCCCGCTCGCCGCGTCCGCGCATCAGGAGCAGGACGAAGGGGTCCTGGTCCAGGAGACGCGCCACCTGGTAACAGAGCGCGGCGGTGTGCGGGCAGTGGTCCCACGCGTCGCAGGAGCACTCCGGTTCCAGGTCACCGATGCCCGGCAGAAGCTCCACTCCGGCCGCTGTCGCGTCCTCCACCAGATGGGGCGGCATCTCCCGGTCCAGGAGCGCCGCGATGTGACCGGCCCGTTCGACCGCCATGTCGAGGAAGCGGTCCCAGTCGTCGTCGCTCAGCCGCTGCAACAGCACATCACCGCGGTACGCCGAACCGTCCTTGTCCCGTACGACCGCCGTGATCCGTCCGGGGCGTACCGACACGGCGCCGACCGCCCCCTCGCGCGCGTACCTGCGGCCCTTTCTGAGCTGTTCGCCGTCGAGCGCGGTGTCCTCCAGAGCCTTCATCCACGCCCGGCCCCACCATGTCTGCGCGAAACTGCGCCCCCGCGCGGGAGGCAGGGCGTCGAAGGTGCGCTCCGTCTGCCGCTGTTCTCGTGCGCCGTCCCGGTCGCTCATCGGGTGCCCCCTCGCAGCTCCACCAGATCCGCCAGTTCGGCGTCGGTCAGTTCCGTCAGCGCGGACTCGCCGTTCCCGAGAACGGCGTCCGCCAGCTCCTTCTTGCGCGCCAGCATTCCCGCGATCCGGTCCTCGATGGTCCCCTCGGCGATCAGCCGGTGCACCTGAACGGGCTGGGTCTGACCGATGCGGTAGGCGCGGTCCGTGGCCTGCGCCTCGACCGCCGGGTTCCACCAGCGGTCGTAGTGCACGACGTGGGCGGCCCTGGTGAGGTTGAGCCCCGTGCCCGCCGCCTTCAACGACAGCAGGAAGACCGGCACTTCACCGTCCTGGAACCGCCGCACCATCGCCTCGCGCTCCGGCACCGGCGTACCGCCGTGCAGGAACTGGGTGCGCGCGCCGCGCGCCGCGAGATGCCGCTCCAGCAGCCGCGCCATTTGCACGTACTGCGTGAACACCAGAACGCTCGCGTCCTCGGCCAGGATGGTGTCGAGCAGCTCGTCCAGCAGGTCCAGCTTCCCGGACCGGCCGGCGATCGTGGGCCGTTGCTCCTTCGTGTACTGCGCAGGGTGATTGCAGATCTGCTTCAGCGCGGTGAGCAGCTTCACCACAAGCCCGCGCCGGGCGAAGCCTTCGGCCCCCGAGATCTCGGTGAGCGTCTCGCGCACCACCGCCTCGTACAGGCCGGCCTGTACCGCCGTGAGTGATACGGGGTGGTCGGTCTCCGTCTTCGGCGGCAGCTCCGGAGCGATCCCGGGGTCGGACTTCCGGCGCCGCAGCAGGAACGGGCGTACCAGCCTGGAGAGACGCTCGGCGGCGGCAGGGTCGTTGCCGCCCTCGACCGACTGCGCGTAGTGCCTGCGGAACGTTCCCAGCCGGCCGAGCAGCCCGGGCGTGGTCCAGTCGAGGATGGCCCACAGCTCGGAGAGGTTGTTCTCCACCGGTGTGCCGGTGAGCGCCACGCGCGCGTGGGCGTCGATGGTGCGCAGCTGCCTGGCGGTCGCCGAGTAGGGGTTCTTGACGTGCTGCGCCTCGTCGACGACGACCATGCCCCAGGGCTTCGGACCGCGAAGCCGCCCGGCGTCGAGCCGCATCGTGCCGTACGTCGTGAGGACGAACTCCCCGTCGGCCAGGGCGTCCAGATTGCGCGAGGCGCCGTGGAACCGGCGTACCGGGGTTCCGGGGGCGAACTTCTCGATTTCGCGCTGCCAGTTGCCGATCAGGGATGTGGGACAGACGACCAGGGTGGGACCGGCGGTCCGCTCGTCCGTCTGCCGGTGCAGATGGAGGGCGATGAGGGTGATGGTCTTGCCGAGGCCCATGTCGTCGGCGAGACAGCCGCCGAGCCCCAGGGACGTCATGTGGTGCAGCCAGTTCAGTCCGCGCAACTGGTAGTCGCGCAAGGTCGCGGCGAGCGCGGCGGGCTGGGGAACCGCCACGTGCCCAGCGCCCTCCGGATCGGCGATCCGCTCCCGCAACCGCGCCAGCCACCCCGTTGCCTGTACGTCGACCTGCCGCCCGTCCAGCTCCGCGCGGCCCGCCAGCGCGGCACTGAGCGCTTCGACGGGGGTGACCTGGCGGTCCCGGGTCTCCCGCGCGTGACGGGCCTCGTCGGGGTCGACGAGGACCCACCGGTCGCGCAGGCGCACAATCGGCCGGGTGGCCTCCGCGAGCCGGTCGAGCTCCTCCCGGGACAGCTGCTGACCGCCCAGCGCGAACCGCCAGTTGAAGGCGAGCAGTGCGTCCGGCGAGAGGAAGGACGGAATGCCGGACTGTGCCGTCCCCGGATTCACCCGGCTTTCGGGATTCCACGGGTCGGCGCCCTCGTCCGGCGGTCCCACGACGGCGCGCGCCGTCAGTGCGCGGGCCAGTTCCCTCGGCCAGTGCACCTGGACCCCGGAGGCGGCGAGCGCCCGCGCGGCCTCGCCGAGGAGTTCGGTGATCTCCTCGTCCGCCGGCTCGACAGCGTCCGGAACGGCCGCCGACAGAAGTGGGGCGAGCGGCGGCCACGCACGGGCTGCGCGGCGCAGGGCCAGCAACGCGTCCATGCGGGCGCGCGGCCCGAACGCCGAACCGGTGGGCCCTGCGCCGGCCCACACGTCGGCGGCGTCCGCGACCAGCGAAGGGTCGCTGACGCCGTGCATCTGGAGAACGACCCGGAACGCGGGACCTGAGCCGTCCTCAGAACCGTTCCTGCGGCCGTTCTCGTGTTCAGCGTCCCCGTACCCGTCCCCGTCCCCGTCCCCGTACGCGTCCGTGTCCGCTTCCGCGCGGGCCGCCGCGAGTCCGGACAGCTCGACCCTCAGAGAGATCCGTACGCCCGCGTCGTGCCCGGCGGCGAGGTCCGCGGCCCAGGCGCGCTGCTCGGGAAGCCGCTGCGGCTCGACGGCGGCGTACGCGGCCCCGGAGACTGCCGACTTGGCGGCGGGCGTACGGGGCAGCCCGTCCGCGACCGCGTCGAGGAACGAGCGCAGGAGCCGCTCGGGAGCGGGCAGCCTCAGCGGCCGTTCCGTGGCATCGAGGGGTACGGCGTGCGCGCCGGGCGGCATCGAGGCCGCCAGAGCGCGTACGCGTTCCTGGTCCTCGGCGGTGAGCGGTCCGGCCCGCCAGGCGTCGTGATCGGTTGCGCTCAAGCCCGGCAGGAGCAGCCCGCGAGCGGCGAGCTGCAGCGCGACGAGCGCGGCGGCGCCCCAGAAGGCGCCGGCGGGGTCGGCGTCCGCGGACGCACGCGCCCTGGTCAGGACCGGCAGCGCGTCCCGTACCGGCAGCACAGCGGCCCGCACGGTGTGCGCCGTGGCGCCGTCCGTGACGACGGTCAGCTCCTCGACCGTGCCAGGAGCAAAGGGGGGCCCGTTTCCGTCGGTACGCCAGAAGGCCACCGAGCCGGTGCGTGCCGGATCAGCAGGCAGGAAGGCAGCGGAGCACTGGGTGAGTTCGGAGATCTCGGAGAGCGTTGCAGCAAGAGGCCGGTGCACAGCGATGCCGAATTCCTCAAATTTGACTACTTGGCGTTCGAAGTCGCCGAGGGTACAGCATCCGGCAGCGGAGGTGCACCCAGCCCCACCGTGGCGACCTGGGGGAGGCACCACCGAAACCCGGGTGCTGACACCATGGTCATCAAGGGTCTTGGTGCGTAGTTTCATGAGCTCAGAGCTAGGTCCAACAGACCGGAGACCCCCATGCCCCAGGCCGCCACTGTCGCGGAACCCACGACAGGCACCTCGGGGAGCGATTTCGCCCCGCTCCTTCGAACCGCGAGGGAGCAGGGGCTCCTGGAGCGACGAGTCAGCTGGTACGCGCTGGGCATCGCGGTCAATCTGCTCGCGATGGCCGCTGTCGTCGCCGGTCTTCTGCTCATCGGTGACTCGTGGTGGACGCTTCCCCTCGCCCTGCCGCTCACCGTGCTGTGGGCCCGTACCGCCTTCGTCGGGCACGACGCGGGACACGCGCAGATAACCGGCAACCGCAGGGTGAGCCTGGTGATCAGCCTCGTCCACAGCAATCTGCTGCTCGGTATGAACCAGGCATGGTGGAACGACAAGCACGTACGTCACCACGCGAACCCCAACCACATAGACAAGGACCCCGACGTCGGCGTCGGGGCACTGGTCTGGACGCAGAAGCAGGCCGAACAGCGCGAAGGATTCGCCCGCTGGCTGACCCGCAACCAGGCGCGCCTCTTCCTCCCCATGCTGCTGCTCGAAGGCATCGCCCTGAAGATCTACGGTTTCCAGTACCTGCGACGCCAGCCGGCGCGTGAACGCGTACTGGAAGGCTCGTTGCTCGTCGCCCACCTCGTCGGGTACTTCGCGCTCCTGCTGGCGGTCATGTCGCCGGGCAAGGCGGTCGTGTTCGCGCTGGTGCACCACGCGCTGTTCGGCCTCCACCTGGGCATGGCGTTCGCGCCCAACCACAAGGGGATGGAAATGCCCGACCCCGACGGCGAGCGCTGGGGCCACCTGCGGCGGCAGGTCGTGACCTCACGCAACGTGCGCGGCGGGATACTCACCGACTGGTTCCTCGGCGGTCTGAACTACCAGATAGAGCACCACCTCTTCCCGAGCATGGCGCGTCCGAACCTGCGGCTCGTCCAGCCGCTGGTACGTGCGCACTGCGAGGCGCTGGGCGTGTCGTACGCCGAGACCGGGCTGATCGACTCGTACCGGCAGGCGCTGGCGCACATGCACCACGTCGGCGCACCGCTCAGGACAGCCGACAAGAGCGACGGCACCGGGCGGAGCATGCCGGTCTAACGCGATTCGCGCTGCGGAACTGTGGCGCGGGCGCGCACGTTACCGGAGCATGAAGCGGCAACAGCCGCGAAGGAGGCGTCGAAGATGTCGAAGAGCGCGAAGGTCGCCGCCGGTGGCGTGGTGGTGGGGATCGCCCTGATCTGGCTGGTCGGCTTCTGGCCCGGCCTGCTGATCATGATCGGTGTGCCGGTCGCGGCGTACCTGATGCTGGACAACTCCCAGCGCCGCAGGCTGCGCGGCATCTCCCGCAAGCAGATCGGCCGCTGAGCCTGTCGGAAACCCTGCCGGGACAGGGTCTCGTGACGATCAAGTACCGGCACGGAAGAGGGGGGTTCCGCACGATGGGCGGCACAGTCACGGCGGTCAGCAGCAACGGCGAGTATGCGTTCACCAAGCCGAACCGCGACAGCATCACGCTGCTGGCCGGTCTCGGCGTAAAAGGCGATGTGCACGCCGGGACGACCGTCAAGCACCGTTCCCGGGTCGCGCAGGACCCCTCCCAGCCGAACCTGCGCCAGGTGCACCTCATACACGGCGAGCTGTTCGGCGAGCTGCTCCAGGAGGGCTTCACCGTCGGGCCGGGCCAGCTCGGCGAGAACGTCACCACCAGCGGAGTCGACCTGCTCGGCCTCCCGGAAGGCACCCTGCTCCACCTCGGTGAGGAGGCGGTCGTCGAGGTCACCGGCCTGCGCAACCCGTGTCTGCAGATCGACGCCTTCCAGGACGGTCTGCTGAAGCGGGTCGTCGGCCGGGACGAGGCGGGCAACATCGTGCGCAAGGCCGGGATCATGAGCGTTGTCAGGGTGGGTGGCGTGGTGCGGCCCGGCGACCGGATCGAAGCCGTCCTGCCCGCGGAACCGCACCGCCCTCTGGAGCGCGTCTGAGCCCCTCGCTCAGCTCAGTGCGCAGGCGTTGACCACATCCTCACCGCCCGTGGGCCTGGCGATCGTCCGGTCCGCGGGCGGCGCGCTGCCGTCCTCCACCCACGCCACGAGCGCGGTGAACGCCGAGCGGTAGCAGGGCAGCACCGGCCGCAGCCGGTCCGGATACGCGTCGTAGAGCGAGTCCACATGAGTGCCGCCCTCGACGGTGTAATAGCGGTGCAGTCCCGAGCGGCCCCGTGCGGTCACCATCCGCTCGTACACATCGGAGTCGGTGGCGATGGGCAGCAGCGTGTCCAGGTCACCGTGCAGCGTGATCAGCGGCCTGCCGATCCGCCCGGTGAGCGAGACCCGCCCCACCGCGCGGTGTACGGATTCCGGGCGCGCGGCGTAGTCGTACTGCGCGTCCGACGTACAGGGCGCGAGGATCTCGGGCAGCGTCGCACCGGCCGAGGATCCGGGGCACGCCGGGTCGTACGACGGATCGAACTCCGCCCGGTAGATCTTCTGCGTCAGTCCCCAGTACGCCTTCTCGTGGTATGGCCACAAGAACCGTGAACCCGGCGCGAAGCCGGCCTTCAGGAGATCCTCGTCCTGCGCCCGGCCGAGGCTCCGGGCCACGGTGACTGGCAGGGAGCCGAGGAGACCACCTCCGTCGGCGGTCCAGAGGGCGCCCTCCCAGTCCACCCCGCCGTCGTAGAGCTCGGGATGGTTCTCCAGCTGCCAGCGGGTCAGATAGCCGCCGTTGGAGATGCCCGTCATGTACGTACGCAGGGGCGCGTGCCCGTACCACCGCGCGACGGTTCTGCGTGCCGCGCGCGTCAGCTCCGTGGTGCGCCGGTTCCACTCCGCCACCGCGTCGCCGGGCCGCTTGCCGTCCTTGAAGAAGTCGGGGCCGCTGTTTCCCTTGTCGGTAGCCGCGTACGCATAGCCCTGAGCCAGTACCTGGTCGGAGATGAGGGCGTCGGTCGCGTACTGCCTGCGCGTACCGGGCGCACCGGTGACGACCAGACCGCCGTTCCAGCGATCGGGCATCCGGATGACGAACTGGGCGTCGTGCCGCCACCCGTGGGTGGCGTTGAAGCGCGAATCGTCGGGGAAGTAGCCGTCGATCTGCGTGCCCGGCACACCGGAGGGGTTCGTCGTGCCCTTCGCGGACAGCCCCGCCTGGTCGGCGATGTCCGTGTACGCCGTACCGGCCAGTCCCGCGGTGGTCAAGTCGGGCAGACAGGCGACACGCTGATGTTCGGCCCCCGGCACGGCCGGGCGGTCTTGCCGCGCGCAGGGACCGGCCGCGGGAGCACGGGGCGCGGCGCCGGCCGAGCCGACAGTGGTCAGCACCATGAGAAGTGCGGCGACGAGCGGGACGCCTCTGGACGGGCGCATGGAAAGCCTCCGTGTTCGCTGCGGGAAGAGGGGCGCAGCGCCACATCGTGCTGTCGCATTGCCGGGTACGCCCATGGGCCCGGCCCACACGGCGCGGGGCGCGACCATGGGTGCCGTCCACGAAAGGCGCGGTCCCGCGGATCGGTTCGCTGTGAACACGAGGATTGCCGCAGGACCGGGCCCCGACACGTCCGTGGAAGCGCTCCTCGCCGATCCCGGGGACGCGTACCCCCTGGCAGGGCCGCTGCCGTCAGGCAGGCCGTACAGCGATATTGTCGAGCGCCTCCAACAGACCGGGGAGTTCGGGGCCCCGGCCGACCGGAAGAATCTCGCCCGGCTCGTCGTCCAGCAGCACAAAGGCGATGTCGTCGGTCCTGGCGACGACGGACCAGCCCGGACCGTCGGCCCGCAGCGTGCGGGCCTCGCCGGACGCGAACGTCGAGCGCACCCGCCCCGGAGGCGGCGGGGCGGCCACGTAGCCGTGCAGCTCCTCGATGACACGCCGCACACCGGAGTGCGGACTGTCCCCGGGAGCCACGAACGTCTCCTCGTCGTCGATCTGCTCGCGCCATGCCGCCCACTGGAGCGCTATCTCGTCGGCGCCGAGCCGCCGCTGGGCGGGCCCCCAGGTGTCGGTGTCCGGCGGCGCGAGAGGGGCCGGCCCGCTCTCGCCGTCCGCTCCGTTCCCGGGAACGGGGTCGTGCGGGTCCGGTATGCCGGGAGCGGCCACCGCGAGCGGGAGCGGCCAGCCCGGCAGCCCGGCGACGACTGTCCGCTCGTCGGGCGACAGGTCGTACTCCATGCCGCAGTCCCAGGACGCGATAGCCACGGCCACCAGCGACACGTCGTCGATCACCACGGTCCAGCGCGCGCCCGTGCCGTCCTGGCCGAGGACCAGGCCGTACCCGTCGGCGTACGGCTCGAGACCGAGCGCCGCACAGGCCTGCGGGTAGTCGTCGCCGAGGACGCTCGGGAACTGCGCGGGCGTGAGCAGCACCGCGGTCAGCACGAACAGTGCGTCCTCGGCGTCCTCGGCACTCTCGGCGGTGTCGGTGTCCGGCCCGGTCACGGCACCCTCCTTCGGATCGGTCGTCGGCGCACCCTAACCAGTGAGTAACCCCGTCGTCGAGGTCCACGGGCCAACGGAAAGATCCCGCGTCAGGCGGCCGGGAGACCGAGGAGCGACCGTGCCACGCTGTGCGGTGACTCGCCGCGCTCGCGCGCGAGCGCGATGACCGCCCGGCAGGCCAGTTCGTTGACACCGAAGGAGAGCGCCTCCGGCGAGACCCAGTCGGCCGCCTCGTCGATACGCGGCTCGTCTCCTTCCGCGCACGCGGACACGTATTCCGCGGCGGCCTCGAAGATGTTGTGCTGACGCGTTCGCGAGTGAGCCCGCGGCGCGGCGCGCACCGCTGCCGCCTCGCCGGGACGCGGTCCGAAGAGCTTCCGGAATCTGTCCCAAGTGCCGTCGAACATGCGGACCTCCTTCCCTCTGAGTGGTGCGATCACGGATCCTCCATGTGTGCACTCCCAACGTAGAGTTGGACACCCGGCGACAGAAGGGGGACGGTGCGTTGAAGCGTTACGACCGGCTGAAGGAGATCCAGCGGCTCGATCCGGACAAGGACTTCCTGACGATCTACCGGCTCACATCGACGTACGAGTTTCCCTGGGACTACACACGTGCTTTGGAGCTGGCTCTCTACCGCACCTACGCGGTGCCCGGCATCGGCCGCCTGCTGGCCGAGACGGCAGAGCTGACCGACCGTTCCCAGAAGCGCTACGACGACACCGCGCTGCTCCTGGACACCGTCGTGGAGCACGGCTTCGACTCCGAGGACGGCCGCACCGCCATCCGCCGCATCAACCAGATGCACCGCAGCTACGACATCAGCAACGGCGACATGCGCTATGTGCTGTGCACGTTCGTCGTCATGCCGAAGCGCTGGATCGACTCCTACGGCTGGCGACGGCTGTCCGACCATGAACTCAGGGCCTCCGCCGCGTACTACCGCATGCTCGGCAAGCACATGGGCATCAAGGACATTCCGCAGTCCTTCGAGGAGTTCGAGCGCTGCCTCGACACGTATGAGACAGAGCGCTTCGGCTGGGACGAGGGAGCGCGCAAGGTCTCGGACGCCACGCTCGCGCTCATGGCGTCCTGGTATCCGCGCCCCCTCGCGCCGGTGGTGCGCGGCGCCAGCCTCGCACTGCTCGACGACGCGCTCCTGCGGGCCTTCCGCTACAAGACCCCCGCGCCCGCCGCCCGAGCGGCGGTCCGGGGCGCCCTGCGCCTGCGCGCCCGCGCCGTACGCCTGCTGCCGCCTCGCCGCACTCCGCACTACGCCCGGCAGAACCCCGAGATCAAGGGCTATCCCAGCGGCTACACGGTCGCGAACCTGGGGACGTTCCCGACGCCCGGCAGGGGCGGCTGCCCCGTGCCGCACATCGAGGGCTCGTCGGCCGCCGCGGAGTGAGGCCCCTGCCAGGGCGGCACGGTTCCCGGCTCAGCCCTGGCGGACGGCCAGCGCGAGGAAGCGGTCGTCCTCGTCGGTGTACGACGTCATCCGCCACCCGGAACCCGCCAGCAACGGCCGGAGGACGGGCTCGGCCCGCAAGTCGTCCGGGGTGATCTGCCGGCCCTGGCGAGCCGCGAGGGCCGCACGGCCGACGGGATGGAACAGCGCCAGCAGACCGCCGGGCCGCACCGCCCTGGCCAGCTCCCGCAGGTTCTCCGCGGGCCGGGGTAGATGCGCGATCAGCCCGGCCGCGAAGACGGCGTCCAGGGTGCCCGTCCGTACCGGCAGCCGTTCGACATCGGCGATCAGCAGCTGCGCGTCGCGGTCCCGGCCCGCGTGCACGGCCGCCTCGAGCATCGCAGGCGTCACGTCGGCGCCGAGCACCGTTCCTGAGGGCCCTACGGCCTCACGCAGGAACGGCAGCGGCCGCCCTGTGCCGCAGCCCGCGTCCAGCACGGCGTCGCCCGGCCGGAGCCCTACGTCGGCCACCGCGGCGGCGTAGGCCGGTCCGTCGTCCGGGAAACGTGCGTCCCAGTCCGCGGCCCGAGCCGTGAAGAACTCCTGAACGTGCGTGTGGTCATTGGCCATACGCACATCGTCCCCCAGATCTTCGGAACTTCTGCGACTCCAACGCAGGTGCGGTGCGCATGTTCGAGCGCGGGCCGGTCGTTCGGGAACGTATCTCTGTCATATTCGGGCAGCTTTCGAACTGCGCTCCCAGTGTGCGCCCCTTTCGGGACTAGCGTCCCTGGGCCATGGGACACCTGGACCACGCCACCTTCGGCTGGCTGACACCCGTGCTGTCGTACGCGATGGCCGTCGTCGGCGCCGCCCTCGCTCTGCGCTGCACCGTACGAGCGCTGGGAGCGAGCGGACGCTCCCGCCGCAACTGGCTCATCACCGCCGCGTCCGCCATCGGCACCGGCATCTGGACGATGCACTTCGTCGCGATGCTCGGCTTCGGCGTCACCGGCACCGAGATCCACTACAACGTTCCCCTGACCGTTCTCAGCCTGATCGTGGCGATGCTCGTCGTCGGGGCGGGAGTGTTCGCCGTCGGCTACGGCCGCGACCGCACCAGGGCGCTGCTCCTCGGAGGCCTCACCACGGGGCTGGGCGTGGCGAGCATGCACTACCTCGGCATGGCCGCACTGCGCCTCAACGGCTCCGTCTCCTACGACCCGCTGCTCGTCGGTCTGTCCGTCGTCATCGCGGTCGTCGCCGCGACCGCCGCCCTGTGGGCAGCCCTGAACATCAAGTCGCCGGTCGCGGTCGCCGTCGCCTCTCTCGTCATGGGAGCGGCGGTCAGCAGCATGCACTACACGGGAATGGCCGCTGTCAGCGTGCAGGTCAGCCCCTCGGGCCGGGACCTCCCCGGAGCCACGGCCATGCAGTTCGTCTTTCCTCTCGCCGTGGGCCTCGGCTCGTACCTCTTCCTCACCGCGGCCTTCGTCGCGCTCTCGCCCACAGCACGCGAGCGTGCCGCCTACGCCTCCGCGGAGCGGCTGTCCGAAACGGCCGTTCCCTAGAACGGCGCCGGCTGTTCCCGAGAACGGCGCCGGCTCCCGCCGCACCCGCACCACTCACGCAGCAGACCTGTATCCGGAACGAGGAGGCCATGCGCAAACCCCGCAGGACACCGGGCGCCGAGACACCATCCCGGTCCGCGCCCCCGGCGCGTGGACGGCGGGCGCACGCAGGTCCCCCCGCCGACGAGAAGACCGGCGCGACCGGCGGCGGCACCGACACCCGGGCACGCCCTGCGGCGGCCCCCCGGGAGCGCTTTCGGCTGCGCCCCAGAACGGTGCGAGCGAAGATCGTCTCGTTGCTGATGGTGCCCGTCGTCTCCCTGCTCGCTCTGTGGGCCTTCGCCACCGTCACGACAGCACAGGACGTAGCCGGACAGCAGCAGCTCCTACGCGCCGACGAAGAGGTACGTATACCTGTCGCCACCACCGTCGCCGAACTCCAGGCCGAACGCCGCGCCGCGGTCCGCTACCTCGCGTCGCCGGACGACGACCGAGCGGACGCGCTGGAACAGCAGGCCAAGCGCACCGACCATGCGGCGGACGCACTCCGCCTCGACGAGGGACACACCGTGGCCGACGGCGCGGACCTCCCGGACGCGGTCGCGACCAGACTCGGCACCTTCATGTCCGGCACGGAACGGCTCAGCGCCCTGCGTACCCGGGTCCTCGACCGCACCGCCGACTGGGACACGACCTATGAGCAGTACACACGGACCATTCAGGACGCGTTCGGCGTCACGGGTGCACTCACCGGCGTCAACGACACCCGGCACGGTTCCGACGCGCGCGTACTGCTCGAGTTCGCGCGGGCGGGCGAAATGCTCGCACGCGAGGACGCGTTGCTCTCCTCCGCGCAGCTCACCCGCACCTTCGACGCGCGGCGCCAGCGCCAGTTCACCGGAGCGGCGGAGACCCGCAGGAACCTGACCGAATCCGCCGTCGCCGACCTGCCGCACAGCGAGCGCGAAGCCTGGCGCGCGCTCACAAGGGGGAGCGCGTACAACGAGGTACTCGTCGCCGAGGAAAAGGTGGGCGCCGCGCCGCCCGGCCGCAAGGCCGCTCAGGCCGTTCCCGCAGCCACCTGGGAAGCCGCCCACACCACTGTCCAGCGCTCCGTGCGCGCCATCGGGGCCCAGTCCGACAGGGACGCGGCAGGCCGCGACGGCCCACTCGCCAGCGGTGTGCTCACACCCGCGGGAGCGGCCGTGCTCCTGGGACTCGCGGCTGTGGCGGCCTCTCTGGTCATCTCCGTACACATCGGCCGTCGTCTCGTCGTCGAACTCACGAGCCTGCGCAACGGGGCCCTGGAGATCGCGCGGCGCAAACTGCCCCACGCCATGGACAGGCTCCGCGCCGGCGAAGAGATCGACATCCAGAAGGAAGCGCCCCAGGGACCACACCCCGACGACGAGATCGGCCAGGTCGGCGAAGCCCTCGCCACCGTGCACCGCGCTGCCGTCAGCGCCGCCGTGGAACGTGCCGAACTCGCCAGCGGCGTATCGGGGATCTTCGTCAACCTCGCCAGGCGCAGCCAGGTCCTCGTCCACCGCCAGCTCAACCTGCTCGACAGCATGGAACGCCGTGCGGACGACCCGGGCGAACTCGGCGACCTCTTCCGCCTGGACCACCTCACCACCCGGATGCGCAGGCACGCCGAGAGCCTGATCATCCTGTCCGGAGCAGCTCCCGGACGTGCCTGGCGCATGCCCGTCCCGCTCACCAACGTCGTGCGCGCCGCCGTATCCGAAATCGAGGACTACGCGCGCGTGGAGGTACGCCAGCTTCCCGAGGCGGCCGTCGCGGGAACGGCCGTCGCCGACCTCACACACCTCCTTGCCGAACTCGTCGAGAACGCCGCCCAGTTCTCTCCGCCGCACACCAAGGTGCGCGTCACCGGAGAACCCGTGGGCAACGGTTACGCCCTGGAGATCGAGGACCGCGGACTCGGCATGGGGAAGGAGACCCTGTCCGAGGCGAACCGCAGGATCGAACAGTCGGAAGCGCTCGACCTCTTCGACAGCGACAGGCTCGGCCTCTTTGTCGTCAGCCGGCTCTCCTCCCGGCACGACATCAAGGTCCACTTGCGCACCTCGCCGTACGGGGGAACAACGGCCGTCGTGCTCCTGCCGATCGCGCTGCTGCAGAGCGCAGTCACCCAGGGGGAAGGCACGCAGGCGCAGCGGGCCTCGGTTCGCGCGGAACGGCAGGACGGCGTTCCGCAGAACGACGAGAGGGCGCCACGGCCCGGGCCGGCTCTCGCACACGGCCCGCGCCCTTCCCGTACGAACGGCCCCGCCCTCACCGGACAGGGGCCGCGCCCGGCCCTCGCCGTGCAGCCGCCGCCGACGGAACAGGAACCGCGCCAGCCGGCGGGAGTGACCGCTCTGCGCCTGCACAGCCGCACGACGCGACCGGACGGTCCCGGGAACGACGAAGGCGGCCTCCCGCGAAGGGTCCGGCAGGCGAGCCTCGTCCCGCAACTGCGCGAAGCACCCGCGCCGCCCGATCCCCCCTCGGCGGGCCCCTCCTCCGAGGACGTCTCACAGGGACGCACCCCGGAACAGGCACGGGACCGAATGACGGCCTACCGCAGCGGGTGGACCCGCGGCAGAGAAGGAGACCACGCATGATCGAGCACGAGAGGACGACCGGCACCGCTCACGGTTCCGGCGAACTCGACTGGCTGCTTGACGATCTGGTGACCAGGGTGAGCGAAGTGCGGCACGCGGTCGTGCTGTCGAACGACGGCCTGGCCGTCGGCGCCTCGAGCGCGCTGAACCGCGAGGACGCCGAACACCTGGCGGCAGTGGCATCCGGCTTTCACAGTCTCGCCAAGGGGGCAGGGCGTCACTTCCGCGTGGGTGACGTACGCCAGACGCTCGTGGAGATGGACGACGGCCTCCTGTTCGTCGCTGCGGCCGGCGACGGCTCCTGCCTCGCCGTGCTGAGCTCCGCCACGGCCGACATCGGTCTTATCGCCTACGAGATGGCCCGGCTGGTCAAGCGGGTCGGCGAGCACCTTTACACGCCACCGCGCCTCACCGCGCAGCCCCCGGCCGCGGGCTGACCGTACGACCGCAGAGAAGGCGGGCACCGCACATGACCGAGGACAGGGACACCGACCCCACCCATCAGGGCAGCCACTGGTACGACGCCGAAGCGGGCCCCCTGGTACGCCCGTACGCGATGACCGGCGGCAGGACCGAACCGGGCCCCAGTGGGGCCCGGTTGGACTTCATCGCGCTCGTCGACCTCGCCGAGAACGCGCCGGGCAGCGCCGAGGAGTCGCTGCTCGGCCCCGAACACCGCGCCCTGGTGGCGCTGTGCCGCCTGGAGACCCAGTCCGTCGCGGAACTGTCGGCCGGCGCCGATCTGCCGGTCGGCGTGGTGCGCGTGCTCCTCGGCGACCTCCTCGAATCCGGTTACGTCAAGGTCAGCCGGCCGGTACCGCCCGCGCAACTGCCCGACGAGCGGATTCTGAAGGAGGTGATCGAAGGCCTGAGAGCGCTCTAGCCCCGGCCGGCGCGACAACCGCGACCCAGTCATGACAGCCCCTACCAGCCCCGACTCCCTTTACACCTCCGCCGCTTCGCCGCTGTGGGGATGCACCAAGGCTGAGCTGACAGTCCTCCTGAGAGAAGTGATCCATGGGCTCCGAGCACTCTGACGACAAGGCCGGTCAGACGGCCGCCCTCGCGTTGAAGATTCTGATCGCCGGCGGCTTCGGGGTCGGCAAGACCACCCTCGTCGGCGCCGTCAGTGAGATCCGGCCGCTGCGCACCGAGGAACAGCTCAGCGAGGCCGGTCAGGCGGTCGACGACACCGGAGGCGTCGGCCAGAAGACCACCACGACCGTCGCCATGGACTTCGGGCGCATCACCATCCGCTCCGGACTCTCGCTGTATCTCTTCGGTACGCCGGGACAGGACCGGTTCTGGTTCCTCTGGGACGAACTGTCCCAGGGCGCTCTGGGCGCCGTCGTTCTGGCGGACACCCGCCGCCTGGAGGACTGCTTTCCGGCCGTGGACTACTTCGAACACCGTCACATCCCCTTCGTCGTGGCGGTCAACTGCTTCGCCGGGTCACGGGCCTACGGCGCGCACGACGTGTCACGCGCCCTCGATCTGGACCGGGGGACACCTGTAGTGCTGTGCGACGCGAGGGACCGCGATTCGGGGAAGGAGGTTCTGGTACGCCTCGTCGAGTACGCGGGAAGGATGCACACCGCCCGGCTGCTCGACACTGTCGGCTGAACCTCCCCCTGCTCCTGGCGCCTCACCACTCCCTGCAGCACCGGTGGAAACACGTGCTTGCCGCGATGACCGCAGTGGGGAAGTCTTGTCATCGATCAGGGCAACGGGGAACAAATTGACGGGGAGGCCGCAACATGGCGTTGGACAAAGGACTCGACTGGCTTCTGGACGACCTGACCAACCGGGTCGAGCACGTGCGGCACGCGCTGGTGCTGTCCAACGACGGCCTGGTGACCGGGGCGAGTACGGGCCTGGCCCGGGAGGACGCCGAGCACCTGGCAGCGGTGTCGTCGGGACTGCACAGCCTGGCCAAAGGGTCGGGCCGGCATTTCCGCGCCGGAAAGGTCCGCCAGACGATGGTCGAGTTCGACGAGGGGGTTCTGTTCGTCACCGCGGCGGGCGACGGCAGTTGCCTGTGCGTACTGAGCGGCGCTGAAGCGGACATCGGGCAGGTCGCGTACGAGATGACGCTGCTCGTCAACCGCGTCGGCGAGCACCTCGGTGTTGCCGCGAGGCAGCCGGGACTCGCTTCCGGAACCGATTTCTGACCTGCGCGTACTCGCCCGGCCGGGAGTTGTCCACAGGCCGGGCGGGCAACGCGCCGTCCAGGCTACGGTCGTCACCGAGAGTATTCGGATCTCACGGGGAGACGATCATGGCCGTACAGGAAGCACACCGCACCGTCGGCGCCGCACAGGCAGGCAAGCCGCTGTCCGTAGCCCGGACTTTGCAGGAACTCGGCCTGAAGCGGAGCGAGTTCGACCTTGCCGTCCTGCTGGGGTACATCCGAGCGACGGCTGACGTTGACGGCAGCCACCGCCGGGTCGCTCGCGAGGAGGTCGACAGGCTCCGGGCAGCCGACCGGAATCGGGAAACGCTGCGTGAGCGAGTACGGACCGTAGGCACCACCGAGGGCTCGCAGCTGATGGAGATCAGCCCCACCCGGTTCGGCAAGCTGGCCCGCGCCGGATACATCACTCCCGTCAAGTTCTACCTGAACCGCTACCGGGCGGTTGTCTGGCTCTATCTCGCCGAAGAACTGCAGGAGTTGGCCACCCGTCGGCCCGGTCTCCTCACCGGCAGGTCCCCGCACGAGATGCGTGCGGTGCTCGACGCGGGGGAGGACCGCAGGGCCCGCAACTGGCGGAGCCGACGCCTGAGCCTGCTGACGCGCCAGACGGAAGACCCCTGGGAGCAGGCGGCGATCACCAGTTCCGTGCTCGACCCCGTCCAGCTCGCGGAGGTCGTCGACGACCCCTACGAGCGGGCGTACCTCAACAAGCTCCGCCCGGGACTCGTGGAACGCCACGGCGAATCACCCGCCGCGCGTGAAGCCATGGACCGGCTGCTGCTTGCCGACGACCCGGACGAAATCCTCTGGCAACGGGTGAGTCTCGCGCTGCTCCTGGACGAGGCGCGTGAGCACCGCGCCGCACCGCGCCCGGAGACCAACCGCCCTCTCCCTCCTCCTCTCCCGGAAACGTCCCGGGGCCTGCGCGCATGGCTGCGCCGCAGGAAGGTGCCCCGCGATCAGGCGCCGTCATGACGGCCAGGAAATATCGGAGGCCCGAGACCGTCAGCCAGGTCGGAGCTTGGGCTCTCGTCCGATGGCTGGAGAGACGGCGGCGGGGCGACCCACTGGGGCCGGGCGCCCGGCCCCAGTGGGGGGAGAGCTGAACGCGAGAACTCGCTGCTGGCCGTGCACTGGCCCCCGGGCGCAGTTGGTGTGTACCTGCCGCTAGAGTGCGTTGTTTGGTTGACGGGCCTTACGGCGAGGGGGACGCATGAGTGGGCAACTGAGGGACACAGCGAGTGAGTTGGCCGAAGTGCTGTGGCGGGAGCACACCGTGTACCGGGACCGCGCCGGGGGCGTCGTCATCAGGGGCGAGCACGTGCAGCGCTGGATCAGTCTCGCTCCGGCGGGCGGCCGCGGCGAGGTCCTCGTCCGCGCCGGCCGCATCCTCGACGGCGGCACCACGGCCCCGGCACGTTCGGAGGCGATAGTGCCGCTCGACGCCGGGACGGCCCAACTCGCCGCGACCTGCCGCCGGCTGCTCGCCGAGGCGGCGGTGGACGCGGCGCCGCGCGCGCCGGGCCCGTCAGGCGCCGACCGCTCCAAGCGCTTCGGCCACTCCAGGGGCGTGGGCCGCTCCGAGGCCTCCCGTCGGTCCGGCCGGTTCAGACGGTCGGGCGAGCCGCGCCGACGGGGGAGACACACGAGCTTCACCTCATGGGTGGTCCTGGTGTGTGTGGTGGGCGTGGTCGCCCTCTTCCTCTACAGCGCCGGGGTGTTCGGCAGGTAGCGGCACAGCGTCACGCGACCCGTGTGAAAGCTCTTGCTGGGAAGGCCAGTGCGCTTCAGACAGGCTTGCGGGCCTCGATGAGGAAGCGGGTCGAGTGGGCCACGAACGGTCCCTCGCTCTCGATCCGGTCGTGCAGTTCCCGCAGCCGGTCGCGGTACTGGCCGACGGTGAAACCGGGGACCATCCAGATCACCTTCCGCAGGAAGTAGATCACCGCGCCGATGTCGAAGAACTCGATCCGCAGCCGCTCGAACCGCAGGTCGGCGACCTCCAGGCCGACCGCTACGGCCTCCCGGCGTGCGTCGTCGGGGTGCCGGCCGCGGCGGACTTCTCCCGGCTGCGGACCGAGGAAGTACTCGACGACCTCGAAGACGCTGGAATGGCCGACGTGCTGGGCGAGGTATGTGCCGCCGCCCTGGAGTACGCGGGCGATCTCCTCCCACCACACCGTCGCGGGATGACGGCTCGTCACGAGGTCGAAGGCGCCGTCCGCGAACGGCAGCGGCGGTTCGTCCGAGTCCGCGACCACAATGGCGCCGAGCGGGTGCAACAGCCGCGTCGCCTTGGCGACGTTGGGCGGCCAGGACTCGGTGGCCACCATTGTCGGCGGCAGCTTCGGCGCTCCGGCGAGGACTTCCCCTCCGCCGGTCTGGATGTCGAGAGCGGCGGACGCACGGGCCAAGTGCTCGCTCATCGTGCGCTGGTAACCCCACGAGGGGCGCTGTTCGGTGGCCCGGCCCTCGAGCCAGGAGAAGTCCCAGCCGTCCACCGAGACGGCCTCGGCTTCGGATACGAGTTCGTCAAAGGTGCGTGACATACCCGGATCATTGCGTGGGGAAACGGACGAAGTCAAAGAAGATTTCCATGCTATCCCCTTGGCAAGAGGCCTGTTTGCCATGATCGCTTACATGTCTCCTGTCTCCGCTGCCGCCTGGTGGCCGGCCTCTCTCACCACTTCGAGGCTCACCCTGCGCCCCATCGAGTCTTCGGACGTGCCGGAGATCGCGCGCCTGTGGACGCACCCCGCAGTACGCCGCTACCTCGGCGGCCCGGTGGCCGAGCAGACGGTGCGCAGGCGTGGGGAAGCATGTGTCGGCGCTCCGGGAGCGTTCAGCGTCGTGGGGCAGGACGGGGGCGCGGTCGTCGGGCTGGTGACGGTGGAGCCAGGCGCCCGGGACGGCCGTACGGAGGTCTCGTACCAGTTCCTGCCGGAGTACTGGGGCCGCGGCTATGCCCGCGAAGCGGTGGCAGCCGCCGTCGGCTGGGCCTCAGTAGCGGTGCCCGACGGCCCCGCGGGCGTGGTCGCGGTGACCCAGGAGGCCAACGCCGCTTCCCGGCGCCTGCTCGAAGCGCTCGGCGCGACGTTGACCGACAGCTTCATCGAGTGGCAGGAGCCGCAGGTGCTGTACGCCTTCGACGAGCGAAAGCACCTCGACGGCGAAACGGGCCGCTTTCGACCCTGCCCGGATTCGCGCGCCCGGAGCTGACCAAGCCGGGCCGGGCGGGCGCCCGAGGGGTCCTGTACGGCGAGTGAGGCCGCCCAACCCTTCTCACGCCGTCGGTCGCCCACACGCCGCGCTGACCGGCTGCGTCGCGAGATAACACCCCAATGGCGCAGAAGACCAGAATGAAATCGTCCGAATTCATGGCCGCCTCCACATGCGAAACCCTGGCATTGCGGTTACTCGTAGGTCATGGCATCGAAGTGGCAGCAAGAGCATGGAGACGACGAGCACGGGCACGAACCCAGGCCGGCGGACGCCGGGGCGGGCGCGGAGTCCGGCAGTCGTGCGGGCCCCGGCCCCGAGGTGGAACGGAACGCTCCCGACAAGCCCACCCAGATGGGCAAGCAGTCGTGGGGGGCGGTGCTGAAGCGCACGATGGCCGAGTTCAAGGACGACGAGCTGACCGACCGGGCCGCCGCGCTGACGTACTACGGGATCCTGGCGCTGTTCCCCGCGCTGCTGGTACTCGTGTCGATCCTGGGCATCGCGGGCGAGTCGGCGACCAAGGCCGTCCTGGACAACATCGCGAAGCTGACGCCGGGCTCCGCCCGCGACGTCATCACCGGGGCGGTCGAGCAGCTCCAGGCCAGTGGCAGCGGTACGGGGTCGATTCTGGCGATCGTCGGTCTGCTGGGTGCGTTGTGGTCGGCGTCCGGCTATGTGGCCGCGTTCATCCGTACCTCGAATGCCGTCTATGACATCCCCGAGGGCCGGCCGGTCTGGAAGGTCACGCCGCTGCGGCTGGTCCTGACCCTGGCGCTGATGATCCTGGCGTGCGTCAGCGCCCTGATCGTGGTGTTCTCCGGCGGCCTCGCCCGGCAGCTGGGTACGAGCCTGGGGATCGGCGACACCGCCCTGAACGTCTGGTCGATCGTGAAGTGGCCGGTCCTCGTCCTGCTGGTCACCATCATGATCGCGCTGCTGTACTGGGCGTCGCCGAACGCGCGGGGACGCGGCTTCAGGTGGGTCACGCCCGGCAGCTTCCTGGCCCTGGTGATCTGGTTGATCGCCTCGGCGGGATTCGCGCTGTACGTGGCGAACTTCGCTTCGTACAACAAGACGTACGGCACCCTGGCCGGCGTGATCGTTTTCCTGGTGTGGCTGTGGATCACGAACCTGGCGATCCTGCTGGGGCTGGAGTTCGACGCGGAACTGGTTCGCGAGCGCGCCATCGTCGGCGGCCACCCCAGCGACGAGGAGCCGTACGTCGAACCGCGCGACACGCGCAAATGGACCGACGAGGACCGCAAGCAGATGGGTAGCGACCAGAGGGGCAGCGACCAGAGGGGCGGCGACCGGACGGGCGGCGACCGGACGGGCGGCGACCAGAGGGGCGGCGACCAGAGGGGAGGCGACTGAGTGCCGGAGCGGCGCCTGAGCCGGGGTGTCGACGGGGTGAGCCTCACACATCCGAAAGAGGCCACGACGCGGCTGCTCCACGACCTTCGCCGCCTCGACCGCAGGCTCACCCGACGGGCCGCCTCCTGGGACTCGCCGTGGGCCCGCCAGGTGCTGCCGGCCGTGGAGTCGGTGGCCGAGAGGACCAAACTCTGGTGGGGCGCGGCCCTTGCCATGGCTGCCCTGGGAGGCGCCCCGGAACGCAAGGCCGCGGCCGGGGGAGTGGTCAGCATGCTCTCCGCGCAGGTGATCGCGAACGCGGTGTGCAAGCAGCTGTACGCGCGGGGCAGGCCATCTGCGGACATGATCCCGCACGACGACGTCCAGGACCGGCCGGACAGCTCGTCCTTCCCCTCCGGGCACACCGCCGCCGCTGTTGGGTTCACCGTCGCCGTGGCCCTCAGCTCGCCCTGGCTGGGGGCGGCGGCAGCGGTTCCCGCCGTACTGGTGGCCCTGGAGCGCGTCCATGTGGGGGCGCACTACCCCAGTGACGTCGCGGCCGGCGCCGCCATCGGTGTGGGCAGCGCCCTGCTGGTGCATCACGCACCGCGCCTGATGCTGCGCCTGCTGCTGTAGCGGAGGAGACGAGGTTACGCCGGAGAGGCCGGCGGGCGGATCGTCCGCGCGTCCTCTGCGGCGCGGGTGTCGGCTGGCGGGCGCCCGGAGTAGGGGCTACGACTTGAAATGACAGCCACCAGCGGGCAGGTCATCGCCACCGCCACGGCGGGCGCGGGACGAGATGCGGCAAGGAAAGGCAGGCCACGAGGATGAGCATGTCAGCGGACCAAGCGCGCCACAGAGATGCCGAGGAGTCGGTGGGCGATCTGGTCAAGCACGCGTCGGAGCAGATTTCCCAGCTGATGCGGCAGGAGCTGCACCTGGCGCAGGCCGAGATGCAGCAGAAGGGCAAACGGTTCGGGCTCGGCGGCGGTCTGCTGGGCGGAGCCGGCGTCGTGGGCTTCGTCGCGCTGCAGGCCGTCGCGGCCACCGCGATCGTGGCCCTCGACCTGGTCTGGCCGTTGTGGCTCTCCGCGCTGGTCGTCACCGGCGCCCTGCTCCTGCTCGCGGCGGTACTCGCCCTCGTGGGCAAGAAGCAGGTCGGCCGGGCCACTCCGGCCACCCCCGAGCAAGCGATCCGGAGCGTCAAGGCCGACGTGGCCGAGATCAAGGAGAGGGCACGGCGATGACGGACAAGGCCAAGGGCGACGGTTCCTCGCCCACCCCGGACCAGTTGCGGGCGCAGGTGGAGAAGACCCGCGAGGAGCTCGGCCGGACGGTCGAAGCTCTGGCCGCCAAGGCCGACGTAAAGGCGCAGGCACAGCAGAAGGCGGCGAAGGTCAAGGGCCTCGTGCACGACAAGGCCGCTTCTGCCAACGAGCAGTTGTCGGGCACGGCTCACGTGCTGGGGCGGAAGATGCACCCCAGGAGCGTCGAGCCGGGTGCGCACACCAAGGGCGGCGCTCACACGAACCGCAATCTGCTCGTGCTTGCCGGTCTGGCGGCGATCGCGGTGATCGTCGTCGCCACGCGCCGCAGCGGGAGGTGCTGGTGAAGGCGTCCAAGATCGCCTACAAGCCGGTCGGCATGCTGCTGGGCGCCCTGAGCGGCGCCTTGGCCGGTGCGGTTTTCAAGCAGGTGTGGAAGGTCATCGGGCACGACGAGGACGCCCCCGACGCCACCGACCAGGAGCGCGGCTGGCAGGAGGTCGTGCTCGCCGCTGCCGTACAGGGTGCGATCTTCGCCGCGGTCAAGGCGGCGGTCGACCGCGGAGGCGCCACCGCCGTACACCGCCTGACCGGAACGTGGCCCGGCTGACGGTGTGTTCGTACGCCGCCCGAGCGCTCGGAGCGCTCGCACTGCACGGGGCGCCGGCAGGGCCCGGTGTGTTCAGAGCGCTATGCGTCGCTCGTCGGCCGGGATGGCGAGGTCGTTGATGCTGGCGTAGCGGCGCCGCATCAGACCGTCGTCGTCGAACTCCCAGTTCTCGTTGCCATAGCTGCGAAACCACTGGCCCTCTTCGTTGTGCCACTCGTACTCGAAGCGGACGGCTATCCGGTCGTCCGTAAAGGCCCACAGCTCCTTGCGCAGGCGGTAGTCCAGCTCGCGCTCCCACTTGTCCCGCAGGAACTGCACGATCTCCGCGCGCCCGCGCAGGAACGTGTCGCGGTTTCGCCACTCGGAGTCCTCGGTGTAGGCGAGGGCCACTCGCTCGGGTTCCCGGCTGTTCCACGCCTCTTCGGCCGCCTGGACCTTCCGCCGGGCGGTCTCGGCGGTGAACGGCGGGAACGGCGGCCTCTTGTCGGTCATGACTCTCCCCTTCGCGGATGGGAGAACGAGCATTCTCCCGTGTGTGCAGTAGCCTAGGAGAATAGTGATTCTCTTTCAAGGGAGACGTGGGCATGGAAGCCGCGGCACAAGAGATCCGCATCCTCGACGCCGCCGAGACGCTCTTCTACGGGCGCGGCCTGCAGGCGGTCGGCATGGCTGAGATCCGCGACGCGTCAGGGGCGTCCCTCAAGCGCCTCTACCAGCTCTTCCCCTCCAAGGACCACCTGGTCGAGGCGTACTTGCGGCGGCGCGACGTGCGGTTGCGGGAGTCATTGGCGAGCCACGTCGAGGCGCGCCGGCCGGGCGGCGACCAGATCCTGGCGGTCTTCGACTGGTTGCGGTCGTGGTTCCAGGAGCCGGACTTCCGAGGCTGCGCCTTCGTCAACTCCTTCGGGGAGCTGGGCGCCACGTCGGACGCCGTCGCGGCCGCCGCCCGCGACCACGTCGACGCCCTGAAGGACTATCTGGCGGGCCTGGTGGCCCGGACGGGCCACTCCGAATGGCTGGCCCGCTCGCTCTTCCTGCTGGTGCAGGGCGCGATCACCACGGCCGCCGTCTCCGGCGGCGCCGACGCGGCGGACCAGGCTCGCGAGGCGGCGCGCAAGCTGCTGGAACTGGACTCGGTCACCCCCAGCAGCCGAGCTCCCGGGCGAGGCTGACTGCCCGTCGCTCCCCCCCCCCGCGTCCCTGATAGGTCACATCCTGCGGTCGACGAGGAACGGCAGGAGCGTGAGGATGTCACCGACCGCGGCCGGGGCCAACGGGACGCTCTCCAGGCAGTCGCGGGCGCTGTCCAGGTGGTGGTGCGCCTCGGCCAGCGTGGCGGAGCGCCCACCGGCGGCTTCGATGAGCTCGGCGGCCCTGCGGGCGCCCGTGTCGTCGAGTGGACTGCCCGACGTGAGGAGCGCGACGAGCTGCCGGGCCTGCGGACGGTCCGTGGACACGGCCGCGAGGACGGGGTACGTCTTCTTCAGACGGCGCAGATCGCTGTGGACCGGCTTCCCCGTGACCCGAGGATCGCCCCATATCCCGAGCAGGTCGTCCACGGCCTGGAAAGCCACCCCGAGATGCCGGCCCGCGCGAGCGAGGACCTCCACCGTGGGTGCGGGCGCCCCGGCCAGTACGGCGCCCAGGCCCGCCGCGCAGCCGAGCAGCGCACCGGTCTTGTGACCGGCCATGGACCGGTACTCCTGCGGGGACACCGCCTCGGGCCCCGTCCAGGGCCGGGTCTCGAAGAGGAGGTCTTCGGCCTGCCCGCGCACCAGGTCGTTGAGCGTTCCCGACAAGTGCCGCACCGCTGCCCCGCTGTGTACGCTGCGCGCGTCGGCCAGCGTCTCCACCGCCAGGGCGAACAGCGCGTCTCCCGCCAGCACCGCGGGGCCCGTGCCGTACTCCTTCCACACGCTCGCCCGCTGCCGCCGGGTCTCGTCGCCGTCCATGATGTCGTCGTGCAGCAGCGAGAACGTATGGATCAGCTCGACGGCCACCGCGCCGGCCGTCGCGTCCTCGCCGGACCCGCCCGCCGCCTCGGCGCAGAGCACGGTGAGGGCCTGGCGCACGCCCTTGCCCTGCGAACCGGCGTCGGGACCGGGCACGAATCTGCCGCCCACCTCGCTCCAGCCGAGCGAGAAGGCGGCCATCTCGGCCGGCCAGGGATGGAGGCGCTGCACCGCCTGCGTGAGGGCGGGCCGCACGAGGTCGCGGCAGCGGGCGAGGATCTCCGGCGCGGTGGCCCGGGCTGTTACCGGCAGAGTCATCGTCGGCCGTCTTCCTCGTCCGCCACACGCGCCAGGGGGAGTACGCCGAGTTCGGCATGGGCCTTGTCGACCATGTCCCGGGCGTGACGCAGGCCGATCCGGTCGAGCGTACGCCGCAGGTCGCCCAGCTCGGCGGCGGTCTCCGCCTGGTCCCGGCCGAGATGGGCGCGTGCCTTGACGAGCCCGAGGCGCGCCAGCGCTTCGCCCCGCGGCTCGCTCATGGCGCGGAATTCCGCGAGGGCCTGCTCGTACACCTGGCGGGCTTCCTCGTAACGGCGGGCGCGGTAGAGCACATTGGCGCGCATCTTGTGGTTGTAGGCGAGCGCGCTGGACAAGTTCATCTCGCGGCACGTGAGTTCGGCCTCGGCGAGCAGCGCCAGGGCGCGTTCCGGATTGTCGTCCCGGAGAGAAACGATGTCAGCCATGCCGCGCAGCGCCCATGCCCTGCCGCGCCGGTCGTCGGCCTTCCCGGCTATCTGGGCGGCTTCCTCGAACATCTCCAGCGCCGTGTCGTACGAGCCGGTATTGCGGTGGATCTGCGCGATGCCCTCCAGTGCCCACACGGTGTGGCGGGCCTCGCCGCGTTTGCGTGCCTCGGCGAGCAGTTGCTCGTGCAGTACGGCCACGGCCTGGTAGTCGCCCTGGATGCGGCCGGTCTCCGCCAGGCCGGCGAGGGAGTAGCCGCGGGCGACGACGTCCCCGCCCCGCTTGCCCATGTCGGCGGCGAGTCCCAGCAGTCTGAACGCCAGCGCCAGCGCGCCCCGCTGCCGGGCGAGCGTCCCGCCGCTCCACAGCGCCCAGGCCATGGCTCCGAGGTCGTCGGCCGAACGGGCGGCGCGGTAGCTGGCCTTCCACGCCCGATCGGCTTCCTCGATGTTGCCCAGCCTGCGATGCGCCTCGGCCACGGCGAGCCCCGCCCGCGCCACCTCCTGCTGGGAACCGGACGCTTCGGCCGCCCGCAAGTGCTGGGTGCCCTGCTCCAGTACGTCCGTAAGGGAGGAGTTCACCGACAGTGCCGTCAGGGCGCCTTGGTACTCCGGCGCGAATGCCTTGCTGTGCATGGGTGCCTTTCGTGCGAGGCCAGAGCAGTGGCGCGACGACAGCTATACGCAGCGTGTATACGCACGGTGTATAGCAGCCTGGTTCTCGAACCCTGGCGTTGGGGGGACCCGGGGCCGCCGGCGAATCCGCGGCGGACCCGGCCTGCTGTGGATCAAGACGGCTGCCGCCCGCTCGGGGTTGCTCGCGCCCGATGTGTTTTATCCGGACCCCCGGGCGATCGGTCCTTGGCGGTCAGGGCGGCGGTCAGGGCGGCGGTCGGGGCGGCAGTCGGGACGGCAGTCGCGAAGGCTAGAGCTCTCCACCCCGGGCCCAGGCCCGCTGGACGGCCCTGTAGTCGGTCACCGTGATCCCCTCTTTCCGGAGAAGTTCGCGGGCCGCGGGCGACGTCAGGAAGTCGAAGTCGGGCCGGCGTACGTGCCGGCCGTCGGGATCGATGGCCGGCGGCTCCTCGTTGCCCGGGCCGGGATGCACGGCCCACTCGTTGAGGCCGGTCGGCAGGTCGTGCAGCAGCTCGGCGTACCGGGCGGGCTTGCCGTGGAGGCCGAGACCGATCTCTCCAGGAAGTCGTTGTCGACGACCGGCAGCCCCTGCCGGCGTACCTTGCGGCGGCCGGGCTCGCCCCAGGCCCGGACCGCCGGCCGTACCCCCGGCCAGGGGCACCGTCAGGTCGAAGATGTCGTCGCGTCCGCCGTCGGCCAGGCAGTGCCAGTCCGGGTGGGTCGGGGCCGGCCCGGCGCCGACGACGGTGTCGATCTGTGCGAGGAACTCGGTCTCGACCTCCTCGACGCGTGCCGCGGCGAGGAGGTGGGGAATCCCGGCGTGAACATCGCGCCCGCGGCGTCGAGCAGCGAGGCACCGCGGACCTGTCGGACAGCGGCCCCCACCGGTAGTGGGTCGTGTCGCACGCCGGCGTGAGGTGGATGCCGAACGCGATCCCGGGCGGGTCGCGGAGCAGACGCCTGGCGTGCGGTGCCCACGGACACGGTGCCGTCAGGCAGCAGGAACTGTCGATTCCGTCCTCGATCGAGCGGACGATCGCGGTATTGACCGCGTGTGCATCCCGAAGTCGTCGTTGTTCAGGATGGGTACGCGAGCATCGGCGGGGAATCCCTGCAGTTCACCCGACGGAGGCTCAGGTCCGTCGCCTCAGCGTGGACCGTCGGACGGGGTCCGTGCCGCGAAGAGAATCGAGCCTGAGCCGGGAGCCCCTCAGTGCGTCGTCCGGGGGAGATGGACGGTGCCGCTGTGGCTGATGGTCAGGGGTGGGCTGCAGGCGTCGTACGCCAGCTCGGGGGACGTGATGCGCACGCGGTACGGTCCCTCGGGCAGCTCCGGCACCACGACGGACGCCCGGAGCGCTCGTGGATCCACTTGTGAGGCCAGTACCGCCGCCTCGCACCACTGCCCCTGTTCGGTCCTGCGCTCCAGCAGGACGCTGCACGGATATCCCAGGCACCCCGTTATCCGCCAGCTGACCTGCCGTCGTTCGACCCAGTTCCAGCACTCCCCGCCGGTGGGCGCCCGTACGAGCAACGCGTCGGGGTCCGGCTCGGGTGAGGTGGTGGGGGGCAGGGGCAACGCATCGGTTGCCCGCTTGAGTTGAGCTCTGGCCAGCGCGATCCAGCGCATTGTTTTCCTTCCGTGTCGCTCCTGCGGCGGCGGCGGGCCGGCCGGGGCGGGAGCGGAGCCTTCGTCTTTCTGATTTGGGTGTTTCCGCCCCAAAAGTGCCCAACACGGGACTAAAGTCCCGAGCGGGCGGGCCTTTCGCCCCCAGTGCCGGCGCTCCCGGCCGGGTGGCGGTACGCGATCGCGCTTCGGGGGCCGAACCTACGATTCAAGACGGACGGATCTTGACGTGCGACGCCGGGAGGTCTTCACCGTGAGTTCCTGTATCGCGGGGCGGTGACGATCTTGTGAGCTTTCCCCTGCCCGGCCTGCCGGCCGGACTCTCGTCGGAGCCCTGCCCGGCCGGGACGCCCCCCGTCGGCTGGGGTCTGCCAGAGGTGAAAGGCTCCAGGGACTCGCCGCTGAGGGGCGACGCACGACTGATGCCGGTCGCGAGCGGCAGGCGTGCTTCCGCCTTGCGGCGTACATCCGCGCGCAGTCCGGCGACCTCACGCTCGATGCGTGACTGGATGGCGAGCAGACAGGCGTCGTCGTGGGGCGTGCGCCTGTAGTCGGTGCTGATCCGCCCACGGTGATGTCCTCACCCCGGCGCTCGACCACGCCGTCGGTGTAGAGGAGCAGCGGGTCACCCCTGCGCAGTGGCACCGGCGCGGTCTCGTACGCGTACCCCGGCATCAGGCCGAGCAATGGGCCCAGATGGTCGGAAGGGAGGGGGACTCCTCCTCCCCTCGCCGCAGCAGCGGAGGCGGGTGGCCCGCGCATGCCCGGCGCGGGAGCCCCGGAGCGTACGCCGCGGGCCATGCTCGGCTGGGTCAGCCGCCACAGGCCCATGGCGCGGCGGTTGTGCTCGCCGACGGCTGCGTAATACCTGTTGACGGCGTACGTGCCGCGCCTGGCGTCTGCGTGCTTGTCCGCATGCGCAGACGGCGGGGCGGGCTACGGCAACCGGGCCGGGCTACGCCGCGCCTGAGAAGCGCAGTACGAACCGCCTCTGCCAGGGAGTCTCCACGGCGCGCGGGTCGTAGTGCCGACGCGTGTACGTCACGGCCTCGGGCGCCGGCACCCCGTCCAGGACGGCCAGGCACGCCAGCGCCGTCCCCGTGCGCCCGCGACCGCCGCCGCAGGCGATCTCCACGCGCTCGTCGGCTGCCCGCCCCAGGGCTTCCCGGAGTGCGTCCCGGGCTTCCCGGCGGTCGTGCGGCAGCCGGAAGTCCGGCCAGCGCAGCCAGCGGGCCTCCCACGCGGTCGGCGGCGGCTCCTTGCCCAGCAGGTACACGGCGAAGGACGGCGCAGGCCCCGGCGGCAGCGGCCGGCGCAGGCCGCGGCCGCGCACGAGCAGGCCGGAGGGCAATCTCATGACTCCGGGACCGTCCGCGCACCACGTCTCGCTCATCCGTCCACTCTAGTGAAGGCCGGAACGCGCCCCAGGGAGTCCTGTGGACGGGAGCCCGCGACCGTACGCCGGTGAACGCGCGGCCGGACTTCGGCCGACTCCTGCTCCGTACGCCGCCCGCTTGCGCGCATGGGCGTGAACATCCGCGTCCGTCCGGGTGGGGTCGCGGAGCAGACCGTGCGTCAGGGGAAGCCTTTCCAGCGGGCGCGCACGAGCGCGCCCGATCCTTCCCTAGGAGAGCAGAATGCGCATCCGCACCGCGATCGCCGCCACCGCCCTGGCCGCAGCAGCCGTCCTCGGCAGTGCGGGCTCCGCCATGGCCGACGCCCACGCCGAGGGCAAGGCGAAGCACTCGCCCGGTTTCCTCTCGGGCAACCTCGTACAGGTTCCGATCCACGCCCCGATCAACGTCTGCGGCAACACCGTCAACGTCATCGGCCTGCTCAACCCGACAGTCGGCAACGTCTGCATCAACAAGTAGTCACCGCGCCGCCCGGCCACGCTCGGAGCGCGGCCGGGCGGCGGCTTCACCCCCCCCGTGAGGCGTCAGGCAGCCGTCATCTTCGGCATCTCGCCCTTCGTCGTCGACATGTCGATCACGGCGAACGCCGCGCCCTGCGGGTCCGTGAGCGCCGCGAACCGGCCGAACGGGCTGTCCATCGGCCCGAACTGCAGTCGGCCGCCGCGCTCGGTGGCCTTGGCCACCGCGGCGTCGCAGTCCTCGACGGTGAAGTACACCTGGATGTACGGCGGGATCTCGGACGGGAACTCTTCCGTCATCGTCATCCGCCCCAGGACGGTGTCGTCGCCGACGTTGAAGACCTTGAAGTCGATCGCGTCGTCCTCCATCCGTTGCGCGGTGTACGGGAAGACGGCAGGGAAGAAGGCGTCCGACTTGTCGGGCTCGCGCGTGAAGACCTCGGCCCAGGCGTACGCGCCGGGCTCGCCTCGCTTCTCGAAGCCCTCGTGCCGGCCGGCCTGCCAGACGCCGAACGCGGCCCCGCTGGGGTCCTTCGCGATCAGCATGGAGCCGAAGTCGCCAACCTGCATCGGCCCCATCAGCACCTCTCCGCCGCTGTCACGGATCTTCCGTGCGGTGGCGGCGACGTCCGGCGACGCGAGGTACAGACACCAGGCGGAGTGGGTCTCCTGCCCGGGCATCGGCGGGACGACGGCGGCCACCGCCCTGCCGCCCGAGTACGCCTGGGTGTAGTTGCCGTACTCCGTCGAACTCTCACCGAAGGTCCAGCCCAGTACGTCGCCGTAGAAACTCTTGGCGCCCTCCACGTCAGTGAACATCGCGTCTGCCCAGCACGGAACGCCCTCTGGTTGTGCGGCCATCGTTTTCGCTCTCTCCTGCTTGATGAATGGTCCGGTTTGTCGCGGTATCCAGTCATCCATAGGTCCGCGCGGGCGCATCCGGCACGCTCGGAAGGCCGAAGGGGTGAAGGTGCGCAGCCAGCCGGGTGACGCCTCGCCCGTGGCGATCACCCGGAGCCGCTCCGGTGCGTTGAGGTGGGCTCGCGCTTCCGCCCGCGCCTCCGGGGCCGGGCGATCCCTCTCTCATCCCTGGAGGTTTCATGACCCGCTTCCGTGCTCGACAGCTGCCGGCCGCTGTGACCACTGCCGCCGTGGCGATGACTGTCACGGGCACTCTCGCCTTCACCACGCCGGCGGCAGCGGTCCCGGCGCCCAAGGCCGAGTCGAAGCCCAAGGTGCTCAACTGGCTGGCGCACAAGCACTCGGACAGCATGCCGCGCTCGCTGCGCAAGGGCGCCGACTGGACCTCGTACGCGTACCTGTACGACTTCATGAAGGACAAGCCCGGCAAGAAGATCGGTGACGCCACCGCTCATTGCAGTGCTGTCGAGGTGACGCCGTACAGCGTCGTCGCGCAGTGCCAGAGCGTGCTGCGAACCGACCACGGCAGCATCACCCTGAGCGGCACCGTCGACCACCGCCGCTCCGGCACGTACGGCGGCGATGCGGCGATCACCGGCGGCACCGGCAAGTACGAGGACGCCGAGGGGCAGGTCGAGGCCGTGTTCCACGGCGACTACGCCAAGCTGCGCGTCAGCCTCGACGACTGAGCGCGCGTCGGCTGACCTCCTCCTCCGCCCTGGGAGAGCGCACGGGTGATTGACGGCGGATGTTGCCTGTGTGGCAGCAGAGGGGGAACAAGCTAAGGGTGCCTGAAGTTACCGACCCTCTGCTGGACCTTGTCCGGCGGCACAAAGAACCCGTGGTCGTACAGACCGTCAGGTCCACCGTAGCCGCAGTGATCTCCTACGTCGTCGCCCTGCTGCTCAGCAGCGAACCGGCGCCGCTGACCGCGCCGCTGACCGCGCTGCTCGTCGTTCAGGTCACCCTGTACGCGACCCTCACCACCAGCATGCGCCGCGTGAACGCGGTGGTGGCGGGGGTGGTCATCGCCATCGGCTTCAGTTCCCTGGTGGGCCTGACCTGGTGGAGCCTCGGACTGATCATCCTCGCTTCGCTGGTGCTCGGCCGATTCGTACGGGCCGGTGAGTTCGTGCCAGAGGTGGCGATCAGCGCCATGCTGGTACTCGGTGTGACGCGAGTGGCCGCGACGGCCTGGGACCGCGTCCTGGAGACACTGATCGGGGCGGTCGTCGGGCTGCTCTTCAACGTCCTGTTCGCGCCGCCCGTCTGGGTGCAGCCCGCCAGCGCGGCCATCGAAGGACTCGCCGGCCGCATGCGGGACTTGCTGATGCACCTCGCCGACGAGGTGCGCGGCCACACGACCGTCGCGGAGGCGGCGGACGCGCTGCACGAGGCGCGCCGGCTGGATCACGACATTGTCGAGGTGGACGCGTCCCTGCGGCAGGCGGAGGACAGCCTGCGGCTCAACCCCCGGGTCAAGGAGGGGCTGCTCTTCCGGATCGTCCTGCGGACCGGTCTCGACACCCTGGAGATCTCCGCGGTGGTGCTCCGTACGGCCTGCCGCACCCTGACCGACCTCGCCAAGGCGCGGACGGACGAGTCGCTCTTCCCTCCGGAGATCGCCACCGCCCTCACCGAGTTGTTCACCCACATGGCCGGTGCCGTCGAGAGTTTCGCGGTACTGATCACCACACAGGTCAGCGTCAACGCGGAGGAGGCGGAGGAGCGTCTCGTCAGAGAGCTCGCCCTCAGCCGCGCCAGCCGCGAGATCGTGGCGCACCTGCTCCTCGACGGCGTACAGGAGCACCCGCGCCAATGGCAGCTGCACGGGGCGCTGCTGGCCGAGATCGACCGGATCCTGGACGAGCTCGACGTGGAGAAGCGCTCCATGCGCCTGGTCGAGGAGCTCGACCGGCAGTCCCGTGAGCAGCGGGAGAAGTACCCGGTGGTGGACAAGCTGCGGGGCCGGCTGCGCATCGGCCGGTCGCGGGAGCTGCCCGACGAGACGCCCGACTAGAGAAGCGATGATCGGGTACCCGGTGGTCGTGCCAAGATCCGCGCGGCAGGCACGCTGCCGTGCGTCACCGAAGAGGAGGCGCAGATGAGCACGGTGAAGGAGACGGTAGAGGTCGAGGTCCCCGTCCGCACCGCCTACAACCAGTGGACGCAGTTCGAGGAGTTCCCGAACTTCATGGAGGGCGTGGAGGAGGTCAGGCAGATCGACGACCGCCACAACCACTGGACCACGAAGATCGGTGGAGTCCAGCGGGAGTTCGAGACCGAGATCGTCGACCAGCTACCCGACGAGCGCATCACCTGGCGCACCACCGGCGGCGACACCAAGCAAAAGGGCATGGTCAGGTTCCAGCGCCTCGACGACACGCACACACGGGTGGAGCTCGTGATGGACGTGGAGGCGAGCGGCGCGGCGGAGAAGGCCGCCGACATGACCGGCATGATCGACCGGCGCGTCAAGGGTGACATGCGGCGGTTCAAGGAGTTCGTCGAGCACCGCGGCGGCGAGTCCGGCTCCTGGCGCGGCCGCATCAAGCCCGGATGACCGCTGCCTGACCGCTGGTCCGGCCCCTTTCGCCGCACCTGCCCGCTCAGCCGCCAGCTGTTCCTGGGCCAGACCTTGGGCACCGAGCGCATCGACGCGGCACACGTCGCCGGAGTGCTGCGGCTGACCGTCCCCCGTCGCGGAGCAGGCCGAGCCGCGCAAGATCTCCATCACCGGCGGAAAAGGGGCCGGCGGCGTGGTGATGATGTGGGACGGGTTCCTGGCCGCCGTTCAGGAGCGGGGCCAGTACTCCGCGCGGCAGGAAGCAGAGCGGGCGACCCGTGCGGTGATCGCCCTTCTGGGGGCGCTCGTCGTGGGCTCCCAGCGGTCCGAGCTCGCCGCCCGGCTGCCCGAAGCGTGCGCGCGCTGCTGCTGAACCCGTTGCCCGCCGCTGAGCCGCTCGGGCCGCAGCGGTTCGTACGGGCGACAGCGGCCTGGATCGAGGGCGCCACGGAAGACACCGCGAAGTGGGAGCTGTTCGGTCGCCCCCAGCCGATGTGAGCTGTGGGGCGTTCGGCGGAGCCGGCCCGGCGGCCCGGCGGCTCCGCACATAAGGTGCTGCCGCCCAGAACAGGGGGCATGCTGATTTCGGACACCGAGAAGACATCATTCAGTCACCACTCGGACACGGTCCGGTCACCACAAAAACAGCAGAGAGGCAGGTAGCCACAGTGATGCGGTGGAACGAACTCGTGCAGCAGGTCCGCGCCTCAGGGCAGTACGCCACCGATGCCGAGGCGGAGCGCGTCCTGCGCACCGTACTGACTGTGCTGGGCGCCCATACCAGTGGTGAAGAACGCCGTGCACTGGTGCGCCTGCTGCCTGTGGAGGCGGCCGTCATCCTCGCCCGCCAAGCCCCGGCCGCGCGGTACCTGACCGCACCGGAGTTCGTCGAGACCGTTGCCGCGAGACTCGGCGGACTCACACCGCCCGCCGCGCGCTGGGGAGTGAGTTCCGTGCTCGGCGTCGTGGCCGACTGCGCGGGCGACGACCTCACCCGGCGGATCACCGCGGTCCTGCCGAGGGGTTACGCCCTTCTCTTCGGCCGCGCGGAACTGGCTCCGGCCGCCGCCTGACCACGCACCGCCGTGCCCGGCGGGAGGAGCGTTCCGCGTTCCCCCTGCCGGGCCGACGCATACGGTCGTACGCTGGTCGTATGGCGGACAAGGAACGCGTCACGATCACGATCCCGGCGGAGAGCGCGGCCGCGCTGAGAAGGCTCGCCAAGGAGAAGCGCATCGAGTCCGTGTCGGCGTACGTGACCGAGGCGGTCGAGGAGCGGCTCGGCCGCGAGGAGCGCGCCCAGCGCATCATCGAGGGCTGGGCCGCCGAGGTCGAGCGGGCCGGCACCGAGAAATGGGCCGAGGCCGTGGAGTGGGCACGCGCCTCCGACCGGCGGGGAGCCGACACGGGGGGCGCGGCCGCGTGATCGGTGGCTACATCCTCGACGCCGGCGCGATACGGCACCTCGTTCTCGGCCGCCCCTTCATGGTGGCCCGCGTGGTCGTCTCGGTCGAGCAGATCCAGGTCCTCTACGTCCCCACCACGGCCCTCGCCGCCGGTCTGACCGGCCACGACATCTCGCCCCGCCGTCGGGAACAGGTCGACCTCGCGCTGGCCGCACCGGTCTTCGAGTTCCACGGCCTCGACCGCCCGGCCGCCCTCGCCGTCGCCGAACTCGCCACCATGGCGCAGGTCGAACTCGCCACCGCCCACGCCGGCCACCTGGCCCTGCGGCGCCCCGGCTGGCCGGTCATCACCGACCGTCCCGCCGAGCTGCACAAGATGAACCCGGGCATCGAAACGGTCGAACTGCCCTAGCGGACCGGCCGTCGGTTCACCGGCCGCCGACGTGCGCGGCCGTGTCCTCGGCGCGGCGGCGGGCTCTGCGGGCCGCGGCGCCGGATTCCCGGACGCGGTCCCGGGCGGTCGTGACCTCTTCGCGGGCGGCTTTCTGCCGCTCCTTGGCCGTCTTCAACTGCTCGGCCAGCTCCCCGGCCTGGTTCTCCGCCTCCCGCAACCGGGCTTCGGCCTGTGCGAGTTCCTCATCGGAGTCCAAGGCCTGCTGTTCGGCCGCCGCGGCTTCCTCCTCGGCCCGGACAAGCTGCGCGCGCTGCTCCTTGCGCGCCCTCTCCTTCTCCTCCTTCCGGTCCTTCTTCTCCTGGGCGCTGTCGGCGGAGGTGGAGGCGAGCCGGGCACCCTTGTGCGGCACCGTCGCCGGGCTGGTGGCAGCGGTGAACCCGACCGGCGAACTGAGCGGTTTGGCGAGGCGGCCTGCTGCCCACTCCCGTGCGGCCCCGGGGTCGGCGAGGACGGCATGCAGTGTCGACTCGACCTCGTGCTGTACGGCGTCGCTGACCGGATGACCCGCATCGGCCGCCAGTTGCTTCGCCTGCCGGGCCAGCGCGCCGACCAGGTCGTGCTGCCGCCGGCCGAGCTCACGCAACTGCTCTCCGTCGAGATCGCGGTGGGCCTGGCGCATGCCTTCGCCGAGGCTGATCAGCGGCTGGACCTGCTCCGGCCGGCTGCGTACGAGCAGATTGCTGGCCCACGCCGACAGCGTCGGGCGGCGCAGCGCCTGAATCCGCCCCGCGAGCTCGCGGTCGCCGGCGGTACGGGCCGCCGCCGCGCTCTCGTTCCTTGCTGCGGTGAAGTCGGCCGGTGCCAGCCCGTACAGCTCATCGGTGATGCTTTTCAGGTCCACGATGCTCCAGTCCGGCCAGGACGCCCTCTCTACCGCTTCGCTCAACTATCCCGCCGGGCGGGAAGCGCCGCCGCGGCGATCGGCGTTCGGCGTAGCGCGCACCGGTATACGGGTGACTTTCCGGCCGGCGCGAAGCCGTGGGGGCAGGCGGGTGGCACGATCGGCCGGGGGCGCTGTACGCCTCCGGCCGGCTACCGACGAGGAGAGGGTTGACCGTGGCGGGAGAGGATCTGGGACGTCTGCTCGGACGGCTGCTGGGAGGAGCCGACGGAAGGGCGAACCTCCTCGGCTCGCTGCTGGGTGAGCTGGGCGGCAGCACGGCGGGGAGCGGTAACCCGCTGGACGGACTGCTGGCGGCGCTCGGTGAGGGAGGACTCGGCCACCAGGCCCACTCATGGGTCGGAGCCGGCGCGAACGAGCCGGTCGACGGCGCGCAGCTCGCGGAGGCACTGCCGCCCTACGCCCTCGAGGAAGTCGCCCGGCAAGCCGGACTGCCCACGGACCAGGCGGCCGACCAGCTGGCCCAGGTCCTGCCGCAGGCCGTGGACAAACTGACGCCGGGAGGCCAACTCCCGCACGACACGTCCCTCGAAGACCTGATCAGGTCCCGGACATCCTGACGCCACCACCGTGCTTACCCGGGGGGCCCGCGCTCCCGCGCCGCGCCCATGCCGGGCGACGGCGGGACATCCCGGGCCCTCCTTGGCCGTGGCGGCGAGGCGGGGAGACTATTGGGGGCCGGGTTCCTCCGATCCCTGCTCGTCGTTGTCGTCCCGCTCTCCCTCCGCCTGCGACGGGGTTGTCTGCCGTACGTCCTCGTGCGTCTCGCCTTCGCGCTCGCCCTCTGCCTGGGACGGTGACTGCTCGGTCATCGGTGAGGTCCTCACTGCTGGGAGTGTGCCCGGTAGCCGTGGACGCGCTACGCCGTTCACACGCCATTTTCGGCGCTCGGCACCTTTCCTGCGATCCGGCAGAGCCGCTCCCCGTGGTTGAAGCGGCAATTGGTCCACCGGGACGGTCTCACTCGGTGGGCTTGCGCAGATCCTCGTTGAGACGAAGGGCTTCTTCGAGCTGGTCTTCCAGGATGACGATGCGGCAGGCGGCTTCGATCGGCGTACCGCCGTCGACGAGCTCGCGTGCGCGGGCCGCGATGCGCAACTGGTAGCGGGAGTAGCGGCGGTGGCCGCCGTCGGACCGCAGGGGAGTGATGAGCCGGGCTTCGCCGATGGCTCGCAGGAATCCGGGCGTGGCGCCGATCATCTCGGCGGCGCGGCCCATGGTGTAGGCGGGGTAGTCGTCGTCGTCGAGCCGGTCGGTGGTGGTGTGCGGATGGGTTTCCTGCGTCATTTGCACCTCTTCTGGAACGCGCGTCGAGGGGCCCCGGTGCCTTACGGCACCGGGGCCCCGAGGGGTTTCAACACCATCTACCGGCTCTGGGCTGCGCCGGCTCTCTGTTTCCGCACATCCGCCTGGGAGGCCGGAAATGCGGGGATCGTGAATGCGTGACCGGGGACCACCTTCCAATCCGGGGCCTGCGGTACCCGAGCGAACTGGTTCCTCGCCCGGGCGATCCTGATGGCGTCGGCTCCTCTCTCGTGTCTGCTGGGGCGGTACTGCTGTTGATGCTGGTCATGCGGTACTGCTCGGCGCCCCTGAGGGCCGCCCGGCCCGGCAATCAGCCGTGAGACCTTCCGGTACTTCCCGGCCTCACCACTCCACTGCCGTGCTGCTTACTGCTCGCGCCAGTTCGTCCCTGCCGCGTATCGCTGACTTCCTTGGCTACGTCAGGAACCCTACCCACGTGGATCTCGGATGTCTACCGTCGCCACGATAGATATTCAGACGTGTCGCGCAAGGGCTCAGCCGCCGCCGCCGCCGACACGCAGTCGCACCTGTTCCTCCAGGCGCTCGAGGCTGTGGTCGAGGGCGGCGTTCACGGACTTCTCGCCGGGGTCATGGGCCGCGTCGAAGAAGGACAGATGCACCGTCACCTCGGTGGCTCCGCTGCCGATGCCGGCCACTTGGAGCCACCCGGTATAGCTGCCCTCGGCCCGCGTGCCCCACTCCAGTCGCATCTGGTCCTTCTGCGCGCGCAGGAGCGCCGAGGTGTCCTCGTCGGTGCGGTCCTCATGGACGGTTGCGGCGGGCAGTTCCTCGGCGTGCACATGCAGCGTTTCCGGCAGCCACTGGTCCAACTGGTCGACATTGGCCGCCTGGTCGAAGACGTGCTCGGGCAGTGCGGGCATTGTGCGTGAACGCTCGTACTCGGTCATCACCACACCATTCTTCGGCTCGAAACCGTTCGGACGAACGCTTGCCCGGCCTGTCGGACGTGAAGCCGCACCGCCGTACAACCACCCGTTCGCCGGAGGCGCCGACGCCGACCGCCCGGTTCGCGGTCGACGTCCGGGGGGGCTCCGAAGGCGTCGTGCAAGATCCCTTGACGCACCCTCCACGCCCTCACATACTGGCGGCCAAATCGATTTGGCCGAATCGATGTGGCCCCCGTCCCGGGCCGGATCACGGTCGAAACCGGAGCGAGCCGAACGGAGCTCGAACGTGCCCAGTCCCCGTCCCGCGTCCCTTCACCCCGAGTCGACCCACCCCGAACCGATCCACCCCGTGGACGAATCCCGCCCGGTCGGCAGAATCCTGCTGTTCGGCATCCAGCACGTGCTCGTCATGGCCGCGACCCCCATCTCGGCGATCTTCCTGATGAGCGCGACCCTCCATCTTGACCCCGGTCTGACCGTCGACCTGCTCTCGGCGGCCTTCCTGCTCTCCGGGATCGGCAGCCTGATCCAGTCGCTCGGGCCCTGGAAGTTCGGCCCGAAACTGCCGTTCGTCATGCTGCCGGGCGGCGCCCCGCTCATCCTCTTCCTGGCCATCGCCGAACAGCACGGCCTCCCCACCGCGAGCGGTGCGGTGATCATCACCGCCGCCTTCTACTTCATCGTGCTGCCGGTCTTCTCGCGGCTGCTCGCGTTCTTCCCCGCCCTCGTCGTCGGCACGATGATCGTCATCGTCGGCATCAACCTGGTGAAGGTCGGCGCGCTGCTAGTCACCGGACGCCCCGGACAGCCCGGCTTCGCCGACACGACCAACCTCCTTCTCGGTCTCGCGACCATCGGCTTCACCGTCGCCTTCTACTGGCTGTTCACCGGCATGCTGCGGCAACTCGCCGTCATGCTCGGCCTGATCGCCGGCACGGCCCTGGCCTTCGCACTCGGTGCGGTCGACGCCGGCCGGGCGGCCGACGGCGGTCTGCTGAGCGTGCCGCAGCTCCTGCCGTTCGGCTCACCCGAGTTCAACCTGCTCGCGGCGCTGCCACTGATGCTCTACAGCCTCGCCTCCATGGCGGAGGCCACCGGCCAGACCGTCATCAACGCCGAGGCCGTCGGCAAGGAGATCGACAAGCGCCGGGACGTCCCCAGGACCATCCGCGGCGACGCGCTCACCTCCCTCTTCGGCGGCTTCTTCGGCCTGCCGCTGATGGTGACGAGCGGCGAGAACATCGGCATCGTCCGCGTCACCGGCGTACGCAGCCGGTACGTCACCGCGGCCGCCGGCGTCGTACTCATCGCCATCGGCTTCCTCGCGCCCGTCACCCGCGCGATCAGCGTCGTTCCCTCAGCCGTCGTCGGCGGCACCGCGATGGTCGTCTTCGCCGTGATCACGGTGCTCGGCGTGCAGATGCTGGGGCGCGCCGACCTGGACCAGCACACGAACACCTTCATCTGCGCCGTCGCCATCGCTCTGGGGCTGCTGCCCATCCTCATCCCCGGCGTGTACGGCGGCTTCGCGCCCGGCGTCCGGATCCTGCTCGAAAGCGGCGTCGCCGTCGGTGCCTTCGTGGCCGCCGTACTCAACATCCTCTTTCACCACGTACGCCCGCGGCTGACGCGCAAGCCGGCCCCCGCCGGCATCCCGGCCCGGGCCGAGACCGGCGAACCCGCTCCCGCCCAGCACTCCTGACCCACCCGCACCGGAAAGAGCCCGATGACCGACCTGACCGACCTGACCGGCCTGCCAGACCTGCCAGACCTGCCGGACCTGCCCGGCCTGACCCCCGACCGGCTGCGCTCCGACGGCGCCCTGCTCCTCGCACCCGATGTGGTGCTGACGCCCGACGGACCGATGGACCACTACGCGGCCGTCGTCACCGGCGGCACGTTCCTCGCCGTAGGACCGGCCGAACGGCTGGAGCGGACGTATCCGCACCTGACGCCCGTACGGCTGCGCGGGCACATCCTGATGCCCGGATTCGTGGACGCCCATCACCACCTCACCCAAACCTTCGGCGCGGCCCTTGCGTTCGGCGAGCCCTCGGAGATCTTCCGGCGGCTGTGGGTGCCCCTGGAGGGCGCTCTGGACGAGGAGGCGGTGTACGTCGCCGCGAAGCTCGCCGCGCTCGAATCGCTGCGCGGCGGATTCACCACCGTCGCCGAAGCGGGCACCCGGGCCCCGGTCGACGTGGAACTCGTGGCCGCGGCAGCCCGTGACGTGGGGATCCGGTGCGTCCTCGGGCTCGTGTGCAACGACGCCGACAGCGGCACCGACACCTCTACGAGCCTGGCCGACGCCGAGAAGCACCTGGTCCGTTACTGCACCGAGGAGCTGATCCACCCCTCGCTCGCCGTATCCGTCCCGGAGGCCGCGACGGCCCGCACCCTGCGGGACACCGCCCGGCTGGCCGCAGCGGCCGGAGCCGTAGTCCAGATCCACGTCAACGAGCACCTCGCCGGGGTGGAACGCTCCCTCGTCCAGCACGGAGTGCGCCCACTGGAGTACCTGCACGAAGTGGGCGCGCTCGGCCCCCAGTTGCTCGCCGCGCACGCCACCCTGCTCACCCCGCGCGAACTGACCCTGCTCGCCGACACCGGAGCCGCCGTCAGCTACAACCCCGTCGCGAGCGCCTGGAAGGGCAACGCCGTGGCCCCGGCGACCACCATGGCCGAGCGCGGGATCCGGTTCGGGCTGGGCACGGACGGCACCCGGGGTGACGCGTTCCGCCTGGCCGAGGCCGCCGAGTTCGCGCAGCGACTCGCCTACGGCCTGGCCACCGGGGACTCCTCCTGCGGGGCGGGCTGGACCTGGCTGGAGCACGCGAGCCGGGGAGGCGCCGACGCCGTCGGGCTCGGCGCCCGTACCGGCCGGATAGCCGAGGGCGCCGCCGCCGACTTCCTCCTCGTGGACGTGAGCGGCCCGGAGATGCGGCTGTCCTGGGACCTGCCGTGGGAGCTGGTGCGGCGCGGCAACCGCGACCAGATCACCGCCGTCTTCGTCGCCGGCCGGATGCGGCTGTGGCGCGGATGGCCCGTCGACTGGGACGGCCCGGCGCTCGTACGGCGGGCCGCCGAACTGAGCCGGGACGTTCTTCCGCGGGCCACCGTGACCCGCGTCCATCCCACGTCCACGGCCGCCCGGCACGACCACGCGCAGCGGACCGCCGCCCAGTGAGCACGGAGACGATGGTTGTCCTCGCGGTCACGGTGGCCGTCGCGGCGTTCGTCCAGGGCAGCAGCGGTCTGGGCTTCGCGCTGATCGTCGCGCCGGTCGCAGGGCTGCTCGATCCGGCGCTGGTCCCGGTGTTCGTCCTCGCGTCGATGATCCCGCTCAATCTGTACGTCGCCTGGCGCGAGCGGAGCTCCCTGGACCTGCGCGGAGCGGGCTGGATCACCGCCGCGCGGCTGGCCGCCACGCCGGGCGGGCTCGTGCTGCTGTGGGTCATCCCGGACCGCAGCCTGGGCTTGTTCGTCGGAGCGGCGACCGTGCTGGCGGCGGTGGTGAGCCTCGCCGCCCCGGCGTTCACACCCGGGCGCGGTGCGTACGTCGCCGCCGGGGCCGTCACCGGACTCACGGAGACCGCGACCGGGGTCGGCGGACCGCCCCTGGCGCTGGTCTACCAGCACCGCCCGCCCGCGGAGCTGCGCTCCACGGTGGCCGTGTGCTTCCTGGTGGGTGAAGTCGCCTCGCTGGCGCTGTTGTTCGCGACCGGGCAGGGAAGCGCCGCCCAACTGGGCTGGGTGGTGGTGCTGTTGCCCGCGCTCGCGGCGGGGGCCTGGCTGAGCCGCCTGGTGCACCACCGCTTCGACGCGCGCAGAATGCGCCTGTTCGTGCTGGCCTTCGCCCTCGTCTCCGGGGCGGTGCTCATGCTGGCGCCGTGACGCGCAGCGACGAGGCGCGGGGGATGACACGGGGCTCGGGCACCGTTGTGACCGCGGTGGCCGCCGAGTCCCCCGCGCCCGCTGCGCCGCCCAGTCGGCCGAGCAGCAGCTCCACCGCGTCGGAGGCCGCCCGGTCGAGGTGCAGGTCGACGGCGGTCAGCGGGGGTTCGCAGGTCCGGGCCCGCAGGCCGTCGTACCGGGTGACGACCATGATGTCGTCCGGAATGGTGCGGCCGCTGTCCCGGATGGCCCGTACGGCGCCCACCGCGAAGGCGTCCACGAGCGCACAGATCGCGTCCGTCCGGGGGTGGTCGGCCAGCAGGGCGGCGCAGCGGTCGTACCCCGCCTGCTCGCCGCCCTCCTCCGGAGCCGTCACGACCAGCGGAGCCCAGCCCTGCTCGGCGGCGGCCCGCTCGTACGCGGTCCGGGCGTCGACCGCGGAATGGCGGGCACCGGCGCCGATGAGCAACGCGGGACGGCGCGCTCCCTGCTCCCGAAGGTGCGCCAGCAGCAGATCGACGACGAGGCCGCCGCGCAGATCGACATACGGGGCGTCGTCGCCCGGCGGCATGGGGCGGCCGAGCGCCACGTACGGCAGGTGGCGCTCTCGCAGCTGCGCCACCGCCATGTCGTTCTCGTCGGGTTCGACGACGATGGCGCCGTCGATGTCCAGGGAGTACAGCGCCGAACCCGACTGCACGGGCGGTACGAGAACCAGCGCGTAGTCGTGCACGAGCGCCCGCTCGGCGGCCGCCGCCGCGACCTCCATGTAGAAGCCGAGCCGGGACGGCCCGCCGGCCACCGCGAAGGGCATCGACGAGGCGAGTGCGATGGCCTTCGCCTGCCCCCGGCGCAGGCGCTGGGCCCGCAGATTCGGCCGGTAACCGAGTTCGGCGGCTACCTTCTTGATGCGCTCGCGGGTCCGGGGGTCGACCTTGCCGAGCCCGTTCAGGGCGTGCGAGACGGTCGTCCGCGACACGCCGGCGGCCTGGGCGACATCGGCGATCGTCGGCGGCCGTGCACCGGAACCGGAAGGTGGCATCTGCGCTGACGCTCCTCGCTCGCTCTGACGGGATGGATGAGGTGTGACAGCCACATCTTCGCCCACCGGCGGGCCGTCGCACACGCGTACGCCGCATTGCCGGCTGCTCCATTGGGCGCAAACCCGGGGCCCGGCGGCGTGGGCTTCCGCCCTGACGAACCGCCGCCGGTCACGATGCCGAGCGGTGGACAGGTTCCGCTCCGGAGTCCGGCGGTGAAGAGGAGACCTTGTGACGGCTGCACCGGGTGTTGCCATCCCGCGCGAACCGGTACCGGGCGGGGGCGGCCCCGGGCGGGGCGACCGGAAGGACCGAGGCCCCTTCCGGTCGTGGACCGCCGTCTGGACGACAGGGCTCTGCCTGCTGCCGCTGGGGCTGCTCGCCGCCGCCTCGTGGCTGGGCCGGTACGTCCGTCCCAGCGCGGACGAGTGGTGCTTCCTGCCCAAGGTCCGTGACCTCGGCGTCTGGGGAATGGTCGAGAAGTTCTACGTCACCGACAACGGCCGGATCGGCAATGGGCTGCTGGTCGGGGTGTACGCCCAGTTCCCGGTCGCCGGTCACCAGTGGTTCGCTCCGCTCAGCGGTGTTGTCATGCTGGCCGTGCTGTGGGCCCTGACCGTCCTGCTGCTGCGCAGGACCGGCCGGACCGCGCCCCGTGGAATCCCGCTGCTCGTGGCCTCCATGATCACGGCGGTCTTCCTCTTCGCCACCCCCAACACGTACAAGACGTTCTACTGGCCCGCGGCCTCCGTCTCGCACACCCTGGCGCCCGTGCTGGCCTGCGCGGCGGCCCTCCCGCTCCTGCTGGCACGCGGCCGCCGGGGCTGGATCGCCGCCCTCGCCGTCGTACTGGTGGCCGGGATCTTCATGGGCACGCTCTCCGAGGAGGCGTCGGTGGTCTGCCTGGTGGTCCTCGCGGGGCTCGTCCTGCTCGGCCGCTGGACCCTCACGGCGCGGGCCAGGCCCCTCGCCCGCCGCTGGGCCCTGGCCGGAGTGGCCGGAATCGGCATCGGAACGCTCGTCCTGATGACCTCGCCGGGAGGACGCAGGCGGCGCGAGCGGTTCGGCCTCGAAACCGCCTCCATGCTCGCCCCCGAGTCGCTGATCGCGTCGCTGCGCGCCTACGTACACATCCTGGAGACCGTCTTCACCACCTGGCAGTACGTCGGAGCCGTCGCGGCGGGGGTACTGCTGGGGCTGCTGGCGCGAGGCAGGGAAGGGGCTTCACCCGTGCTGCTCCCGTGCCGGCCGCTGCTGTGGACGTCGTTCGGCGCGCTCGCCTTCCTCGTATCGGGCTATCTCTGCACCGTCATCACCTATCCCGTCTTCGGCGCACGCGTGATGACCGCCCAGCGGACCTGGAACGACTACCTCCTGCTGTACGTCGTGCTGCTCGTCGGCGCCGGCGCCTTCCTGGGACGCGCACTGCGCCTGAGTGAGCGCCGGACGGGCATGGCGACGGCGGTCGCCGCGGCCGTGTGCGCCGCGGCCGTCGCCGGGCTGGCCGTCCCCCTCTACGACCTGGGCCACGACATGCGCGTGCGCGCCCAGAAGTGGGACCGTCAGGACCGCTTCCTGCGGGCGCAGGCGGCGAAGGGCGCGAAATCGGCCCCCTACACGCCGCTCTCGGTCGCCGGGACGCTGGAGCCGTTCGGCGGCAAGGGGCAAAAATCCTGGCCGGCCGGGTGCGTGGCCGACTACTACCACCTGGACCGGGTCATTTACTCGACTCGGCTTCCGTGACCTGCGGCTCGGTCCCCGGCGGCTGCGCGTCCGCTCCCGGGTCCGGGGTGGCGGCCGCGCCCGAGGTGATGGCCCACCGGGCGAGAAGGAACGACAGCGGTGTGACGAGGACACCGGCGGCGAGTGCGGAGATGTTCTCGGGCAGCCCCAGCCGGCTCACAGCGACGTACAGCAGGATGCCACTGCCCACGACGTTGGCCACGGCAGACAGGGGATACCGGGCGAAGGCACGCCAGGTCGGTTTCGTACGAAGGGTGACGTACGAGTTGAGCAGGAACGAGCCGACGATGCTCACCGCCCAGCCCGTTCCGTGGGCCACCAGGTACGGCACCCAGATGTTCAGCGAGGCGTACACGGCGTAGTAGACGCCCGTGTTGACGATGCCGACCGCGGCGAAGGCGGCGAACTGGCGCAGGCCCCGGGCGTTCATACCTCCGGCCGCGCCTGCCCGGCGGGCTCCAGCGAGAGGCCGGAACCCAGCACTGCGGCGGACTCGTCCGTTTCGCGGACCACATAGTGCGGTCGGCGTTTCGACTCGTCGTAGATCCGCCCCACGTACTCGCCGATGACGCCGAGCGTGGCGAGCTGGATCCCGCTGAGGGCGACGACGGCGGTGATCAGTGTCGCGTAACCGGGGGTGTCGACACCGTTCAGCACGACGTTCGCGATGATCCACAGCGCATAGACGAGAGCGGACAGGAAGAGCCAGAGGCCGGTGTGGATCGCGAGGCGCAGGGGGCGGCTGTTGAAAGAGATCAACCCGTCGATGCCGTAGTTCAGTAGATGCCGGCCGCTCCACTTGGACTGTCCGGCGGCCCGCTGGACGTTCTCGTACGTGAAGCTGACCGTGTCGAAGCCGATCCAGGAGAAGAGTCCCTTGGAGAAGCGGTTGCTCTCCGGGAGTGCCAGGAGGGAATCGACGGCCCGGCGCGACAGGAGTCTGAAGTCACCCGCCCCGTTCACGATCTCGACATTCATGCAGCGGCGTACGAGGCGGTAGTAGGAACGGCACAGCGCGGTCCGCAGAGCCCCCTCGTGCGTACGGTCGCGCTGTGCCACGACCTGGTCGTACCCGTGCTGGTGCAGCTCCAGCATGCGGGGGATGAACTCGGGAGGGTGCTGGAGGTCGGCGTCCATGAGGACGACCGCGGCGCCGCGGGACATGCGCAACCCGGCGAGCATCGCGGATTCCTTGCCGAAGTTCCGGCTGAAGGAGGTGTAGCGCACGCGCGGGTCGGATCCGGCGAGGTCCTTCAGCATCACCATGGTCTCGTCGGCGCTGCCGTCGTCGACGTAGCAGATCTCGAAGGTCGTCCCGGTCGGCTCGAGAGCGTTGACCAGGGCGTCGTGAAAGGCGTCGATCACCTCGCTCTCGTTGAAGCACGGCACGACGATCGAAATCTGGACCATGGTCATTTCACTCCGTGCACGGTTACCGGTACATGAGCTGCCGCTTCCAGTGGAACGCGGGGGCGGCCCGAAGGCCGTCCCAGGCGCTCCACACGGGTGACGGGAGCCACGGGACGCGCGGCGCACGGTGTCGGCGGACGGCGGCCTGTTCCGCCCTCGGCCGGGCTTCAGGCGGAGGTGAGGCCGGGCCTGCCGGCTTCGGTGACGAACGAGGCGGTCGTGGTGAGCGTGCCGCCCGGTCTGGTGACCCCCGAGACGGTCTTGAAGTCGGCGCGGGCCCGTTCCGTACCCAGGGTGATGACGGTGTATCCGCGGCGGCCGTTGTAGAACTTCAGGTGCGGGTTCGCCCGGACGAGGTGGTCGAAGTTGGCGGGGCGGTCGGCGCCGTCCTTGCCGCTGGAGACCGAGGTGGTGGAGATCTCGGTGCCGACGGTGCGCGAGGCCGGGTCGTCGAAGTCCTTCTTCAGGTCGAAGCCGTAGCCGACGTGGGCGTCACCGTCCAGCACCATCAGGTTCTTCACGCCCGCCGCTTCCGCCCCGTCGAGGATCCGCCTGCGCGCGGCGGGGTAGCCGTCCCACGCGTCCATGGACAGCTTGTAGTCGGCGGTCGGAACGTCGCGTCGCTGCGCGAAGGTGACCTGCTGCGGTACGACGTTCCACGTCGCGGTGGAGTTCTTCCACCCGTCGAGCAGCCAGCGCTCCTGCGTCTCGCCGGTCATGGTGCGCGACGCCTCCTTCGACTCCGGACCGGACTTCCGCCAGCCGTCCCCCGAGGCCCGTTGCGAGCGGTACTGACGGGTGTCGAGGATGTCGAACTGGGCCAGCCGCCCGAACTGCAGGCGCCGGTAGAGCCGCATGTCGGGGCCGCTGGGCTGCTGGGGGGTGCGCAGGGGCTGGTTCTCCCAGTACGCGCGGTAGGCTCCGGCGCGCCGGAGCAGGAACTCCTCGGGCGGGACGCCGTTCTCGGACGTCTCGTCCGCGTAGTTGTTCTCCGTCTCGTGGTCGTCCCACGTGACGGCGAACGGGTGCGCGGCGTGCGCGGCGATGAGGTCCGGGTCGGACTTGTAGAGGGCGTACCGCAGCCGGTAGTCCGCGAGCGTCGTGGCCTCGCGGTCGAAGTGGGCGGGCAGTCGGCGGTCGGTGTAGTCGCGGGAGCCGCCGGCGCTGTTGACGGCGTACTCGTAGAGGTAGTCACCGAGATGGACGACCAGGTCCAGGTCCTCACCGGCGAGGTGCTTGTACGCCGTGTAGTACCCGTGGTGGTACGCCTGGCAGGCCACGGCGGCCAGCTTCAGCTGCGACTTCGCCGCGCCGGGCGCCGGCGCGGTGCGCGTACGGCCGGTCGGACTGGCCCAGGTTCCGGTGCGGAACCGGTAGTAGTACTGACGGTCCGGATCGAGCCCGAGGACCTCGACATGCAAGGTGTGGTCGAACTCGGGATGCGCGGTGACTGTCCCGTCTCTGACGGTACGAAGGAACGTCTCGTCGTGGGCGAGCTCCCAGGTGACCACGACCCGCTTCTCGGGCAGGCCGCTGTCGGGTTCGAGGGGGCGGGGCGCGAGCCGGGTCCACAGCAGCACGCTGTCGGGCAGCGGGTCCCCGGAGGCGACGCCCAGCGTGAACGGGTTCTCCGTGATCTTCCTGCCGTCCAGCTCGGCGGCGCTCTCCGCGCCCGCGGCGGGCAGATCGGTGGCGAAGGCGAGCGCTGCGGCGGCTGCGGTGAATGTGAGGAAGTGACGGCGTCCAAGTCGCCGGACGGCGGCACGGAGCTCGGGCTGATGACTGTTCATATGCCGCGTCATATGCCCGCTTCGGGGCTTTCTTGATCGCCGCATACGAGTGGAGCGGGCTTGCCGCACCGCGACCGGGGGCGGAGGGCGGCCCGGACGGGGCCGCCCCCGTGGTGACCGGGCGAGTGGGCCGGCTGGTCGGCGGCCCGGCTCTGCCCGCCCGTCAGACGCCGCTCGCCGCGTCCGGTTCCTTCTGGCGGCACAACAGGGCCGAACCCGCGAGGACCGCGCCGACCGCGGCGCAGGACACCGCTGCGGCGTCCGCCCACGCGAAGGATTCACCCAGACTGCTCTCCAGCAGGTCCACCGTGCCGACGCTCGCGAGCGCGTGCAGGGCGACGATGCCGATGGCGGTCGCCGCGCTTGCCGCCCAGACACGCGCGGTGTCCCGAACAGCCAGCCACACGCCGAACACGAGGCACAGCACGGTGACGGCGATGGACAGCGCGTCCGCGTATCCGCCGGAGCGCAGATGCGCGAAGTCCGTCGGCAGGTGGATGACGCCGCAGGCGAAGAGAAGGACGGCCGCGGGCCATCGCAGTACGGAACGAAGGGCCGCCGTGGGCATGTCGTCGCCGGATCCGACCGGGAGCGCGTCGCCGACGCCCCGGGGGCTGAAGGTGGGCGGCGCCGGGGTGCCACTGGGGCGCTCGCCGTCGGCGGCCGGCTTGCTGTCGGTGCCGCGGCTGTCGACGAGCGGTGTCGTCTCGACATCGACGTAGAGCCGCTTCCTGCGGGCGGCGGCCGTCTCACCGGCGGGGGAGCGATGGTGGTCGCCGTCCTCGTGGCCCAGGATGCTCACCAGCTCCGCCACGTCCTCGATCGGCCTGCCCACAGCCGCGGCGCGCAGCGTCGTGTCGGCCTCGTCGATCTCGTGCGGGTGCTCGTTGAGCATGGCGACCAACTGCCGGACCTCGTCCAGGGGGCGGGCCACAGCGGCTGCGCGCAGGGCTTCGTCGCAGGGGCTGGGAACCTCCCCGGTCCGCTTCAGCAGGCTCACCAGCGCGGCGACTTCCTCCAGGGGCCGGCACGTGGCGGCCGTCCAGAGCAGCATGCGTATGGGCTCCTCGCTCGAGTCCGGTGCCTGGTCCTGCGGCCCGGCAGCCGCGGCGGCCTCGTCGTCGGCGGTCACGTTCGAGGAAGCCGCACTCGCGGTCGCCTCCTTCGCGGGCGTCTCTCTCGCGGTGGCGTCGTCGTGAGCGGCCACGTAGGCAGCGGCGGCGTACGTGGCGGCGGTGTCATCGGGGGGCTGCGAGCGGTCGTCGTTGCTGGGCGTGGGGGACATTGTCGGGTCGGTTGTCATGGCGCGGCTCCGTTCGCCGTACTTCCGGTGGCACACACCGTTCGGTTGTCGTGCGCCACCTAGACGCACGCTTTGGGTCCATCAAAGGGGCATTTCTGTCCATTGCGCCATCCGGGCATGGCAGAAGAGGGGGTCAGGTAGCCGGTGCGTCCTGGTTCCCCGTCTGAACCCTCGGCAGGAGAAGTACGCCCCAGGTGACCATCACCGCGCCGATGCCCTCCGGGATCAGCCACCACCCCGTGCGCACCTCGTCTCCGTACACCAGCATGCCGAGAGCCACGCTGACCAGCGCCTCTCCCAGCGTGAGGGCGGGCTGGGAGGCCACCAGGGGGCCGGATTCCATGGCGTTGGCCAGCAGGAAGAGTGAGCACGCCCCCGCCGCCACGAAGCCGTAGGTCTGCCAGCAGGCCAAGAAGGCGCCGAACCCGTGCTGTTCGAACGTGGTGGTGGAGAACTTCATCAACGTGGCCGTCAGGGCATACCCGATCGCCGAAGCCGAACTGAACAGGGCCGCGCGTGCCATTCCCCGGGGGCGCGGCAGGGCGGCGAGCACGCAGAGCGTCATGGCGCCGACCGTCGTCAGCAGGGTCAGTACCCACACACCTGGCGCGACATCGGACTGGCGTTCGTGCGGAGACGCCGCGGCCAGGGCCAGGCCGAGCCCGGCGGCGATCAGTCCCGCGGCCGTCCAGCCGGTGGCGGGAAGCCGTCGCCGGGAGACCAGGCAGGCGATCAGGAGAGTGAAGGGCAGCTCGCTCACCAGGATGGGCTGTACGAGCGACATCGACCCCAGGGTGAGGGCCAATGCCTGGCAGGCCGCCGCTACGACAATGACGGCGATCCCGCCGAGCCACGCCGCGCTGTGCAGCAGGTGGGGGATCAGCCGGACACTGAAGGCGTCGCCCGGGGGCACGCGTTGCGCGGCGATCCGCTGGAGCACTGTGCCGGTGGCGTTGCCCAGTGCCGTCAGCACGGCGAACAGCACGGAGAGTACGGATGCCACGCGGCGGTTCCTCCGGTTCGCCCGAAACTCAGGAAGTGCGGCCGACCGGCAGGTTCTCCGGGTGTTGCCGCAGTGCGCCGCCGGCCCATGCCGCGTCAGGTGGCTGCGGCCGTGGCTGTGGTGGGCCGGATGTGAGGAGTTGACGTGCGAGCAGGGCGAACCACAGCCCCACCAGCAGCACGTGCGCCCGCTGCGGGAGGCCGTGCCAGCCGGGGTGGCCGATCAGCGGTCCGATCGTGCTGACAGCGGACACGAGGGCACAGGCCGCCAGGCACGGGCCCCAGCGGCGTACGAACGGGCCCGGTGCACGGGCCGGTTCGTACGCGGCTGCCAGGCAGAACAGGACCATGGAGGCGAAGAGGAAGAAGTGGACCAGCCCGCTCGTGACCGTGTGCCAGGGGTGCACGGCATCACAGGCCGGATTCAGGGAGGGGGCGCAGCCCATGGGCAGCAGGACGTCGGCCAGGGACGCCGTTCCGAACCCGAACAGCGTCCACCAGCCGGCGCGAGCCGCGGCGCCCGGCAGCAGGCCGCGCGCGAGCAGGGCTCCCGCCATGACGAGTGCGGCGCACGCCATTTCGATGCCGCCGAAGAGCGTCCTGAAGGGCTGGTCGGCCGCGAAGAGTTCGCTCACGTAGGAGTGCCGGTAGTCCAGGCCGGTCGGCAACGACAGCTCCAGCAGCCAGCCGTTGTACAACAGCGCGGCCCCGGCCAGCACGACCGCCGTCAGCCTCTGCCGTCCACCGGCCGGCGGTGGGAGAAGGCCCGGCTCTCCGGGCTGTCCGATCGCGCCGCGGGTCAGGTGCGGCATGACGCTCCGCACCACCGGGCGGTCGTGGCGACGGGCGTCGGCGGCGCTCGGATCGGTCGGCGTGACCGCGGCGCTGCCACGCGGAAGAGGCATGGTCATCGCCGCTGGTTTTAGCGGGCCGGGCGCGCCCAGTCCAGGACCTGGACGGTTGTCTCACCCGTGTGGGGGAGATTTATCCGCGCGACAGTGCCGGACGGCCGACGCGCTGCCCGGAGTTGTGCCGGATCAGGGACTCGACCAGCCCGGTGCGGGTGTTGGGGAAGTCCATCGGGACCACACCGAGACCCGTCCAGCCGGCGGCCTCCGCGCCCCCAAGGAAGCTGTGCACTCGGGGATTGAGCCGGTCGGAGTTCCAGCGGGGCGGAAGGAGCGCCGACGTACTGACGTAGTTGAGGAACAGTTTGCCGGGCTGCTGGGCGGCCTTGCGGAAGTGTGCCTCGATCTGCGGGTACTTGGCGCCCGGCTCGGCCATGTAGTCGTCCTGGATGTCGAAGAGGGCGGAGTCCCCGTACCGGACGCCGGGGAGCCCGCCGCTGTCGGCGAGCAGTACGACCTTGCCCCGCGCCTGCCCCAGCGTCGGCAGGGCCGTGTCGATACGGAACAGCGGCCGCCAGCCCTTCGTGTCCAGGTAGAGATCGAAGATCCGCCGGAATTCGGCGTCGGCCACCTGCGAGTACTCCTGCTTCACGCGCATCAGGACCGTCTCCGAGGGACGGGCCCGCAGGAAGTCCTGGCAGGCGATGAGCACGTCGCCGAACATCAGGTTCTGGTAATACGCGCCGTGGTGGATGGCGAAGGAGTCACCGGTGGCCCGGCACCGTACGTCCAGGAAGCGGATACCGCTGTGCAGTTGTTCGGCGACGGAGGTGTTCTGGCATGCCACCCAGGGGCCGCCCACGCGCGCGCCCGAGTCGTGGGTGCCGGGGACGGTCAGCCGCTGCACGGGCGTGGAGTCGGCGAGGCCCGCCATCCAGTCCTGTACGGACAGCGTGCGCTGCGCCGCGGCCGCCCGCGGTGATCCGAGCAGAGCGGTCGCGGAGACCGCCACCGCTCCGGTGAGAAAGCCGCGCCGGTCCATGCTCATGTGCCCGCTCCCCTCGGTCGGCCAGCGACCGCCGACCGCCCGATCGGCCTCCGAAGTATGACGTGCACAGGTCATATCTGCCAGGGTCCGGACGCCTTCACAGGCACGGGGGATCCGGGACACTCGGACGCACGGCCCTCAACCCATGGATGCCGAGGTTCACATGACAGTCCGGAACACACGCATACGCACCGCGCGGCCCCTTGGCGTCGCCGCCGCCGCGCTCCTCGCCACAGTCGCGCTCCACATGGCGCTCGTCGCCTTCGGCAACGTCACCGACTTCGGCACGAACCAGGAGTTCGTACGGCACGTCCTGGCGATGGACACCACCTTCAAGGACGAGGACCTCATGTGGCGGTCCATCGATTCGACCACGGTGCAGGACATCGCGTACATCGCCATCATCGTGTGGGAGACCGTGGCCGCGCTCGTACTGATCGTGGCGAGCGCCCAGTGGGCCGTCGCTCTGCGAAGTGGTGAGTTCGGCCGGGCGAGGCGCGTGGGAACGCTCGGGCTGTTGATGGTGCTGCTGCTCTTCGGGGCGGGGTTCATCGCGATCGGGGGCGAGTGGTTCGCGATGTGGCAGTCCGCCGACTGGAACGGCCTGGACGCCGCCACCAGGAACTTCCTCGTCGCGGGCCTGACCCTGGTGGTCGTTCATCTGCCGGCCGGGGACGGGCGGCAGGCTCCGGTGACATGACGCGGGTGAGGGCGGGACAGAAATGTCCCGCCCTCACCGACGTCTGATCGAGTCAGGGCTGCGGCGGCCGCTCCTGGCCCCGGTCCTGGTCCGTGCCGAACTGGCCCCTCAGCTTGTCCTGGGCCGAGTCCACCTGGCCGCTGTACTTGCCCTGGGTCCGGTCGTCGACGGCGTCGCCCGCCTTGTCGACGCCCTTTCCGGCCTGCGACTCGTGGCCCTTCATCATCTGCTTGAGCTTGTCCATCATGGACATGGGCTAGCCTCCTAGCTGGTCGCCCCCACCCCTACAGGGTCCCCGCACCTCCCGCTGTCCGCATCTGCGGGCCCTGACGATTTCGGCGAGGACCGCGATGAGAAAGATCATTCTGTTCATGTCGGTGTCCCTCGACGGCTTCTTCGAGGGCCCCGAGCGCCAGATCGACTGGCATCTGGTCGACGACGAGCTGCACACCCACTTCAACGAGCAGCTCAGCGTGATGGGCGCCTTCCTGAGCGGTCGGGTCACGTACGAGCTGATGGCCGACTTCTGGCCCACCGCCGACAGCGACCCCGCGAATGCCGGGCCCATGGCCGAGTTCGCCCGCATCTGGCGGGACATGCCGAAGATCGTGTTCTCCAGGACGCTGGAACGGGCCGACTGGAACACCACCGTCATGCGGGACGTCGTCGTCGACGAGATCATGGCGCTCAAGGCGCAGCCGGGCGGAGACCTGGCGCTCGGCGGCGCCGACCTGGCCGCGGCGTTCATGCGGCACGAGCTGATCGACGAGTACCGCCTCTACATCCATCCGGTCGTCATCGGACGGGGCAAACCACTGTTCCCGGTGTCCGACAGCAGGGTCGGCCTCCGGCTCGAGGAAACCCGTACCTTCGGCAACGGCGTAGTCCTCGTCCGTTACGCGAAACGGTGAGAGCGGCTGCTCAGCCGGCGTCCAGCCAGCCCCGCGCACGCAGTTCCGCGACGAATCGCTCGTAGGACGCGTCCAGCGCCGCCCGCTCCCGCTCCACCGGCTCGACCAGGCGCCCCGCCGTCGTCATCGCCGCCGCGCTCGCGGCGAGATCCGGATGGAGTGTCCCCGAGGCGGCGAGCAGGGCCGCCCCGAACGCCGTCTCCGCGCGCTCGGCGACGCGCAGCGGCCTGCCCAGGACTGTGGCGCGGATCCGGGTCCACAGGTCGCTGCGGCTGCCGCCGCCCGCGGCGTGCAGCGGCCCCCGCACCTCGACACCCAGCGCCTGGACGCGCTCCAGGGCGAGACGCTCCAGGAACGCCACGCCCTCCAGCGCGGCCCGGTGCCCGTCGGCCTCGTCCTGCGGCGTACCGGCCAGGAAGCCCCGCGCGTCGCCGCAGACGAACGGGAACCGCTCGCCCTCGCGGCGCAGCGGATAGTCCAGGCACGAGGCGGGACCGCGGGCGTCCGCCGCCGCGTCCAGACCGGGCAGCCGCGCCGGATCCACCGGGGCCAGGGCCTCGCCGCCGGTGTTGGAGGCGCCGCCGGGCAGCCACCAGCCGTTGGGGTGGCGGTGGCTGTAGAGGGCGCCCGCCGGGTCGGTGACCAGCTCGCGGGTGACGCCCTTGAGGACGTACGTCGTCCCCAGTACACCGACGAACTGGCCCGGTTCCACGGCGCCCGTGGCGATCTGTCCCGCGCATCCGTCCGTCATGCCGAGGCGGACCCGGCATCCGGCGGGCAGGCCCGTCTCCGCCGCCGCCCCCGCCGCGACCGTGCCGGCCTCGGTGCCGGGCGCTTGAACGGCGGGGAGGAGGCCGGCGGGCACCCCGAAGGCGTCGAGGACCTCGGTGGCCCACTCACCCGCACGCGGGTCGTAACCGGTCTTGAGCGCGTGGCTCCAGTCGGTGGCGACGGGATGACCCGTCAGTTTGTGACCGAGCAAGTCCGGTGTGTGCAGCACCACTTGGCCGGGGCGGGCCCGGTTCGCGTACCAGACCAGCTTTCCCAGCGCGGCGGTCGGCCCGACCGTCAGGCCCAGTGCCCGCCACCGCAGCGCGCCCAGTCCCTGCGCCTTTGCGTTGAGGTCGGCGGCCCGCCGGTCGTCGTACATCAGCGCAGGCGCCACGGGCTCGCCGTCCGGGCCCGCCAGGACGAGGGTCCCCGAGGTGGCGGAGGCGGCGACCGCAACCACTTCCCGGCCGCCACCGGGCAGCGCGCCGGTAGCCTCCCGCAGGGCGGCGGCCGTGGCCGGCCACCAGGCGCGGGCGTCCTGCTCGCTGTGGCCGCCCACGCCGCGTACCGGTTGGGGGAGCGGCGCCCGCCCCTCGGCGAGGACCTGCCCGCGGGCGTCGGCGCACACCACTCTCACCGCCGCGGTGGCCACATCGATGCCGGCCACGACGGGGACGGGAGAGCGGGGTGCGTCGGCGGAGCTGCTCATGTGCGGGACGGGTCCTTTCGTCTGCGCGGGAGTGGGTGCGCGGGTGTACGCGCGTAAGCGCGGTCGCGGGGTCAGGTGGTGGCGCGGGCGGCGACCGGTACGGCGGCTTCGTGGAGGGACTTGCCCTGCTCGATGGCTTCCTCCGACGCCCTCGGGAGCCTCAGGAAGAGTGTGAGCACCGCGGCGACGACGTACAGGCCGGCAAAGATCAGTACGACACCGTCCCGGCCCAGCGGACCGAGGAAGAGCGAGACGATCGCGGGCCCCACGAAGGCTGCGCCGCCCGCGCCGAGGTTCAGCAGCGCCATCGCGCCGCCCTTGTTCTCGGGCGCCAGCGACGGCATCAGCGCGGAGATGGGGACGAACCCGGCGAGCGTGGCGCCGTAGATCATGCCGACGCCGACCGCGACCCAGTAGTTGTCGGTCATCAGCTTCGGTACGAAGTACAGGGCGAGGACGCTCACCGCGCAGCCCACCGCACCGAACCAGCCGATCGTGGTGCGCCAGCCGATCCGGTCGCTGACCAGCCCGAAGAGCAGGTTGAAGAAGATATTGGTGGCGAACATGATCGACAGCAGTCGCAGCCAGTCCCCGTCGCTGAAGCCCATCTCGTCGGTGAAGAAGGCCGGGAGGATCACCCACAGCCCGAACTGCGGGGCGGTGTTGATGATGCGCACCACGCAGCCGACGGCGACCTTGGGGTTGGTCCAGGCGATGGACAGGCTGCGGGTCAGCGACTGCACCGGCTTGACCCCGGGCGGCGCGAGCCGGGAGTACCCGGTCCTTTCGCGTACGCCGAGGAGGCAGAAGGCGCCGCCGATCGCGATCAGTGCGAGCGCGACCCAGAGCGTGCCGAACTTCCCGAAGAGCGGGTTGGTGACGGACGCGGTGAGCGAGCCGAGGGTGGGCAGGCCGCCGGTGAAGGCGAAGTAGAACCATCCGACAGCGGCGCCGAGGCGGGCGACCGGGGCGGTGGCCGTGACCCACACCAGGAAGGAGAAGGCGAAGAGCGGGTAGCCGAAGCCGCGCAGGCCGTAGAAGAGCAGCATCAGCGTGTAGTTGTCCTGGGCCGCGCCGAGGGTGAGGAAGAGGATGTCGAAGACGATCCAGATGGCGAGGCCCATCTGCATGACCCGACGGGGCCCCCACAGCTCGGACAGGGCGCCCGACAGCCAGGAGGCGAGCATGACCGTGACGCCGTACGCCGTGATCACGTAGCTCGCGCGGACCTCGCTGCCGGCGCCGTTGCCCTCGATGAACGGCGCGATGAAGCCGGACTCGACGCCGTCTCCGATCATGAAGATCAGGACGCCGATGAAGCCGAAGAGGAGCGGACGGGGGATGCCGATGCGATCCCAGACGGTTCCCGTACGGGTGGCGGGCGCGGTGCGTCCGGCGGATGCGGCGGTGCTGCTCATTGCTCGTGCCTCCACAGTGAGGTGCCATAAGGCCCGCGGACGTACAGCCGCGACGGGAATGCATCATGACCTCTGTGAAATTAACACGCAAGAGTTTAAGAAATCTTGTTGTCACCCGGTGGGTGCGACTCGGACATCCGTACGTTCCTTCAGGGCGGCCAGCAGCTCCCCGTCCACCCGGTCGTCCACCACGAGGTGGTCGAAGTCCTCGAGAGGGCCGAGGCGGTGCAGTGCGGTTCTGGCCAGCTTGGTGCGGTCCATCAGCAGCACCTTGCGCGTGCCGGAGGCCAGCATCGCCCGCTTGACCAGCACCACGTCCTGCTCCTGGTGGTAGGTCATCCGGGCGTCCATCGCCGAGGTGGAGACCAGCACCATGTCCACCGAGAGCGCCTCGATGGCCTCCAGGCAGGGGACGCCCAGGAAGGAGTCATGGGTGTGTGAGTACTCCCCGCCGAGCGAGATGAGACGTATGTCCTCGTGCCCCACGAACAGGTCGATGACCCGCCGGGCATTGGTCACCACCGTCAGCGGGGCCTGGTCCACCAGTAGCCGGGCCAGTGCCAGCGCCGTCGTGGAGTCGTCCAGCATCACCGACATACCGGGCTCGACCAGGTCGGCGGCCGTCTTCGCGATGGCCTCCTTCTCGGCCGTGTTGACGCCGAGCCGGTAGTCGAGGTTCGACTCGAAGACCGTGGAGGGCAGCGCGGAGACCCCTCCCCGGAACCGGCGCAGCACCCCGCGCCTGGCCAGCTCGTCCAGATCCCGGTGCACCGTCATGAGGCTCACGCGGGTGAGCTCCGCGAGCTCGGCCCCGCTCGCCGTCCCGTGCCGCAGGACGTGCTCGGTGATCATCTGCCTGCGGGCTTCCGCGCCGGTCGTCGTCATGTGCCCAAGTTTCGCGTACCGCCATGGAGGGGTGCCCAGGTGGGGACGTTGAGCGAGCGCAGGGCGGTGCCGGCGTCCGTCACCTCGATCTCGGTCACGGCCGCGTTGTCCAGCCGGGGGAACACCAGCCGGTAGCGGCCCACCGGGATGGAGAGCAGCGCGCACAGCGCCATGCGCAGCAGCGTGTTGTGCGCCACCACCAGGACCGTGCCGCCAGGGTGCCGGTGCGCGATGCCGCGCAGGGCGGTCGAGGCGCGGGCCGCGGCCTCGGACGGCGGCTCCGAACCGGCGAAGGCCCCGAGCTCGGCGTCCTCGAGAAAGCGCCGTACGGCCTCGGGGTCCTCGGCGGCCATCTCCGCGATCGTGCGGCCCTCGCCCCAGCCGAAGTCCACTTCGCGCAGCCCCTCGACGATCTCCGGCTCCACGCCGAGAACGCCTGCTGCGGGCGCGGCGGTGAGCCGGGCGCGGCTGACGGGCGAACAGGCCACGGCGTCGACACCGCGGTGCCTCGCCCAGTTGCCGAGCTCCTCCGCCTGCCGCAGCCCCTTGGCGGTCAGCGCGACGTCGGAGATGCCGGCGTACCGGTTCTCCGCGTGCCATTCCGTCTCTCCGTGCCGTACGAGCAACAGGCGTGACGCCATGGACGATCTCTCCCCTGCGAGGTGGTGACGCGGGCCCCGATGGCCGCGCCGGTGCATTGATTCTTCAAAACAATGATGTTAAATCTATCAGCGCCAGTGTTAGTGGCGCTGCGGCAACGCTGACACGCATCGCCACCGCGACCCCAAGAAGGGCCCGCCCCATGCGCATCCTCGCCGCCGGTGATCATTTCGTACGCCCCGACCTCCTCCGCGCCGCCCTGCGCGAGGAACTCGGCACCGCCCCGGAGATCACCGAACTCACCCTGCCCTGGCCCCACGAGCCCTTCGGCCCGGTCGGCGACGTCCACGAGGCGAGCGGTACGGAGGAAGAGGTCGTCGAGGCGCTGGAGGGCGCCGAGATCTGCGTGACCCAGATGGCGCCCTTCACCGAGAAGGTCTTCACCGCCTGCCCCGACCTGCGCATGGTCGCCGTCTCCCGGGGCGGCCCGGTCAACGTCGACCTCGACGCCGCCACCCGCCACGGCGTCGCCGTCTCCTTCGCGCCCGGCCGGAACGCCCCCGCCGCAGCCGAGTTCGCCATCGGCCTGATGCTCACCGCCATGCGCCGCATCACCACCGCCGACGCCGAACTCAAGCGCGGAAAGTGGCGCGGCGACTTCTACGCGTACGACGAGGGCGGCATCGAACTCGACGGCGCCACCGTCGGACTGGTCGGCTACGGCGCCATCGGCCGCATCGTCGCCCGCGTCCTGCGCGCCTTCGGCTCCCACGTCCTGGTCGCCGACCCCTACACCGACCCGGCGGCCGCCCGCGCCGACGGCGTGGAACCGGTCGAGCTCGACGAACTCCTGCGCCGCAGCAGCGTGGTGAGCCTGCACGCCCGCCTCACCCCGGAAACCCACCACCTCATCGACGCCACGAAGCTCGGCCTGCTCCCCGAGGGCGCCGTGCTCGTCAACTCCGCCCGCGGCGGCCTCCTCGACTACGCCCCGCTGCCCGGCCTGCTGAGGAGCGGCGGCCTCGGCGCCCTCGCCCTCGACGTCTACGACATCGAACCCCCGCCCGCCGACTGGCCGTTGCACGACGCCCCGAACGTCGTCACCGCCCCCCACCTGGCCGGCGCCACCCAGCAGACCGCGCACCGCGCCGCCGCCATCACCGCCGCCGAAGCGGGCCGATTCGTACGCGGAGAAAAGCTCGCGCACCCCGCCAACCCCGAGGTCCAGGAGGCCGCGCGCCCATGAGCGTGATCATCGGCGTCGACATCGGCACCTCCGTCACCAAAGCCGTCGCGTTCGACAGCGAAGGAGCCGCGCTGGCCACCGCCACGCGCCGCAGCAGCGTGGTGCGCCTGTCCGGCGGCCGCGTCGAACAGGACCTCGACGACGTCGTCCGTACCGTCGCCGAGGTCGTACGGGAAACCGCCGCCGCCCTGGCCGGACCGCCGGTCGCACTCGCCCTCACCGGCCAGGGCGACGGCCTGTGGCTGCGCGACGCGGACGGCCGGTCGGTCCGCCCGGCCATCTCCTGGATGGACGGCCGCGCCTCGGACCTCGTCGCGCGCTGGCGGGAGGACGGCACGGTCCAGGAGGTGTACGCGCACACCGGATCCGGTATGTTCCCCGGCTGCCACGCCCCGCTTCTCGCCCATCTCGCGGAACACGAACCCGAGGCCCTGGCCCGTGCCGCCACCGCGGGCTACTGCGTCGACGCCGTCGCCCAGCGCCTCACCGGCCGGGTCGGCGTGGACGCGTCCGACGCCACCCTGCCCTTCCTCGATCCGGTCAGCCGCACCTACTCGTCCGAGGCACTCGCCGCCTGCGGAATCGAGAAGCAGAGGCATCTGCTGCCCGCCCCCGCCGCACCCGGCACCGTCCTGGCCCTCGACGCGCACGGCGCTCAACTGCTGGGCCTGCCGAGGGGCCTTCCGCTCACGGCGGGACCGTACGACCTGCCGCCCTGCGCGATAGGCAGCGGCGTACGCGACGTGGGCGACGGACTGCTGATCGTCGGCACCACCCTCGCCTGTCAGGTCCTCACCGACCGTGCCCGGACCGACGGTTTCACCGAACCGGCCGGCATGTGGCTGTGCACCCCGGACCCCGGCCGCTGGCTGCGTGCGATGCCCGCCATGGTCGGCACCGCCGCTCTCGAATGGCTCCTCGCCCTCACCGGCACGACCACGGCCGGCCTCGACGGTCTGCTCGCCGGGAGCCCGCCGGGCGCGAACGGCGTCACCGCGCTGCCCTTCCTCTCCGACGCGGGGGAGCGCGCCCCGTTCGTGGACCCGGCCGCCCGTGGCCGGCTCGACGGCCTCACGCTTGCCCATACCCGCGCCGACGCGGTACGCGCCATGTGCGAGGCCATCGGTTACGCCGCCCGGCACTGCCTGGAGGCCGCAGGCCTCACCGGCACCCTCGCCGCGTGCGGCGGCGGCACCCGCTCCGGCCCGTGGGCGCAGCTCTTCGCCGACATCCTGGGGCGTCCGGTCCGTATCCCGGTGGAGAACGAGGTGGGGGCGCTCGGCGCCGTGCGCGTCGCGCGGCGCTTCCTCGGCGAAGCCCCGGATGCGAAGCCCCAGTCGTTCCACACCGTGGAACCGCGACAGGAATCCCGCACGGTGTACGAGGACGGCTACGCCGCCTACCGCGCCGCACTCGACGCGGCCCGCGCGCGGTGGGGCGAGGCGGCTCCACGCCGGTCAGGGGCCGGCCGGGGCTAGGCCGGCGCTCACCGGGTGGCAGTCGCAAGTACCCCAACTGCGCCAGTCCACGCGGTCACCCTAGGCCTTGGACAGCGCGGCGGCCGCGCGGGCCTCTCGGATGGGTGCTCCTGCCCGGTGGAGGCTGGTGAGCGCCTGCCGGTACGAGGTGATGAGGCTGGTCTCCAGGTAGCTGATGCCGAGGTCCCGGCAGTAGTCCCGGACGATGACCTGGGCGCGCCGCAGGTGCGGGGTGGGCATGCTGGGGAACAGGTGGTGCTCGATCTGGTAGTTCAGCCCGCCGAGCATGACGTCGGTGAACCAGCCGCCGCGCACATTGCGCGAGGTGAGCACCTGGCGGCGCAGGAAGTCCGGGCGGTCGTCGCCGGTCAGGATCGGCATGCCCTTGTGGTTCGGGGCGAAGATGGACCCGAGGTAGACGCCGAACAGGCACTGGTGGACGGCCAGGAAGGCGATCGCCATGCCGGGCGGCAGCACCAGGAACAGCGCGGTCAGGTAGACCGCGAAGTGGCCGAAGAGCAGCGTGCCCTCGAGCGTACGGTGCTTGAGCGAGCGGTTGGCCAGCGCGCGCACGCCCGCCACGTGCAGGTTGAAGCCTTCCAGCGTGAGCAGCGGGAAGAACAGGAACGCCTGCGAGCGGCCGAGCAGCCGGGGAAGCCCCTTGGCGGCGCGCGCCTGGTCCTGGGACCAGACGAGCACGTCGGGCAGGACGTCCGGGTCGAGTTCCGCGTGGTTGGGGTTGGCGTGGTGGCGGGTGTGCTTGTCCTGCCACCACCCGTAACCCATGCCGATGCCCAGGTTCCCGGCGAGGCGCCCGGACCGCTCGCTGGCCTTGCGCAGCCGGAACACCTGACGGTGGGCGGTGTCGTGGGTCACCAGCGCGACCTGGCCGAAGACCAGGGCGAGGAATGCGGCTACCGCAAGCGTCCACCAGCTGTCGCCGACGCGTACGAAGGCGACCCAGCCGCCGACGTAGAGGGCGGTCACGGCCGCGATCCGGGCCGTGTAATAGCCGGGGCGGCGGCCCATCAGTCCGGCCGCGGTGACCTTCTTCGACAGCTGGGCGAAGTCACTGCCCGATTTCTGCGAGGGCAGGGGCGGAGGGCGTACGGAAGTCTGCACTGACATGGAAAGGAGTCCTTCTGGTGGGGGCAGGGCGGGCGTAGGCGGGCTCAGGGGTCCCGTGCACGCACCCTGGTCGGGCGAGGCCCGGCGGCATCGCCCGACGGCCGGACGGGGGCCGCAGGCGCACGCTGGAGGCTCGCGGCGCCGTACATGCGCGACATGCGCGGTTTCGTGCCACGCCACCGGTCGGTGGGCGCCGATGGCCGGAAAGAGGGTGGGGAATCGGTCGGCCGGGAAGGGCTGAGTGGGCGGACTGATCGGCAGTGCGACCCTGCCTTCGGGTTCTTCTGCCGGGGGACCGCTTCGGCCTTGCGGATAGGGGGCGACCCGGCTGTCGGCGGCCGAGGCGACGGCTCTTCCTCCGCCAACGGTAAACCACACGCGATCGGCGCCCCGGCGGAACAGGGCCTCTCCGCCCTTGCGGGATCCGCCGCGGAGCCTGCCAGACAGCTTATGGGCTGCTATCGGAGTTTTTGTCTGCTGTGGTACGAATCACTGCCGACAACTCCGCGCCGAGCTCCGAACCGGCTGCCGCCGACGTCGAGGCCCCGGCTCAGCGATGGTTGCGCAGTACCTCCAACGCCCGGTCGAAGGCCGAGTCGCGGTGGTGGGCGAATTCCTCGTCCGTGAAGACCGGCTCGCTCAGATGCGGCGGGATGCCCGGTCCGTCGAAGGTCTGCCCGGACCGGGTGAGGAACTCCTCATTGGGCAGCAGGAGGGTCCAGCCTCCCGGAAGCCGTCGCTCCAGTACGTCCGAGAAGACGCCCTGCGTGGATTCCCCGATCCGGACCGTCCGCCCGGGACGGTCCATCAGGGCCTGTGTGAAGGTCTCGCCCGCACTGAACGTCGTCCCACCGGTGAGTACGGTGACCGGTCCCGTGTACCGGGGCCCGTCCGCCGGATGGACGTAAAGAGGCTGCGGGCGCGTGAAGCGGGACGGATCCGCCGGATTGTTGCGGGCCCGCGGAGAGGAAGCGGGGCGACGCGGCGGCGCCGCCCGAGCGCCGGGCGGTTGCGCCGTGGAGGCAACTGGCCGAAGTGACGTGGTACTCGCGCAGCCGCCCCCGGTCGACCGACAGCACGGTGCCGTATCCGTCCACGCGCCACACGCCGGTCGGCGACGGAGACGACGGCGTGTCCCCGGCAGGGGCGGCGGGCAGGGCCATGCTGCCGGGGACGGCCAGCAGCGCGGCTACCGCGACCGCCATGGCCACTTGGCGCGATGAACTCCTGAGCTGCATGGTGCACGTCTCCCCGTGGACGACCAACGGGCCCGGTCCGGCCCAGACTCCCAGCATGGCCAGCGCGGTCCGGCGCGGGACATCCAGCTGCCCGGTGAGTGTGCGGTGGGGTTACCCCCGCCGGTCCTCCATGTGCCGGGCGAGCCGGTCGAGGAAGACGCGCTGCCCCGTCACGAGCCGCTCGTGGGCGCTCTCGGGCGTGCACCACGCCACCTCGTCGATCTCAGGGAATTCCTGCTGCGCACCGGAGCCCCTCGGCCACTCCATGGTGAACGTCCCGAACTCGGCCAGCGCGGGGTCGAGGTCGGCTTCGATCGCCCAGACCGTCACGATCTTGCCGCTCGGCTGGCGCGACTCGCCGAGAGGGACGAGCTCGCCGTCGGGCACCGGCAGGCCGAGCTCCTCCGTGAACTCCCGGCGGGCAGCCGCCTCGGGCGTCTCGTCCGGCTCGTACTCCCCTTTGGGGATCGACCAGGCCGCAGAATCACGGCCGGCCCAGAACGGGCCGCCCATGTGGCCGATGAGTACTTCGGCCCCGTCGTCCGAGGTACGGAACAGGAGGAGACCCGCGCTTCGCTTGCCCGACATGGCGTCAAGTCTGCTTGTACGGGCGGTCCCACGCCACCAGCCGCAGCCGTGTCGCACGCGGCCTTTCCCGGGTGCATGGGGGCCATGGATCAAGTGGGTGGGGACCGTGGGCGGGGCGGTGGCCTACACGGCGGGCAACGTCTGGCTGGCGCGGTGCGGGGCCCGGCACCGCAAGCGCTCCGGTCACCGGCAGTCCCAGCCGTCGGAGGCTTGGTGGTGGCGGTGTTCATCAGCAACGTCCCCGAGGGCCTTTCGAGCTCCGCCGGCATGCGGGAGGCCGGCCGCGGCAAGATGTACGTCTTCGGCATCTGGGGTGCGGTCGCCGCCGCGAGCACGGGCTCCCGCGGTGCTCGGCTACGCCGTCGTCGGAGGGCTGCCCACCGCGGTGGTGGCAGCGGTGACGGCGGTGGCGGCCGGTGCGATTCTCGCCGTGATCGCCGACACGATGATCCCGGAGGCGTTCGAGGACGCCCACCTGGCGATCGGCCTGATCACCGTCAGCGGGTTTCTGGTCTCGTTCGCGCTGTCGCACGCCTGGGCCGGGTGCCGTCAGCCGTCACCACCACGTGACCACCCGGACGTCAGTGTGCCGAGAGGCAGAGGCGCGAAGCGGATCGTGTGGTGGGTCGCCCGTTCCCCTGTCTCATAGAGCAGCCCGACCCGGCCCATGCCCGTCTGCACGAGGTCCGAGTAGCCGGCAGGGTCGTCCGACACGGACCAGACCGGCCGCCACGAACGCCCGCTGTCGGCGCTGGCACGCACCTGCATGCGACGGCGTCTGTCCGGGTCGGACGGGCCGGAGTACAGCAGCGGGCTCCTCCACAGCGGGCCGGAGACCTGAAGCACGCTGCCCTGGACGGTGGGGCCCGTCAGCTCGGGCTGTGGCCGGAAGGGGACGGACAGGGTCACGCCGCCGTCGGCGCTGTAGGCGTCCGCGCGGGAGCCCTCGGCGGTCCGGTCGTGGTCACGGGCGTTGATGTAGACCGTGCCGTCGGGGAGTTCGGCCAGCGTGCTCTCGTTGAGCGCGAGCGGGCCGCCGACCGACCCGCTCACGTAGCCCACGTGCCAGGTGTGCCCGCCGTCGTCGCTGTAGAGGGAGTGCGCGCCGCTGCGCCCCGTGGTGCCCGAACTGTGGTTCGCGGGCACCAGCAGCCGGCCCCGGTGGGGTCCGTGCCGCAGGGCGACCGCGTGGCCGGGCCCGACGGCGTACCAGCGCCAGTCGGCGGCCTTGACCGCCCCGGTGATGTCCCGCTGCGCGGACCACGTCCTGCCGTCGTCGGCGCTTCGCTGGACGTACACCCGGCGGACCGAGGCGGCGACCTGTCCCGACGTCACCTGTCGTTTCGTGGCGCCGCCGATGGTCCGGCACGTCACGAGCACGATGTCTCCGCCGCGGGGGTCGATCACCGGCACGGGGTTGCCCACCGTGTCCTTCCCGGCGTCGGCGACCAACTGGAGGGGCTGCCAGGTACATCCGCCGTCGAACGAGCGCCGCAGGACCAGGTCGATGTCGCCGTCGTCGGCGGAGGAGTTCCGCCGGCCCTCGGCGAAGGCGAGCAGCACACCGCCGGACACACGCAGTGCTGCGGGGATACGGAAGGTGTTGTAGCCGGAATCGCCGGAGCGGTAGGGGACGGACGCCGGGCACGGCGGAGCGCGGTGGTATGCCGCCTGGCCGGACGCTGCACGGTCGTACGTGGCGTGGTCGTACGCCGCGGGGGCAGGCGTCCACGCCCCCGTCAGCCCGGCGGCCAGGGTCAGCAGGAAGGCCAGTCGCCGGGTGGCAGTGGCACGCAGTCTCATCGCGTCTCTCGTCCGGTGCGGCGTTCATGGAGGTTCCAGGGGCTTGCGAAGATCCGCCCGCGCCTGTCCGGATGGAACATAACGAGAGAAAGCGCCCGCATCGGCGAGCGCCACGCCTGCTCGGGCATCGGGTCCGACGTGCGCCGGAGGTCAGCGGCGGGGCGGGAGGCGGCGCAGGCGTACTTCGCTCAGCCGCCCGTCGTCCGCGACAGCGGTCATGTAGGTGCAGAAGGGCTGGCGCCGCCGGTCGGTCGGTGAGCCCGGATTCAGCAGGCGCAGTCCGCCGGGAGCGGTGGTGTCCCACGGAATGTGACTGTGCCCGAAGACCAGCACGTCCAGGTCCGGGAAGCGCTCCGCGCACCTGACCTCCCGCCCCTGAGCGGTTCCGGTCTCGTGTACGACGCCGAACCGCAGTCCGCCGAGCTCGGCCCGCGCCACTTCGGGCAGCCGCGCTCGCAGCTGGGGACCGTCGTTGTTGCCGTACACCCCGATGAGGAGCCGTGAGTGCGCTTCGAGCAGGTCCAGCGCGGCCGTGTCCACCCAGTCGCCGGCGTGCACGACGGCATCGGCCTCCCGAGCCTGCGCGAGCAGCTCGGCGGGCAGTTCCCTGGCACGGGTGGGCAGATGAGTGTCGGACGTCAGCACCAGGCGCACGCGCACCACCGTACGCACCGCCACCACTGCGGGCGCGTCGGGCGCCGCCGGTGCGCGGTGTGGCGGTAAATCCTCGGGAGCGCCTCTGGCCTGTGGGGATAGCGGTGCGTGACCGTTCGGAATGCGCGGGCGCCCCGGCACTGTTTCGCTGGTTCCGCCCGATCTGTCCTGTCACCCGAGGAGTGATCATGAGCGTTGCAGGTGAGTCCGGCGGTCGCGCCCAGGAACTGCGCCGGAGGGCGCAGGAGATGGAACAGGCCGCGGAGCGCGCCGCTGACGCGGAGCAGCGCAAGCGGCTCAGGGACAAGGCCCGCCGTCTCAGGGAACAGAGCGAGCAGGCAAGCAGCATGGGCGGCGGGGACATCTACCCCCCGCAGTAGCGTCCCCGCACAGACACCGGCCGGTGGCTGCCCCCGCGCCCCAGGCGCGCGCGAGGCCACCGGCCGGTCACCTTTGCCCGGGTCGCCCTCGACGGGGGCGGCAGCGCCCGGCCAAGACTCGTTCAGCGCACAACAGCGCTGAGCGCCCGCGTACGCCGGTCACTTCTGTCGGCGCCGCTTGCGACGCGGGCGGTGTGGACGTACCAGGGTGTCGAGCTCGCCCACCGCCGCGCGGAGGTGGGCGGTGCCGGGCAGGCCGCGTTCGCCCGCGCACCACCAGGACAGCGGCCCGGTGGAGTCGCGCGGGTGCATGCCGATGCCGTGCTCGGCGCACAGCGGCCACGCCTGCCACAGGCACTCGACGACGGTCTCCTGAGCCGCGTCGGCGATATCGGCCACCGCACCGCCCGGCGCTCCCGGGACCGGTGCCGGGAGGCAGTTGCCGTGCCACCGGCCGTCGGCCAGGGCGACGTACACGCTCTCCGGTTCGCCCTCCGCGTACGGCGGAAGGGCCATCAGCCGCAGCTGCCCATGCTCCGGCAGGGTCGCCGCCAGGTCTCGGTTGAGGAGGGCGAGAGCCGCGTCCCACGCGGCATACTCGCCCGGCAGAACCGGTCGGGGCGGCCAGTCGCCGGAGAAAGTGTGCATGCCACCATCCTGCACGGCGGGCGAGCGGGCCGGCCGATGGTATGCCGGTATGGCGGTGGTGTGCGGGGCGACAGAAGCACGGAAGCGCGTGATGCTGATGCGGTGAACACTCACGACCAGGGATCCAGCAGCGCGCCGACCGCTGCCCTCGCGCCGACGGTGGGTGTCGAGGAGGAGTACTTCCTCCTCCACCCCGGGACGCGCCGGATGGAGCCGGCCGGTGACCGGGTCGTCGCGCGGGCCTCCGCGGTCCTGGGCGACCTCGTCTCCGGCGAATTCACGCAGTACCAGATCGAGGGGAAGACACCCCCCTGCTCGGGCGCCGAGGACCTGCGCGAGGAATTGACCCGGGTACGCGCCGCCGCCGTCGCAGCCGCCCGCGACGAGGGCCTGCGCCTGTGCGCCTCCGGTACGCCGGTCCTGGGAGGCGGCGTACCGGAGGACATCGGGGACCACCCTCGCTACCGGGCCGGTGCCGACCAGTACCGCGCCCTGCTCGACGACTTCGCCCTCTCCGCCTTCCACGCACATGTGCACCTGCCCGACCGGGAAGTCGCCGTGCTGGTCACCAATCACCTCAGGCCGTGGCTGCCGCTCCTCGTGGCGATGAGCGCCAACTCGCCCTTCCACCAGGGACGCGACACCGGATACGCGAGCTGGCGTGCCGTGATGAGGAGCGGGTTCCCGTGCCTGGGACCGCCGCCGTACGCCGCCTCACTGGAGGAGCACGAGCGGCTCGCCGTGGCGATGGAGGAGTCGGAGGCCATGCTGGAGGCCGGCATGCCGTTCTGGGACGTCCGGCTCAACCCGAGGCTGCCGACGCTGGAGATCCGCACCATGGATGTCCTGCCGGACATCGACGACACGGTGGCTCTCACGACGCTGATCAGAGCGCTCGTGGTGACGGTCGAGGGCGCGGTCGTACGCGGCGACCCAGGCCCGCGTACGTCCGGCGAACTGCTGCGCGCCGCGTACTGGCGCGCGGCGCGGGACGGCTGGTCCGGCGCGGGTGTCGACGCGCTGAGCGGGCGGATCCTGCCCACTCCGGTGCAGGCGGAGCGTCTTGTCGAGTACGTGCGTCCCGCGCTGGAGGAGTTCGGGGATACGGGCGAGGTGACGGAACTCCTGCGGCGCCTCGCGGCGCGGGGCTGCGGCGCGCAGCGTCAGCGTGCGGCCGCCGCCACGGGGGCGGGCCCCTGCGGCGTCGTGGACGAGCTCGTCGCGGCGACGGCAGCGGCGCGGTGGGCCGTGCCGCTGTGAGCGCGCCCGTGTGTGCTTGTGTACGCGCCGCGCGCGTGCCCCCGTGTGCACGTGTGCCTGGTTTCAGTGTGCCGTCAGGGTCGTCACCAATACGTCGCGGTAGGCGAGCCGGCCGGTGTCGAGCGGGCGGATCGGTGAGACCTGGTGCAAGGTGCGGCGGTCGTCACCGAGGAGCAGGGTCCCCGGCTCGTTGAGCGTCGTCGCCAGCACTCGCTTCCCGTCCGGGTCGAACACCGAGCTCTCGCCGCCGCCGGCGTTACGCCGGGCGACCAGGAGCGAGGAGACGAGGGTGACGCCGTCCCGGTGCAGCCCTTCGGGGGTGGGCTCTCCCCGCTCGTCGGCCGCGGCGACGACCCGGAACGGATGTACCTTCACGCTCCATTGCGCCGTCCGGTCGAGGCAGGCCGCGAGGTCTCCCAGCAGCCTGAGCAGGGACAGCAGAACGGGGTCGGCCACGAAGGCGTCGGTGAGGGGGTCGAAGTGACGGTCCACCTGGACGTAGAGCGGATTGGTGTCCCGCGGCTGTACGAACGGGACGTGCGGCAGGAGCGTCGCTTCTCCCGTCGCCGCCGCGAGCGAGAAGTGCCCGTAGCGACGCAGTCGGCAGGTGCCGGCCTCGGCCGCGTATCTGTCAGGTGACAGATTCTCCCAGTGAGCGGCGAACCGGTCCCAGGCCCACTGGTCCGTTCCCGTACACGCCATCACGGTGTCCGGCGGCATCAGATGCACTCCGGTCGAGGTCAGGGCCCGCTGGGCGGCCTCGACCGGGGCGGTGCGGACGGGGTCGGGGGCGGCACCGGTCGTGGTGCCGTAGTCCAGGTCATCCATTGACAACGTCCATCCACTTCAGCGGTGTGGCGCCCGGCGGCGCCCCGGCTTCCATGGTCGGGCGACCGGAGGCGGGCCGCATCCCGGCCGCGCCTCCGGGCGAACCCCGGTGGTCCGGTGCGTCGGTTCAGTGCGGTGTGGGACCATCCCGCCATGGATCTCTCCCCTCTTGAGCTGGCCGTCCACCGTTTGCGCGACGCCGAGGCCGCGGTGGATGCCGCCCGCGCCGATGTGGAGACGGAGGCCGTCGGGGCGGTGCGCGAAGGCGTGCCGGTCGAGACCGTCTGCGAGACCTCCGGGCTCACCCCGCACGACCTGCTGCGCCTGGAGAAGACGGCGGGCCAACTTCCCCACTAGGGCCTGTTTCAGAAGTGGATCAAGGTCTGGGATGATCTTGTTTCGTGGCTCGGGGAGATCTGACAGACGCACAGTGGGCAGTGCTGGAACC
>NZ_JBSHNE010000017.1:121203-145708 GCF_053646035.1 Streptomyces sp. NPDC055287 | reverse complement strand
CGTGCCGCACCACCAGATGCCGCACCAGCACACCCCCCAACGCACCAGTCGCACCAGTCACCAACACCGTGCCCCCGCCCCACCACGGCCCCGGCACAGCCGGATCCGGATTCGGCTGGGCCGGGGCGAGGCGAGGCGTGAGCACGGCTCCATCGCGTACGGCCAACTGCGGTTCTCCAGTGGCCAGGGCACCCGCGAGCAGCTCGTACGAAGCTTCCTCGTCATCGATGTCGGCCAGGACGATGCGGCCGGGGTTCTCCGTCTGGGCCGAACGCACCAGACCCCACACCGCCGCATGCACCAGATCGGTCACACCCTCCCCGGCACCCGCTGCCACAGCCCCACGCGTCACCACCACCAGCTTCGAATCCACCAACCGCTCATCAGCCAAAAACCCCTGAACGGCCCCCAGCACCCGCCCCGCAGCCCCACGCGCCGCAACCGCCACATCAACCGACCCACCAGAGCCACCAGACCCACCTGGCTCACCAGACCCCGGCACCAACGGAAGAACCACCACCGGCGGCACACTCCCGAACCGCTCGCCGAGAACCACCCAGTTCGCGTTGTCCCCCGCCGGAGCAGGGCCGCGGTCCTGCGAGGCCGTCCACACGACGCGGAAGAGACCGTCGTCGGCCGAGCTGCCTGCCGCGCGCAGCGCCTCCTTGGACAGCGGTCGCAGCAACAGCGAATCCACGGTCGCCACCGGAGCGCCCGCGCCGTCGGCCACGGCGAGCGAGACGAGAAGCGAACCGGGATCGGGGCTGTGCAGCGCGAGCCGGACGCGAAGTACCGACGCGCCGGTGGAGTGGACACTTGCACCGGACCAGGAGAACGGCAGCCAGGACTGGCCGCCCTCCTCGGTGACGCCCGGCAGCAGCGTGTGCAGTGCGGCATCGAGGAGCGCCGGGTGGAGAGCGAACCGGCCGGCCTGCGCACGCTCTTCGTCAGCCAGGGCGACCTCGGCGAAGAGCTCGCCCTCGCTCCGCCACAGTCGGCGCAGCCCCTGGAACGCGGGACCGTATCCGTACCCCTGCTCGGCCAGGCGGTCGTACGCACCGCCGAGGTCCACCTCGTCGGCGCCGGCCGGCGGCCACACCGTCAAGGGCTCCCCCGCAGCCGGCTCCTCCGGGGCGATCAGCAAGCCACTGGCGTGCAGTGTCCACGCCGGATCGTCGTCCGGTCCGCCGTCGGAGCCGGAATGGATGTCCACCTTCCGGCGCCCGGATCCGTCGGGCGCGCCGACGACGATCTGCAGCCGTACGCCGCCGCGCTCGGGCAGTACCAGCGGAGCCGAGAGCGTCAGCTCCTCCACCCGGCCGGCTCCCACCTGTTCGCCCGCCCGGACGGCCAGCTCCAGCAGACCGGTGCCGGGCAGCAGCACCGACCCGGCGACGGCGTGGTCGGCCAGCCACGGGTGGGTGTGTCGCGAGAGTCGGCCGGTGAAGAGGTACTCGTCCCGGTCGGCGAGGGCGACTCCCGCGGCGAGCAGCGGGTGCACGGCGGAGTCCAGGCCAAAACCGGCGGCGTCACCCACGGTCGAAGAGGCCTCCAGCCAATAACGCCCGTGCTGGAAGGCGTAGGTGGGCAGGCCGACCTGCCGGGCTGCGGGGAACACCGTCTCCCACGCGGGCTTTGTGCCGCGGAGCGCCACTCGGGCGAGAGCCGCGCCGAAGGTGTGGGTCTCGCTCCTGCCCCTGCGCAGGACAGGGGTGAGCGATCCGGCCTCCTCGGTCAGGCACTCCTGCGCGAGCGCGGTGAGAACGCCGTCGGGGCCGAGCTCCAGCCAGTCGGTGACCCCTTGGGTCTCAAGATGGCGTACGCCGTCCATGAAGCGGACGGCGTCGCGGATGTGACGGGCCCAGTAGCCGGGTGAGGCGAGCTGTTCGGTTGTGGCCAGGGTGCCCGTGACGTTGGAGACGACCGGGATCTTCGGCTCGTGGAAGGTGAGGCCGGCCGTGACGGCCGCGAACTCCTCCAGGACCTCTTCCATGTGCGGGGAGTGGAAGGCGTGGCTCACCGGCAGTCGCCGGATCTTCCTGCCGCGCCCGCGCCAGTGGGCCGCCAGCTCCTCGGCCACTGCCTCGTCGCCGGATATGACAGTGGACATCGGGCTGTTGACGCCCGCGATCGCGACGGAGTCGCCGTATCCGACCAGGGACGCGCGGACCTCGGCCTCCGCCCCCTGGAGGGCCACCATGGCGCCGCCCTCGCGTGCCGACTGCATCAGCCGGCCGCGCTCGGCCACCAGGACACAGGCGTCCGTCAGGTCCAGGACTCCCGCCAGATGGGCGGCGGTGACCTCGCCGATGGAGTGCCCCAGCAGGAAGTCGGGCGTCAGGCCGTGGTGTTCGGCGAGCCGGAACAGCGCTGTCTCGACGGCGAACAGGGCCGCCTGGGTGAATGCCGTCTGGTCGAGCAGTGCCGAGTCGGCCGAGCCCTCCGGGGCGAACAGCACGTCCTTCAGCGGCCGTACGAGCCGGGCATCCAGCTGTTCGCACACCGCGTCCAGGGCCGCCGCGAAAACCGGCGAGCTCGCGTAGAGCTCCGCGCCCATGCCCAGCCGCTGGGAGCCCTGCCCGGTGAGCAGGAACGCGGTCTTCCCGCGCCGGACCGTGCTCGCGCCGGTGCCGCCGGTCCCGTCGCCGTCGCGTACGACAGCGGGCGAGGCTTCACCGCGGGCAAGGGCCTCGACGCCCCGCAGGAGTTCTTCGCGGCCGGTCCCGACGATCGCCGCCCGCCGGTCGTGCAGCGCACGCGTGGTGGCCAGCGACCAGCCGAGGTCGGCGGCGCTCAGTTCCGGATGGCGGGTGGCGTACTGGTGGAGCTGTCCGGCCTGCGCACGCAGGGCGCTCTCGTCCCGGCCGGACAGGAGCCACACCGCGGCGGTTCCCCCGCCGGGTCCGGCCGGCGCGGCGGGTGCGGGCGGCTCGGGCGCGGGCTGCTCGATGATGACGTGGGCGTTGGTGCCGCTGATGCCGAAGGAGGACACCGCCGCGCGGCGCGGACGGTCCACGGCGGGCCAGGCGGTCTCCTCGGTGAGCAGCGAGACCGCGCCCTGGGACCAGTCGATGTGCGGTGAGGGCTCGTCGATGTGCAAGGTTCGTGGCAGTACGCCGTGCCGCATCGCCTCGATCATCTTGATGACGCCGCCGACTCCCGCCGCCGCCTGGGCGTGGCCGATGTTGGACTTCAGGGAGCCCAGGAACAGCGGCCGGCCGGCGGGCCGGCCCTGCCCGTACGTGGCGAGCAGTGCCTGCGCCTCGATCGGGTCGCCCAGGCGTGTGCCCGTTCCGTGCGCCTCCACGGCGTCGACGTCCGCCGCGCCGAGTCCGGCGGCGGCGAGCGCCTGCTGGATGACGCGTTCCTGGGCCGGCCCGTTGGGCGCGGTCAGGCCGTTGGACGCGCCGTCCTGATTGACGGCGGAGCCGCGCAGTACGGCGAGCACGTGGTGGCCGTTGCGCCGGGCGTCCGAGAGGCGCTCGACGAGGAGGAGACCGACGCCCTCGGACCAGCCGGTGCCGTCCGCGGCGGCGGAGAAGGACTTGCAGCGGCCGTCCGCGGACAGCCCGCGCTGCCGGGAGAACTCCACGAAGACGCTCGGGCCGGCCATCACGGTGACGCCGCCCGCGAGAGCGAGGTCGCACTCGCCGGCCCGCAGGGCGTTCGCCGCCAGGTGCAGGGCGACCAGAGAGGAGGAACAGGCGGTGTCGACCGTGACGGCGGGGCCTTCGAGGCCGTAGGTGTACGACAGCCGGCCGGAGACGACGCTGGAGAGGGTGCCCGCGAGCATGAAACCCTCGAATCCCTCAGGGGTGGAGTCCAGCCGGGAGGCGTAGTCGTCGTACATCGCGCCGGTGTACACGCCCGTCCTGCTTCCGCGTACGACCGCCGGGTCGATGCCCGCGCTTTCGAACGTCTCCCACGCGGTTTCCAGCAGCAGCCGGTGCTGCGGGTCGGTCGCGGTCGCCTCGCGCGGCGAGATGCCGAAGAACTCCCGGTCGAACTGGTCTGCTTCGTGCAGGAAGCCGCCGTGCCGGACGTACGACGTGCCGGTCTTCTCCGGGTCGGGGTCGTAGAGCGCGTCCAGGTCCCAGCCGCGGTTGACGGGGAACTCGCTGATCGCGTCGGTGCCGTCGGCGACGAGCCGCCACAGGTCCTCGGGTGAGCGCACGCCGCCCGGGTAACGGCAGGCCATGCCGACGATCACGATCGGCTCGTCGTCGGTGGCCGTCGCGGCGCGGCGGACAGGGATGCCTGAGGCTGGCTTCGCCCCGGACACCTTGGTCAGCAGATGGGCGGCGAGGGAGGCGGGCGAGGGGTGGTCGAAGACGGCTGTCGCGGGCAGTCTCAGATCCGTGGCGGTGTTGAGGCGGTTGCGCAGTTCCACGCCGCCCAGGGAGTCGAAGCCCAGCTCGTTGAAGGCACGTTCCGGATCGACGGCGGCGGCATCGGCGTGTCCGAGCACCCCGGCGACAACATCACGTACAAGTTCCACGGCAACGGCGAGCCGCTCGTCCTCGGGGAGCCCGGCGAGCCGCTGTGCCCACGAGCCGACCGAGCCGGGCACACCCTCCCCGGTCGCCGCGCCGGTCCGCGCGGTGGGGCGCGGACGGCCCCGGACGAGCCCGCGCAGCAGGGCGGGCGGGCGCCCGTCGGCGGCCCGGCTCCTGGCCGGGTCCAACGCGGCGGGGACGTACAAGGCGCCCTGCCCGGCGAGCGCCGCGTCGAACAGTGCGAGGCCTCGCGCCGGGCTGAGTGGCGCGATCCCGGCACGGGCCCACCGGGCGAGGTCGGCGTCGCCGAGCGTGCCGCCCATGCCGTGCGTCCCGTCCCACAGTCCCCAGGCCAGGGAGGTGGCGGGCAGGCCCGTGGCGGCACGGTGGGCGGCGAGGGCGTCCAGACCTGCGTTGGCCGCCGCGTAGTTGGCCTGACCGGCCGTGCCGAGCAGTCCCGACACGGAGGAGAACAGGATGAAGGCGGCGAGCGGGCTGTTGCGGGTCTGTTCGTGCAGATTCCAGGCGGCGTCGGTCTTGGGCCGCAGTACGGCGTCCAGCCGCTCGGGGGTGAGGGACTCGACGGTCGCGTCGTCCAGGACGCCGGCCGTGTGGACGACGGCCGTCAGCGGGTGCTCCGCGGGTACGAGGGCCAGGAGCGAGGCGAGGCCGTCGGGGTCGGCCGCGTCCGCGGCGACGACGGTGACCTCGGCGCCGAGCTCGGTGAGTTCGTCGGCAAGCGCCTGCGCTCCCGGTGTCCGCGGTCCGCGCCTGCTGCTCAGCAGCAGGCGACGCGCCCCGTGGCGGGTGACCAGGTGGCGGGCGACCAGCCCGCCGAGGCCACCGGTGCCGCCGGTGACCAGGACCGTGCCGTCGGGGTCGAGGCGGGCGGCGGGGTTCTCGGCCGGAGCTGCGGAGGGCGTGAGACGCGGGGCGTGCAGCCTGCCGGCCCGTACGGCGAGTTGGGGCTCCTCGCCCGCTACAGCCGCGGCGACTGCGGCGAGCAGCGCGGTGGAACCGTCCGCCGGGCCCGGACCGTCGGGGCCGGCCGGGTCGGTCGCCGCGGCTTCGTCGAGGTCGACGAGCAGCAGGCGCCCCGGGTGCTCCGACTGCGCCGACCGGACGAGGCCCCACAGTGGCGCGGTGGCGAGCGAGGTGACGTCTTCGCCGGTACGCACGGCTACCGCGTGGCGGGTGACGAACACCAGCCGGGACGCGTCGAACCGTTCGTCCGAAAGGAACTGCTGGATGATCCCGAGCGCCCGGCCGGTCGCGGTGCGCGCGGCAGCGGCCGGGTCCGGGCCGAGCGCCCAGCGGTCGGCCCGTACGACGACGGCGTCCGCGTGCCCGTCGGCGGTGAGGTCTTCGGTCAGACGCATCGCGCGTCGGGCCTCCGGTGCGGTGACGGCCGGCCACTCCACGGTGAACAGCGCGTCGATGCGGCGGCCGGTGTCCGGGGCGGCCTGCTCCCTGGCGACCGGGCGCAGCGTCAGGGACTCCACGTCCGCCACCGGTGCCCCGGTCGGGTCGGAGAGGGTGAGGGCGACCGTGTCCGGGCCGGTGGGCGTCATCCGTACGCGCAGCGCGGTCGCGCCCGAGGCGTGCAGGGTCACTCCGGTCCAGGCGAACGGCAGCCGGATCTCGTCGGGCGCCCCGGCTCCCGCCGCGTCCAGCACGAGCGGGTGGAGTACGGCGTCCAGCAGGGCGGGGTGGACCCCGAAGCGCGAGGCGCTGTCGCGGTGCTCCTGGGGGAGACTCACCTCCGCGAGGACGTCCTCTCCATCACGCCACAGGGCGGTCAGTCCCTGGAACGCGGGGCCGTACTCGTAACCGAGGTCGGCGAGGCGCGCGTAGACGCCTTCCAGCGGTACTGCGGCGGCGTCCACGGGCGGCCAGGCTCGCTGGTCGGGGCCGGGGGCGGCCGGGCCGTCTGCGAGGACGCCGGAGACATGGCGGGTCCACGGCCGCGACTCCTCTTCGCCGGCTTCCGGACGCGAGTGGATGCTGAACGGCCGGCTGCCGGCGGGGCCGTGGCTGCCGACCGCGACCTGGATCCTGACGGCTCCGCTGTCCGGCAGGACCAGCGGCGTCTCCAGGGTGAGCTCCTCGACCTGCCCGGCACCGACGTGGTCGCCGGCCGCGACCGCGAGTTCCAGGAAGGCGGTCGCGGGCATCAGGACGGTTCCGTTGATGGCGTGGTCGGCGAGCCAGGGGTGGCCGGCCAGGGAGACCCGCCCGGCGAGAAGCACGTCGTCGCGGTCCGCGAGGTCGACGGTGGTGGACAGCAGGGGGTGGCTCGCGGGGTCCAGACCCAGCGCGTGCGCGTCGGCCGGGCGCTGGGACGGCAGCCAGTAGTGCTCGCGCTGAAAGGCGTACGTCGGCAGCTCGTACCGCGCCGTCGCACCGGGGGAGAAGGAGGCGGCGTCCAGGGCAGCGCCGCGGACATGGGCGGCGCCCACGCCCGCGGCGAAGGTCTCGGCCTCGGGGCGGCCGCCGCGCAGCAGGGGGATCGCGGTGGCTTTCCCGGTGCCGAAGCAGTCGGTGGCCATGGCGGTGAGGACCGCGTCCGGTCCGACCTCGACGAAGACGGTGGCGCCCTGTTCCTCCAGGGTGCGAGTGGCGTCGAGGAAACGTACGGTGGCGCGGATCTGCTCCACCCAGTAGTCGGGGGAGGTGAGTTCGGCCGGAGTGGCGACAGCGCCGGTGACGGTGGAGACGACCGGGATCCGGGGCGCGTGGAAGTCGAGCCCCACGGCCACTTCCCGGAACTCGGCGAGGATGTCGTCCATGTGCGGGGAGTGGAAGGCGTGGCTCACCCGCAGTCGCCGGGTCTTGTGGCCGCGCGAGCTCCAGCCGGCCGCGATCTCCTCGGCCGCGGTGTCGTCGCCCGAGATGACGACGGCGGTGGGACCGTTGACGGCCGCTACGGCGACCCGGCCCTCGTACCCCTCCAGGGACATGACGACCAGGTCGGGTTCGGCCTGGATCGCGATCATGGCGCCGCCCTCACGGGCCGACTGCATGAGCCGGCCACGGGCTGCGACGAGCTTCGCCGCGTCCTTGAGGGAGAGGACTCCCGCCACGTGGGCCGCGGCCAGCTCGCCGACCGAGTGACCCGCGAGCAGGCCGGGGATGACCCCGTGGTGCTCCAGCAGCCGGAACAGCGCCACTTCGACGGCGAAGAGCGCGGGCTGGGTGAAACGCGTCAGGTGCAGGTCGTCACCTGCCGCGATGACCTCCCGCAGCGGTCTGTCGAGGTACGGGTCCAGTTCGGCGCACACCGCGTCCAGCGCGGCAGCGAAGACCGGATGCGCCGCGTACAACTCCTCCCCCATGCCAGTGCGCTGGGCCCCCTGGCCGGTGAAGAGAAAGGCGGTCGAGCCGGCGTGGGCGGCGCTGCCGGTCAGCAGACCGGGGGCCGGTGCCCCGCGGCCGAGTGCTTCGAGGCCGCTGAGGTAGTCCTCCGTGGTGACCCCGGTGACAACGGCACGCTCCTCGAAGACCGTACGGGCGGCCAGCGAGCGGCCGACTGCGGCGACGTCAAGGTCCGTCCGGCCGGCGGCGAAGGCGTGCAGCCGCCGGGCCTGGGAGCGCAGGGCTTCCGTTTCGCGGGCGGAGACCACCCAGGGGGCGCTCACCGGGGTGTCGTGTGAGACCGGTGCGGGGGCCCGTTCCGGCGCGCGCTCGGGGGCCTGTTCGATGACCACATGGGCGTTGGTGCCGCTGATCCCGAAGGAGGAGACGGCTGCGCGGCGCGGACGGCCGGTGTCCGGCCAGGCGCGCTGCTCGGTGAGGAGCTCGACCGCGCCCGCCTGCCAGTCGACATGGCCGGTGGGCTCGTCGACGTGGAGGGTGCGGGGCAGAGCGCCGTGACGTATCGCCTCGACCATCTTGATGACACCGCCGACCCCGGCCGCGGCCTGGGCGTGGCCGATGTTGGACTTCAGCGAGCCGAGGTACAGGGGTTCGAGTTCGCCGCGGCCCTGGCCGTAGGTGGCGAGCAGCGCCTCGGCTTCGATGGGGTCGCCGAGCCGTGTGCCGGTGCCATGCGCCTCGACGGCGTCCACGTCGGCGGGGGTGAGGCCGGCGTCGGTGAGCGCCTGACGGATGACGCGCTGCTGGGAGGGGCCGTTGGGAGCGGTGAGGCCGTTGGACGCGCCGTCCTGATTGACGGCGCTGCCGCGAATCACCGCGAGCACCTGGTGGCCGTTGCGTTCGGCGTCGGCGAGACGTTCGACCAGCAGGAGCCCCACACCCTCGGCCCAGGAAGTGCCGTCCGCGGAGGCGGCGAAGGCCTTGGAGCGGCCGTCGGCCGCCAGTCCGCGCTGGCGGGAGAACTCCACGAACATGCCCGGCGCGGACATGACGGTCGCGCCACCCGCGATGGCCAGCGTCGACTCGCCCTGCCGCAAGGAGCGTATGGCCATGTGGAGCGCGACAAGGGAGGACGAGCAAGCGGTGTCGACGGTGACGGCCGGGCCGATGAGGCCGAGCTGATAGGCGATGCGGCCGGACATCACGCTGGGCGTGGTGCCGGTCAGCAGGTGGCCCTCGACGCCTTCGGCGCCATCATGCATCCTCGGCCCGTAGTCGAGCGCGGTCGCGCCGATGAAGACGCCGGTACGGCTTCCCTTGAGCGTCCCGGGGTCGAGGCCCGCCCGCTCCACGGCTTCCCAGGCGGTCTCCAGAAGCAGCCGCTGCTGGGGGTCCATGCCGAGCGCCTCACGCGGCGAGATGCCGAAGAACCCCGCGTCGAACAGTGCCGCGTCGTGCAGGAAGCCGCCTTCGCGCACCGCGCTCTTGCCGCTGTGGCCGGGGTCGGCGTCGAAGAGGTCCTCGTCCCAGCCACGGTCGACGGGGAAGCCCGAGACGGCGTCGCCGCCCGCGGCGACCAGCCGCCACAGGTCATCCGGGGATCCCACGCCGCCCGGGTAGCGGCAGCCCATGCCGACAATCGCGATCGGCTCGTCGGCGGAGCCGTCCTGGGGCGTGAAGAGGTCCGTACCGACGTCGTCGGCGAGGCCGGTCAGGCCGGCGAGGAGGTGGTCGGCGAGCGCGGCGGGTGTGGGGTGGTCGAAGAGCAGCCCACTCGCCAGGCGCAGGCCGGTGGCCGCTGCGAGGGTGTTGCGCAGCTCCACCGACATGAGGGAGTCGAAGCCCAGCTCTCTGAAGGTCCTGCCTGTCTCGATCCGCTGGGCGGTTCCCAGCTCCAGTACGGCCGCTGCATGGACGCCGACGAGCTCGGCGACCTCGCGCCTGCGTTCGGCGTCGCCGAGGCGCGCGAGCCGCTCGCCGAGGTTCCCGTACGGTGTGCCGGTGACGGTGCGGCCACCGGAGGCGGCGCCGTCACGGGCTGTCGCAGGCCGCCGCGGGGCGATGGCAGAGCGGGCGGTCCCGTCGACCCAGTGCCGCTCGCGCTGGAAGGCGTACATCGGGAGGGGAACTCGGCGTGCACCGGTGTCCCGGTAGGCCGCCGACCAGTCCACCGATCGGCCGCGGACGAAAACTGTGGCGAGAGCCGAGAGCAACGCCTGCGGCTCGGGGCGCCCCTGGCGCAGGGCGGGGACGGCTGCCGTGGCCGCCGCGTCCAGTACGGAGTCGGCGGCCATCGCCGAGCAGACACCGTCGGGCCCGAGCTCCAGGAACGTGGTGACTCCTGCGGCCTCCATGGTGCGCACGGCGTCCAGGAACCGCACAGGGCGCCGGACCTGGTCCACCCAGTACTCGGGGTCACTCCACTGGCCGGTCGTCACGGCCCGGCCGGTCACCGTGGACACGACGGCGATCCGGGGCTCCTTGAACTCCAGACCGGCCACGACCTCACGGAAGGCGTCGAGCATCGGTTCCATGCGAGGCGAGTGGAACGCGTGCGAAACCGTCAGCCGCTTGGTCTTGCGACCCTGCTGTCCGAGGAGCCCGGCGAGGGCGACGGCCGCGTTCTCGTCGCCCGAAAGGACAACGGAAGAAGGGCCGTTGACGGCTGCGACGGCGACTTCGTGCTCGCGGCCGGCCAGCAGGGGCAGGAGCTCCGCCTCCGGGGCGCCTACCGCGATCATCGCGCCACCGGCGGGGAGGGCCTGCATCAGCCGGCCACGCGCCGCCACAAGGCGGGCGGCGTCCGGGAGCGAGAGCACGCCTGCCACGTGTGCCGCGGCGATCTCTCCGACGGAGTGTCCGGCGAGCCGGTCCGGAGTGACACCCCAGGCTTCGACGAGCCGGTAGAGCGCCACCTCGACAGCGAACAGCGCGGGCTGGGTGAAACCGGTCAGGTCCAGGTCGTCGCCGGCCGCGATGACGTCCCGGAGCGGGCGTTCCAGCAGCGGGTCCAGCTCGGCGGCGACGGCGTCGAAGGCCGCGGCGAACGCGGGGAACGCCTCGTAGAGCTCCTGTCCCATGCCGGTGCGCTGCGCGCCCTGACCGGTGAACAGGACACCCAGGCCGCCCGGTGCGGGGGCGCCGGACACCACGCCGGCCGCAGGGGCTCCGGTCGCCAACGCCTCGATGCCCTGCAGCAGTTCGGCACGGTCTTCGGCGAGGACGACCGCGCGGTGGTCGAAGGTGGTCCGGGTCGAGAGCAGCGACCAGCCCACGTCCGCGACGCGGAGGCTCTCGTCGGCGGCGAGGGTGTCGCGGAGCCTCCCGGCCTGGGCGGGCAGGGCTTCCCGCGCCCGCCCGGAGACGATGAAGGGCAGTACGGTCCGTCCGGCGACCGGCGTCGGCCGCTCCCCCGGCCGCTCTCCGTCAGGTGTCGGGCCCTCGCTCAGCACGACGTGCGCGTTGGTGCCGCCCATGCCGAACGAGCTGACTCCCGCGACGAGTTCCCGGTCGTCGTGCGGCCAGTCGGTCAGCTCGCGCTGCACCGCCAGGCGCAGCTCGTCCAGGGGAATCTCAGGGTTGGGCGTACGGAAGTTGAGACTCGCCGGGATCTCGCGGTGGCTCAGGCTGAGCAGCGCCTTAAGCAGACCGACGATACCGGCCGCCCCTTCCAGATGACCGACGTTGGTCTTGGCCGAGCCGACGAGCAGCAACTCGCCGGACGATTTGGCCGCGCCCAGCGCCGCGCCCAGCGCGGCGGCCTCGATCGGGTCGCCGACCGGCGTGCCGGTGCCGTGCAGCTCCACGTATTGCACCGCGGCGGGGTCCACCGCTGCCTTGCGGTAGGCCTCGCGGAGCACTTCCTCCTGGGCGACGACGCTGGGCACGGTCAGGCCCGGGGTGGCGCCGTCGTTGTTGACGGCACTGCCGCGGATCACACCGTAGATCGTGTCGCCATCGGCGACAGCCTGCGAGAGCGGCTTGAGTACGACGACTCCGCCGCCTTCGCCGCGCACGAATCCGTTGGCGCGGGCGTCGAAGGTGTACGCGGTGCCGTCCGGGGACAGGCCGCCGAAACGCTCCTCGGCGACAGCGCTCTCGGCGAGGATGTTCAGGTTCACGCCCGCAGCGATGGCCATGGAGGACTCGCCGGCGCGCAGCGACTCGCAGGCGAGGTGCACAGCGACGAGCGAGGAGGACTGTGCGGCGTCGACGGTGAGACTCGGCCCGTGCAGCCCCAGGTGGTACGAGACCCGGTTGGCGATGACGCCGCGGTTGACCCCGGCCATGGTGTGCTGGGTGATCGCCTGACTGCCGTACTGATAGAGGAGGCTCGCGTAGTCGTCGCGCAGCGTGCCGACGAACACCGCCGTGCGGCTGCCGGCCAGGGTTGCGGGTACGATCCCGGCGTCCTCGAGCGCCTCCCAGGCCAGCTCCAGGACCAGCCGCTGCTGCGGGTCCATGGTGGCGGCCTCGCGGGGCGAGATCCCGAAGAAGGCCGCGTCGAAGGTGTCCACCCGGTCCAGGAAGCCTGCGCGGCGGACCCCGTCGCCGGTGTGCTGTCCGCTCTCCCCCAAAGAGCGGCTCTCCGGGGTGTCCGCGCCCGCGTCCGCCGCCGGTTCCCACCGGCCGGCGGGCACGTCGGTGACCGCGCTCTCGCCGTTCCTCAGAAGCTTCCAGAAAGCAGCCGGGCTCGAAGCCCCGGGCAGCCTGCAGGACATGCCGACGACGGCGATGGCCTCGCCCTTCCGGCCCGCGTCCCCACTCGTCGCGCCCAGCTGCCTTTTCATCACTGAAGCCCCCAACAGACTACCGATTTCCGTCTCATGGAATAGCGAGAAATTTCTATCCATGAACGACCCTACCTATCTCCCGCATTGCCCTCGAATATGCCTGGTAATGGCCCGGCATTCGATCATCCGCCAGTAATTCATGAGTAGCTGGTTACCTGACGATGGAGGGTGCGTGAGATACCCGGGGATATTCTTCGGGAGATATCAGAAGCCGCCTTTTACGGCCGAACAGAAAGCAGGACCATTTTCGCCATGGCCACCACTTTGGAGAACTTCGAGCTCACCGACGACGCCACACTGCAGACCGAGCTCTACGTACGCGCCTTCAACTCGGGCAACCCGGAGCTGGTCAATCGGCTCTACACCGACACGGCGGTCTCGGTCTGGGAGCAGGACGCGCCGGTCACCGGGGAGGAGCGGAAGCAGGCCCTCGCCGAATTCCTCGCGCTCGGCCCCAGGATGACCGCCACGCTCCGCCACTCGTACGTGGCCGGCGACGCCGCCCTGCTGATCGTGGACTGGCGGATCGACGTCACGAACGCGGAGGGCGTCGCGGAGGTCCATGAGGGCGTCGGCAATGACGTGCTGCGTCTGGGTGCGGACGGGAAGTGGCGCTTCGCCATCGACTATCCGCACGGCAGCTGACACTTGCCGGAAAGCGACTGCAGCCCCCTCGGGCGACCGAGGGGGCTACAGGTGCGCGGAGGCCATGCCCCAGGGGCCGGAGGCCGTTCGTCCCGGCGTCGACGCCAAGGGCGTGCAGGGGCAGCGCCGTCGGTCACGCGCTCTTCGCCCGGACCCCCACGTCGAGCGCTGCGGTGATGGTGCCGGCCACCGCGTCCGTACAACCGTCGAGGTAGAAGTGCCCCCCGGGGAAGGTCCGTACCTGGGTGTCGGCGGTGGTGAAGGCGCTCCACCGGGCAGCCCGCGCGGTCGGCACCACCGGGTCCGAGTCACCTACAAGCACGCTGAACGGGCAGTCCAGCGGCGCTGAAGGGACCCACGCGTAGGACCCGATCGCCCGGTAGTCGGCGCGCAGGGCCGGCATGGCCATTTCCATGATCTCCGGGTCGTCCAGAACGGCGGCGCCGGTCCCGCCGAGTCTGCGGATCGCCGCGATCACATCCGCGTCGTCCCGCATCCGGTCGAGGGGATCAGGCTGGGTCTCCGGCGCGCTCCGCCCGGACAGGAAGAGCCGCACGGGGCCGGGACCCGGTCGCGGGGCGAGCCGGCGAGCCGTCTCGTAGGCGATGACGGCTCCCATGCTGTGGCCGAAAAAGGCGTACGGACTGCCGGATTCCGACTCCAGCGCGTCCGCCAGGAGGTCCGCCAGCCGGGCGATGTCCGCGATCGGCTCCTCGCGCCGGCGGTCCTGCCGCCCGGGGTACTGCACGGCCAGCACCTCGACGGCGGGGCTCAGTTTGCGGGAGAGGGATACGAACGAGCTTGCCGCTCCGCCGGCATGCGGGAAGCAGACAAGCCTCACCTCGTGCTGCGCGGCGGGGCTGTACCGCCGGAACCACTCCTCGCCCATCTGTTCCTCCTTGTGCCTGTGCCTGTGCATGCGCCGCTGTGCCGTGGTGGCGTGGTGGCGTCCTGTATGCCGGTGCGCCGGGTGGGGCCGTCAGCGGACGGTGCCGTCCCAGCCGCCCCAGTCGGGCCGTCGCGGGAGGCCGGGCAACGCGATGCGGCCGGTGCACCACAGCAGTGTCCCGGCAGGTGCGTGACCGGTCGGCGCGTCAGGAAAGAGCCGTTCCACGACCGGTGCGCAGAGGTCGTCCGCGGGAACCCAGCCGAGGCCGAGCGCGACCGCGATGTCGTACGTGTGGACGACCGTCTCCAGGACACCCATGGCGGCGAAGCCGGGGCCGTCGGAGGCACCCCACGGATGGAAGGCGCGAAGGTCGGGCCCGGCCTCGCGGACGGCGGAGGCCAGGACCGTCGCGGAGATCCGTACGCCCTCCAGGCAGACGGGGATCGGAGCCTGCTCGTTGAAGGCGGCGAGCATTCCGGTGAAGCGGTCGGACGGCTGGGCGATGACCAGCCCGGCGTAACCGATCAGTCCGAGGGCCATGTGGTCGAGGACGTACCGACAGGACCAGTCACTGTCCTGCGCATTGACTGACCAGTCGCCGTCGGCCGCCTTTTCCAGAATGGCGGTGCAGTCGGCGGCAGCGGCAACAACCCGGTCGGGCCATGAGTTTGTCATGGCAATCATGCTGTCACATCACTCGGTACGCAGACGCCGGAAGAAGGGGCCCGGCATACCTTCATGCCCATCACCCGGCAATCCACCGGTAATTGCCGAGTAATTGCCATGTGCTGGCCGGTCGCTTACCACACCCAGACTCCGCACACATCGAATTCCGATCGGCCTCACGTACGCTCGGCGCCGGAATGTGACGACCGAGGAGCTTGAATGCCCAAGAGTGTCAACGAAGAGCTTGAATCTGTACTCGAGGCCGTACGGAACATCGTTCCGACGCTCCGTGAGAACGGAGCCGAGTCCGAGAAGCGACGCTGGATCCTGGACGAGAACATCGAACTCCTGGACAAGGCCGGCGTCTTCCGGATCGCCGTGCCCCGTCGCTTCGGCGGCCTGGACTTCGATCTGGCCGACCAGGCCAAGGTCATCACCGAGGTCTCCCGCGGCTGCCCCTCGACGGGCTGGGTCGCCTTCGTGTGGGCCACCAGCGCGTGGGCCGCCACCCTGTACCCGGACCGGACGCAGGAGGAGGTCTTCGCCTCCGGATCGGTCAAGATCTCCAGCGCCTTCGCGCCGACCGGCACGCTCAAGCCCGTCGAGGGCGGCTACGTACTCAACGGCACCTGGCGGTTCAACTCGGGCTGCCCCGGCGCCGAGTGGAACTTCGCCACGGCGATGCTGGAACACCCGGACGGCTCGGTCGAGGAGGCCATGGCCCTGCTGCCGATGTCCGAGATGACGGTCGTCGACGACTGGGACGTGACCGCGGGCTGCGCCACCGGCAGCGCGACCTCCTCCGCCAAGGACGTCTTCATCCCGGCCCACCACGTGGCCCGGTTCGAGGAATTGATCTTCAGCGCCACCGGAGACCGCTCCAACACCGGCGCCACGGGCCGCAATTACGGTCTGGTGAGCCAGGTGATGGCCCTGGCCGCCGCCGTGTTCATCGGTATCGCGAAGGGCACGTACGAACTGTTCCTCGAGCGGCTTCCCGGCCGGGGCATCACCTACACCGCCTGGGAGGACCAGACGCAACACCCGCTCACCCAGATCCACGTGGCCACCGCGGCCAACAAGATCGCCGCGGCCGAGGGGCTTGCCGACGGCTGGCTGCGCGTCCTTCAGGAGCGGGCCGACGTCGGCGAGCAGCCGACCCTGGAGGAGAAGGCCGGCGTACGCGGCCAGACCGCCTTCGCCTCGCAGCTCAGCAAGGAAGCCGTCGAGCTCCTCTTCAACGCGAGCGGTGGATCGGTGATCCGGCGCAGCGTGCACATCCAGCGGTTCCACCGTGACATCCAGGGCTTCTCGCTGCACGCGCTGGCGCAGCTCAACGCGAACCTGGAGGTGCAGGGACGGGTACTGCTCGGGCTGGACCCGGAGACCCCGTTCCTCTAGACCCTCGTCCCTCAATGCCGGTGATCCCGGCGGCCGGTCGGCCGCCGGGATCACCGGCATTGAGAGGTCGGCACCACGCAAATCAGCGGGCGGGTGGTGCGAGCCGCTGGAACGTGCCCTCGAAGAACAGCAGGCCGGAATCTCCGGGCCCGCGGACCGAGTTCAACACGGAGCCGGTGAAGATCGAATGGTCTCCGGACTCGTGCGCCTCTGCGAGCTCGCACTCAAGCCAGGCCAGTGCGCCGGACAGCAGCGGCGCCCCGCTGTGCGCTCCCGGCAGCCAGTCGACCTTGTCGAACTGTTCGGGTCCGAGCGGGCGCGCCTTGTCGGCGAAGAAACGGGCCGTTTCCTCCTGCTCGGCGCCGAGGATGGAGACGGCGAACCGCCGCGCCCTGGTGATCGCGCCGTGCATGACCGCGTTGTGGGCGATGCAGCACAGTACCGACGGCGGGTCGAGCGAAACCGAACTGAAGGCGTTGGCCGTCATCCCGTGAATGTGCTCACCGCCGACGGTGATGACGACGACGCCCGTGGCGAAGCGGGACATCACATCGCGCAGCGAGGCGGAGGTGGCTGCAGCCGGAAGCGCCGAGCCGTTCGGGGCAGGGAGCAGGGACGTACGGCCGGCCGGCCGGTGGGAGGTGTGTCCGTTGTCCGCCACGTCATCGGCCCATCGTCCGGGTGGCAGCGGGCACCTGCGAACGATCCACGGGCCCGGCCTCCGGGCGCCCCAGGATCAACGAGAGGTAGCCCGCGGCGGAATGGGTGCCGACGGATTCCCCCTCACCCTCGTCGGCAATCCCCCTGATACGCGGCCCCATGAGGTCCGCTGCCGCCGATATATAAATCATGTCGCCTCTTTCGGAATTCAGGAATGAGAACACCCGGTCAATGTAACGGACCGCTTACCGGCACCCGCCCACCCCTAAGTAACCATGCTCTGCCCCTAGTTCACCGGACCTCACCGGCCGCGATTACCGCAGCGTGACTCTCCATTCCGATAACCGACCGAACCGCGGGTAAGGTCCCGGTATCCGAATAAGGGGATGTCGCCATGAATTCTGTATCCGATGAACCGGGACTCGCGGAGCCTTATCTGCTTGGCTTCCTCGCCTCCGTCGGACTCGATGTCGAGTACGTGCGCGCCGAGGGGAACACCCTGTATCTCCGCGGCGAGGACGGCCGCGAAGTACCGGTCCTCGACGCCGCCGGAGGCTACGGTTCGCTGATCCTGGGCCACAACAACCCCGGGATCGTGGCGTACGCCAAGCAGTTGCTGGACGGCCTGTCGCCGGTCCACGCGCAGTTCTCCCGGCACCCTTACGCCGAGAAGGTCGCCGCGGCGCTGAACCGGATCATCCAGCGCGAAGCAGGGACGGAGGAACCGTACTCGGCCATATTCGCCAACAGCGGCGCCGAAGCGATCGAGGCCGCGGTCAAGCACGCGGAGCTCGACCGAGTGCTGAAGGTACGGGACCTGGTGGCCGAGCTGGAGGCGAACGCCACCCGCGCGCGGGCCGCTGTACTGGCAGGCGATGCGACAGTGCCGCCCGCGGCGTACGAACGCGCGGGGGTCGGTGAGCGTGAACGCGCGGACGGTGCCCAGGGCTTCGAGCGCCTGGCCGCGGAGGTGGCGGGTCACAACGACCGAGCGCTGTCCAGGCCGCCGGTCTTCCTCACCCTGGAGGGTTCGTTCCACGGAAAACTCGTGGGCAGTGTGCAGTTGACCCACAACGCCGCCTACCGTGCCCCGTTCGGCGCGCTGGCCGGCCGGGCACGGTTCCTTCCGCTCGATCGCGCCGACCTTCTCAAGCAGGCCGTCTCGGAGGAGCGGGCAAGCCTGCTGGACATCGTGGCGGCGGACGGCAGCGTCCGTGTGGTCGAGCGGGACCTGCCCCTCATCGCCGGATTTCTCCTGGAGCCGATCCAGGGCGAGGGCGGCATCGTCCCCGTCTCCGAGGAATTCGCGAGCGCGATCCAGCAGGAGTGCGAGGCAGCCGGTATCCCGGTGGTCATCGACGAGATCCAGAGCGGAATGGGCCGTACCGGCGCGTTCTTCGCCAGCTCCCTGATCGGTCTGCGCGGGGACTACTACGTGCTGGCCAAGAGCCTTGGCGGCGGGCTCGCCAAGTGCTCGGTGATGCTGGTCCGGGGCGGCCGCTATCGCAGTGAGTTCGAGCTGGTCCACAGCTCGACGTTCGCCAAGGACGGTTTCTCCACCCCGATCGCCCTGAAGGTGATCGAAATGCTGGAGGACGGTGACGGCCGGGCGTACCGGCTGGCGCGTGAATGCGGCACGCGACTGAAGGACGCGCTGGAGGAGATCCGTACGGATTTCCCCGACGTGGTGGCGGACGTGCGCGGCAAGGGCCTGATGCTCGGGCTCGAATTCCGCGACCAGTCGGGTTCCGCGTCGCGGGTGATCCGCGAAGGGGCACAGTCGGGGCTGATCGGATACACCGTCGCCGGATATCTGCTCCGGGAGCACCGGGTTCGGACGTTCCCCACCGCGAGCGCCGGACACACCCTGAGGTTCGCACCCTCGGTGTTTCTCAACGACGAGGAAATCGGTCGGCTGGCTTCCGCGCTGCGGGACGTGGCCGCGATACTGCGTTCCCAGGACGAGGAGCGCCTGACCGGCAGGGCGGCGTAACGACCGAGGCTGTCCGCCCTTCCGGTGGAAGGGCGGACAGCCGGGGGTGTCACCGATGTGCGCGTTACGTGTACTGCCGCTGCGCCGGGATCTGTTCGGCGGCGGTGTGCCCACCGCTTCCGTTGCTTCTGGAGGGGCGGGGCGCTTCGAGCCGCAGCATCGAACGGGGCGAACGGTGGCCGGAACGGTCGCTGCCTGCCGGGAGGGCACCGCGGGACCTGCTGCCGGCCGCGCCCTGTGCTTCGCCGGGCGCGGCCGAGAGCAGGAGTTCCTGAAGCCTGCTCTCCGCTGCCGGTGAGAGGGGTTCGAGGGTGAGAGTGGTCGCCTGCCGGCTGCCGCTGCCCCACTCCGGACGCCTCAGGAGCAGCTCGGGCCGGGCGGCCGCGATCACCACTACGGGCACCGGTCCCACCGCCCGTGGCAGATGTTCCACGCAGTCCAGCAGCCTGTCGTCGGCCCGGTGGAGATCATCGACGACCAACACGAGCGGGCGGTCCTCTGCTGCCAGCCCCACGAACTCGTACCACGCTTTGAGGAGTTCGGACACCTGAGGCCGACGGATCTCCGCCCCCTCCGGGTCGACCAGCGGGGTGAGAGACGGCAGCAGCCTGCCCGCCGTCTCCTCGCACTGGACGAGCTGGTGCAGGGTGCTGGCGAGCTTGGCCCGCGCGGTCTTGCCCGAGTCCCCCGCCCGGATCCCGCAACAAGTCGCCAATATCTCGATCTGCACGGAAAGCGGGTGGCTGCCATGGGCGACAGGCGCGCGGGCCGACAGGAACAGTGGTGTGTGGGGCCGGCCCGTGATCCGGTGCTCCAGCTCCATGACGAACCGCGTCTTGCCGACACCGCCCTCGCCGAGGAGCGTCACGAGATGCGGAGCCGACCGGTGCCTGGCGAGCTCCAGCAGGCCGCGCAGGACTTCGAGTTCGATTTCGCGGTCGACGATGGGCACGGCGTGGTGACCGGAGTACGCCTCATCGGCGCCCCTGACCCGCCAGCCGCCCGCCGGCTCTTCCGCCGGTTCGTACTCGATGTCGGTCTCGGTGGCCCGGCACGCGCGGTCGCTCACCCGGATCTCCCCGGGCGGCACGAGGGCCAGCAGCCGCTGGCAATCGTCCATGAGCGAGCCCATGGCCGAGGGCGGTGCGTGCTCGTCGTCCGGCGAGTAGCGCACCAGGGCCTCGCCCGTGTCGACCGCGGCGTGCACCGCCAGGCGCTCGGCCGGCGCGAGCCGCTCCCTGATGGCCACAGCGGCCCTTACGGCGCGTTCCGGGTCGTCCTCGCGGCTGCGGTACACGCCGAACAGGGCGAGCGAGAAGGAGCCGATCGATGCGGCGACGGCGCCGCCGTACCCTTCGACCTCCTCCTTGACGGCCGCGGCCGTGTCCCGGAGCAGCCGGTCCACGGACTCGATCCCACCGCCGCCGGGCTGCGGCCCCAGTTCCGTGCGCAGCAGAAGGACGCTGATCCGCCTGCGCTCGGAGACCACGGCCCTGGGCCCGGCGGTGGTCGTCGCGGGTACGGTGTTGCCCCGCTCGGCCGCGGAGCCGCCATCCGTCGTGCCCGCGCCGGGCTCCGCCACCGGGGGGCGGGCCCCGCCGGCCGAACCGCTCACGTCGTCTCGGAGCAGGACCGCCTGGTCGGCGGGGCCGGAGTCGCGCGCAAGGTCGTGGTGGGACGCGACCTCTCGCGAGGCGAGGACCGCGTCGTGGGTGAGGATGGCCTGTTGCAGCATGCGCAGCTCGTGACCGGGTTCCAGTCCCAGGTTCTCCACCAGGGCGGAGCGTATTCGGCCGTATACGTTCAGCGCGTCGGCCTGCCGGCCGCAGCGGTACAGCGCCAGCATCAGCTGACTGCAGGCCCGCTCCCGCAAGGGTTCGCTCTCAACGAGGGTTTCCAGCTCCCCCAGCACGGAGTGGTGCATGCCGCGCTCGAGTTCCGCCTCGAAATAGTCCTCCATGGCGTCGACACGGGCGCCCTGCAGTGCCGACAGCTCCATCCAGGAGATGCCTGTCTCGACCAGGTCGGCCAGCGCCGGACCGCGCCACAGCCCCAGCGCCTCCTTCAGTGACCGTGCGGCGGCATCGGGCTTACCCGCTGCGAGCTCCGCCCGGCCCCGTGCCGCGTGGCGCTCGAAGAGGAAGAGGTCCACCTGGTCGGGTTCCACGCGCAGCATGTAGCCGGGCGCCTGGGTGAGCAGGGCCGGTGAGCCGCGGCCTTCGGAACCGCGGGTATGGAGCACTCCCCTCAGCCCCCAGACGGCGTTCTGCAAAATCTTCCGCGCCGAACTGGGAGCGTCGTCCGCCGCCCACACCGCTTTCAGTAATTGGCTGGTTGCCACCACTCTGTTGGCCTGCAGGAGCAGAAAGCCCAAAGTCGCACGTTGTCTCGTGCCCCCCAATGGAATCGGCTGGTTGTCGGCGACGACTTCCAGCGGCCCCAGCATCTGGATCTGCATGCTTCCCCCTCGGAACTACGTGCAGGACGCTCCAAGATGGTGCGGTGCGCCATGCACAGCATCGTGCTCCCCCATATGCGTCCGTCCCCCCTGACGCAACGACCCGGTCCGAGCGGGCCTGTTACTCACGGTCCACCACAGTCGTTGCGCGAAGGCCCCTCAACGCGCGTTGCGATCTCGCGTTTTGGACGCATCTTGACCCTACACGCTCCCCTTCTGACTGACAGGGACGACATCATGCGGCAACCTCCGCCGGGGGGGATGTGTCCGGCATCACCGAAGCCGTTGCACCCCGAGGCTCACTCGCACAACACGGGTGTCCCGCGATATGAGACAGAGGGGCCGGTTCCAGTCCCCGGTTCCCACCCCTTGATCACTCACGGTTCGGAAACCGGCTGCTCATCACGTACTCACAGGTAATCAATTACCGGACCGTGAATACATATTGAGCCACCTTTCGGTGTACCTCCGCTACGTTCGCACCGGAATACCAACGGGCTGAATCGCTATGTGCTCGGCCGGCACTACAAGGAGACTTCGTTGAAATTCGACAGAACCGGACTGCTCGCCGGCGCACAGCGCACGGTGGGACGCCGCACGGCACTGAAAGCCGGCGGCCTGACCGCGCTGGCCGCTTCGGCCGGCTCGCTCGCCCTCACCGGCGCGGCACACGCAAACCCCGCCCCCACCGAGGCGGAGGTCAGGAGGCGCTACGACGTCATCGTCGTCGGGGCCGGATTCGCCGGAGCGACCGCCGCCCGGGAGCTGCAGGCGCGGGGGCTGCGGACTCTGGTGCTGGAGGCGCGCGGCCGGGTGGGTGGCCGTACGTGGACCGAGAACTTCGCCGGCCGGCAGATCGAACTCGGCGGTCAGTGGATCCACCCGGCCCAGACGTTCGCCATGGACGAACTGAAGCGGTACGGAGTCCCGCTGCTTCCGGAGCTCCAGCCGGAGCTGGCGATCTACCCGACCGCCGCCGGGCCGACCACCTTCAAGCCCGAAGAGGTCTTCGGCCGGCTGGGCGAGCTGCTCGGGAAGCTGTTCGAGGGCTCCCAGCAGTACTTCGAGCGTCCCAGGGACCCGCTGTTCCGCGAGGACCTGCTGCGTTCGATCGACCCGCTGTCGCTGCACGACCGCATAGCCCGGCTCAATCTCGACGCGCAGGACGCGGGCTGGCTGAGCTCTCAGGTCGCGGGCTTCGCGGGCGGCTCCAGCAAGGACGGCGCACTCACGTCCCTGGCTCAGTGGTGGGCCCACACCGGCTGGAACGCCGACGGCTGGTTCTCACTGATGTCGCAGCGCCCGGGCGCGGGCGGCATGAGCGGCCTGGCGCGTTCCATCCTGGCCGACGAGCCGGTGACCGTGCGCCTCAACACGCCGGTCACCGCCGTGGCCGACACCGGCCGAGGGGTCTCGGTCGTCACCCGCAACAGCGGTACGTTCGAGGCCTCACGGGTGATCGTCGCCGTGCCGTCGAACGTATGGAACACCATCAAGTTCGCCCCCGGGCTGCCCAAGGTGCACGCCGACGCGGCCACTGAGGGCATCGGCGTACGCCGGACCGTCAAGCTGTGGATACACGTCCGCGGCGTGGAGCCGCTGACGCTCTGCCAAGGGTACGAGGGCCAGCGGATCGAGAGCCTCTTCCCCTTCAGCAAACTGAACGACGGCCATCTCATGATCGGCTTCGCCTTCGACCCGACCTTCGACCCGAAGAACCTCGGGCAGGTCCAGGCCGCCGTACGGGAGTACCTGCCGACGGCCGAAGTCGTGTCGGCCAAGTCGCACGACTGGGGTTCGGACCCGTACGCCCGCGGCGCGCAGGGCCTTCGCCGTCCCAACCAGCTGCTGCGGCAACTTCCCGCCATTCAGCAGCCGTACGGCCGCATCGCGTTCGCCGGCGGCGACCTCGCGAGCGTCTGGCACGGGTTCGTGGACGGGGCCATCGAGTCGGGCCGCCGCGCCGCGGAACAGGTGAGCGGGGCCGCGCTGAAGGACGCGGCGCTCGCCCGCCGGGCCTAGCCACCGACTCCCCACCTCCGTCCGCGCGACCGGGCCTGCCCGGTCCGCTCCGCGTACATGTCGCCCCCCGCACCCTGGGACCCCCCTCGGGTGCGGGGGCCGACCCATGACCGACAGCTGCGACCCGGACCTTCCGAGTCGCTCACGTCGCACGTGAGCCGCCGACATCTTGGAGCACCGGTGAGCAAGCGGTACTGCCCATTCGTCATCGACCCGTCCGGCCGTGACATCCACGGCGAGGGCGCTCGGCTGCGCAGCCGGAGGCGCGCCACACAGGTGGAGCTGCCGGGCGGGGCGGTCGTCTGGGCTGTGACCGACTACGAACGGGTCAAGCAGTTGCCGCCGCCCTGCGAACACGCATCGAGGCCATCACCGGCGAACTGCTGGACCGGATTGCCGGATCGCCGGATCGCCCGGAAACGAACCGGTCGACCTGCGTGCGGAGTTCGCCTACCCGCTGCCCACCCAGGTCATCTCCGAACTGCTCGGCATCCCCGAGAGCATGCGCGAAGAGCTGCTCAGGCTGGTGCACGCAGTGCCGCACCCCTCGGCCTCCCTGGAGGACGCGAAGCGGAACGAGCGTGATCTGTACGCCCTGATGGGCGAACTCGTGGCCGTCAAGCGGGAACGGCCGGGGGACGACCTGACCAGCGGGCTGATCACCGTACGCGACGAGGACAGCGGATCCGGGCTCACTGAACGGGAGTTGGTCGACTCCATCCTGCTGATGTTCACCGCGGGGCACGAAACCGCCGTCAGCCTTCTCGACCACGCCATTCACGCCCTGCTCAGCCACCCCGGTCAAGTGAAGCTGCTGAAGGACGGCGCCGCGTCGTGGCAGGACCTGGTCGAGGAGACCCCGCGCTTGGAGGCGCCGTTCGCGAACCTCCCGATGTGCTGCGCGATCGAGGATGTCGAGCTCGGTGATGTGACGATCGCCAAGGGCGAGCCCATGATGATCGCCTTCGGAGCGGCCGGCCGGGATCCGCTCCAGCACGGTGGGACCGCAGACGACTTCGACATCTCTGGGCGAAGCGGCCGGCTGAGACGGCGGTGCCCCCCCCCCCCCGGGCCGGGGGCCCCCCCCGGGGCCCCGGGGCCCGGCGCCGCGCGGGCGTCAGGGGCGGCACCGGCGGGGTTTGGTGGGGGTGGCCCCCCACGACCGCC
>NZ_JBSHNE010000017.1:0-121193 GCF_053646035.1 Streptomyces sp. NPDC055287 | reverse complement strand
GGGGGCGGGGCGGGCCGCGCCAGCCGCGGGGGGGCCCCCCTCCCTACTCCCCTACCGGGGGGCGGGGGGGGGGGGGGGGGGGGGGGCCCCCCGGGGGGGGGGGGGGGCCCCACCGCCAGGTGCACGAGGTCCCTGGCGCGTCGCGGGCTACTGCGGCGGAACGGGCTGGATGTGCTGGGTGAGGCCACCGTCGACGGCCAGCTCCACGCCCGTGGTGAACGTGGCGTCGAACGCGAAGAACAGCGCGGCCGTGGCGACTTCCTCCGGCGTACCGTGGCGCTTCATCGGGGTCAGTTCGTCACCGACTTTCATGAGGATGGCGCGGTCCTCGTCCGATGCGTCCACGATGCCCATGGTCGGGGTGTGGATGAAGCCCGGGCTGACCGAGTTGACGCGGATGCCGCGCGGCATCAGCTCGGCGGCGAAGACCTGGGCGAAGGACCGGACGGCTGCCTTGGCACCCGAGTAGACGCCCATGCCGGGCGTGCCGGTCACATTGGCGATCGAGGTGGTGAAGACGATCGACCCGTTGTCCGAGATGAGTGAGGACAACCGCTGCACCGTGAAGAACACGCCCTTGGTGTTGACGTTGAACTGACGGTCGTACGTGGCTTCGGTGACCAGGGCCACCGGCTCCAGCGTCGCGTAACCGACGTTGACGAACAGCGCGTCGACGCGGCCGAACTTCTCCTCGACCAGATCGCCGAGCTTCGCGATGTCACCCATGTCCGCGACATCGGAGCGCACGACGTGCGCCCTGGCGCCCAAGTCGCGCTGGGCCGTCTCGATGTTCTTCTCATTGCGTCCGGTCAGCAGCACCTCGGCGCCCTCGTCGAGCAGCCCCTGCACCATCGCGAGGCCCATGCCGTGCGTCCCACCGATGACAACGGCCTTCTTGCCTGCGTACTTTCCCATCACAGCTCCTTGAGACTTAGCGCAAAACGGGTCGGAAAGGAGAGGCTGAGCAATGCGGGGACTGCACAGGCTTTCAATCCGGAACAGACGGTAACCGGGCGCACCTCATCACGTGATAACCGCTGAGTAATGGGCCGCTAACCCCGTCGGGAGAGCCCGGGGCCGACAGGCCGAACGATGTCCGGCCCACGCGTCGCCGACCGGAGACCGCTTCAGGACATGGGCTGCTCAGGCCGGGCGCCGTCGGGCGGACAGCGTGAGGGAGAGGACCCAGGGCTGGCCCGAGAGCGTCTCGACGTCCCGGCGGGAGAGTGTGCCGGTGACCACCGTGCGGCCCGGGACCGCGCTGCGCACCCCGGCACCGTGCAGTTGCGCCAGCTGCACGTCCGACGGGGGCGCTGTCAGGCGTACGAGCACGGACAGGTCCCGTGACTCCGGGGCGCGCCCTTCGGCATCGACGGCCAGCGCCAGGGAGGTGTCGAGTTTCCGGTAATCCACAAGCCCATGGTCACAGATGGGCGGCGTTGAGGAGTCCGTGGCCCCACTTGGGGTCAAAGGCGTCCGGGCCGGCTCCGGGAACCGCGGCGTTCTCCCGCAGCAGGCTCTTGAACTTGCCGGGTTCGCAACCCGGGTCGCGTTGCAGGACCAGCGCGCCGACCCCGGCGATGAACGGCGTTGCCATGCTGGTGCCCTGGAACGCGACATGGCGGTCGCTCGTGATGAAGTGGCGCGGCAGGTCGACGGCGTCCCTCGACAGGGCAGAAATGATCATGGCCCCGGGAGCGGTGATATCGGGCTTGCGCGCCCCGTCCCGGAGCGGGCCCTCACTGCTGAAGCTCGCGATGTCACCGAGCTCGAGCCACGGCGCCTGCTGCGCACTGCCGTTGAAGTCCCGCCACTCCGTCCGGGTGACGGACGCGGCCACGGTGATCGCGGACGCGGCGGTCCCGGGCGAACCGATCTTGATCGCGTCATGCACGGACGGGCCGCTGAACTGCGGCTGTGTCCGGGCGTCCGGACGTCCGAGCACCCACACATCGACCGTCCCGTCGGTGACCGTCGCCCCGCGGACCAGCAGCCGCCACTTGCTCAGAGCGGTGGCGGGGCCGGCGCCCGTCGGCTCCACCTGCACGAAGAAGTTGATGTCCCCGTTGGCCGGGTCGATGCCCGGAGTGACGATCTGGACAGCACCCTCGGGCAGATCGAAATTGGTCACCGGCGAGCCTGCGGTCCGTACGGGCTGGAAGGGGGTCGTCGCCCCCGACGGCGAAGCCATGGCGATCTCGAACCGGTCGCTGCCCTTGTACCAGCCGTTGAGCCAGAAGATGTCCGGTTCGTTCAAGAGCCGTCCGGGGTGACAGGGGATCGAGCGCACACTGCCTTCCGGCACCTCGATGCGCGCGTGGAGGTCGTCGTCACCCTCGTTGCCCGCGGCGCAGCACACGATTCTGCCGGGGCCCGACTCTTCCTCGATCGCCAGGGACATCGGGTCGGTTCCGTCGTGCGCGTCGAAGTGCCCGCCCAGGCTGAGGTTGACCACCGCGGGCATGTCCAGGTCGCGCGCCACCCGGAAGATGTACTGGATGCCGTCGATGATGTGGGCGTCCTGGAAGTCGGTCTTGACGATGACGAGACGCGCCTCGGGCGCGACGCCCTCGAGGCCCGCGGCGATGCCGGCGACATGGGTGCCATGGCCGTCGGTGTCCCGGGACAAGGTGGTCATGGACAACTCGGAACCGGAGAACTCCGCGCCGTACCCGCCCTCCGGCACGCCTGAGCCGCCGAGCATGGTCTGGTCCCAGATGCGCTCGACCCGCCCGCTGAATTCCGGGTGCGTCGGGTCGAGCCCGGTGTCGATGACTCCGACGACGACACCCTTGCCGGTCATTCCGGAGCTCGTCCGGAACGCCGGAACGCCGACCGCCTCCTGCGCCGGGCCCAGGCAGGGGCGCAGCCGGGTGGCCGGCACGACGCGCTTGACGCCGGGGTGCGCGGTGAGCTGATGGAGGGCGTCCATCGAGACGATGGCGGTACGCACCTTCTTGCCGCCCGCGTTGAGTTCGACGCCCTCGCCCAGGTCGTCCAGCGAGGCGTCCGGATCGCACTCCAGCGAGACCACGACGCGCAGCGGCTTGGCCCGCTCACGGACCGAGACAAGGCCGAGCATCCGGGCCTGCCCCGCGAGCGGGGCCCTCCTGTGGTCCTCGCGCTCGTAACGCTCGTACGACGCCGCCAACGGAGATGCCAGCTTGCCGAAGTCCATGACCTTTTCCCCAGGGCTCGTCCGGGCCGCCGAACAATCCGGCGATCAGTCCCAGCCTCGACGGTCCACAACGAGATCGCACGGCCGACAGGGCCATGCGACTCGGACGTCACTCGGATGGAGACCAGCGGCGAGACCTGGTCGCGTGACCGGCCCTGGCTGTCATGGTGCCGAGCAGGGCGGCCCCGGCGAGGAGCCCCATCCGGGACACGTCGGTCAGGCCGTCCCAGGCCAGTTCACCCTGCTGGTGGACTACGAAGCCGTCGTAGAAGAGCCAGCACACGGCGCCAGCAAGAGGCACCGCCCGGGAATGCGCGCGAAAGCCCACTGTCGCCGCGAGGACGCAGTACGCGGCCAGGGCAGCCGCCGGGTGGTGCAGGGCACCGGCCACACCCAGTACGGGCAGGAGACACGCGGATCCGAGGAACGCAGCCGCGCACACCATGGGCGTGGAGTACGTCCACGGCTCAGAACGCTCGCGGGCAGGGACGGCAGCGCCGGGCATGCGCCGTGGGACACCGGCCATGGCCTCTCCTCCGTAGGAGCCGTAGGCGGTTTCGCCGGTTCGAGGACCGGCGACGAGCGGTGCTCAAGCCCCACTGTGCGTCGGTGGGTCACCGGGACAAAGCCCGTGACCGGCCAAAGTCGGCGGTGTCACCTCGAGGTTCCTTTCTCGCCCCACGGGTCGGCAAGAGCCGGACGGGGTGACAGCTCAGCGCACCCGTCCCCGTGGTTTCAGCACCACCGGCGGGAGTGCGGGGGCGGGGAGACGGTCGCCGGCGTAGCCGTGGACCTCGCCGAAGCGGGTGCCCTCCATCCAGTCCGCCCGGGCCTGCTCGATCTCCTCGTGGGAACGGCCCACGAAGTTCCACCACATGACCAGTTCCTCCGCGAACGGTTCCCCGCCGAGGAGCATCAGACCGGCGTCGGACTCGGCGCGCAGGGGCAGTTCCGTGCGGCCGCAGCCCAGGTAGAGCATCGAGCCCGGGAACACGGGCACACCGTCGACATGCGCCTCGCCGGACATGGAGAGGACCGCGTACTCGAAGTCGGGGTCCAGGGGGAGCCGGGTCTCGGTGCCGCGTGCCAGGGCGAGGTCCGCGCCGACGAGGGGCGTGTACGTCGTGCCGGGCGACGCGGCGCCGTCGAGGGAGCCGAGGATGACGGTGGCGGTGAGGCCGGGCGCCGTGACGGCCGGGAGGTCCGCGTGGTGCTGGAAGTGCGGCTCGATGTCGCGGTGGCCCTCGGGCAGGGCCACCCACAGCTGGGCGCCGTGCAGAAGGCGCGCGTGCGGTTTCGGGCTCTCCTCGGAGTGGCTGATCGCCCGGCCCGAGGTCATCAGGCCGAGCTCGCGCGGGCGGATGGTCTGGAGGCTGCCCAGGCTGTCGCGGTGCAGGACTTCGCCCTCGTGCAGCCAGCTGACGGTCTGCAGCCCGAAGTGGGGGTGCGGGGCGACCTGCATGCCTGCCTCGTCGGCGATGTCGTCGGGGCCGTAGTGGTCGACGAAGCACCACGCGCCGATCATGCGGCGGCCGAGGTTCGGCAGAAGTCTGCGCACCTGGGTGGACTCGCCGAGCTGAACCTTGCGGGCGGTGAGGAGTTCACGTACCGGCTCGGCCACGACGAAGCCACGGCCGCCACAGATGGAGGGCACCGCCTGGCGCTCGAGATTGCTCATACGGTCAAGCTACTCGTCCGGGGCGTGGGGCTCCGGGGATTCTTCACCACCGCACCCGGGCGATGGCTTTGTGCCCGCTCCCGGTACGGGCCCCGGCTCTCGCTGAGCGGAAGTCGCAGCCCGGAAATAGCATGGGGCGAGCCGCTGCGCGCGGCTTCCGGCAGCGGTTCGCGAGCATATGAGCCCATGAATCTCGGAGCGGTCCATGACCCGGCGTCGTCAAACGAGCGCCGATGACCTGCTGACCCGGCTCGGGCGGCTCACGGCGCAAGTGCGTACAGGCACAGAGCTCCAGCAGGCACGGGTGGAGCTGGCCGAGGCGCTCCAGCGCGAGATGCTGCCGGCCGAGCTTCCCTGCGTACCCGGCCTGAGGACCGCGGCCCGGTACTCGCCCGCCCGCCACGGACTGGACATCGGCGGCGACTGGTACGACGGTTTCGCGCTCCCCGACGGTTCGGTCGCGTTCTCCGTCGGGGACGTACAGGGCCACGACGTCGAGGCGGCAGCCTTCATGGGGCAGGTGAGGATCGGCCTGCGCGCGGTGGCCGTGTCCGCCGCCGACCCGGGCGAGGTGCTCCGACGGGCCAATGAGCTGCTGCTCTCGGTGGACAGCAGCCTCTTCGCGACCTGCACCTTCCTGCGCTTCGATCCGGCTACCCAGGAGCTCGAGAGCGCCCGCGCCGGCCATGTCCCCACGGTCTGGGCCTCGGCCGACGGCCGGTGCGGTGTCGCCGAGGACGACGGCGGACTGCCGCTCGGGATGATGCTGGGCGAGGAGTACCCGGTCGTCCGGCGCAGGCTGACACAGCCAGGGTCGTTCGTCCTGGTCACGGACGGAGTGGTGGAGGGGCCGTCGTTCCCGATAGAGGTGGGGCTGAGCCAGGTGGCCGAACTGGTCGCCGCGGGATGCGGTGGTGACCCCGATGCCCTGGCCGCCGAGGTGATGAAGGTGGCGGATTCCACGGGCCACGCGGACGACGCCGCGGTGCTTGTCCTGACCTACGACGGGACGGGCCCCGCGGAGCGGCCCGGGTGAGGTAAGCGGCCCGGCGGGGCGTGTCACGGTCGGCGCCGGGCGGGCCTCGTAGTCTGATGGCTGGTGTGATGCGCACCGAGGGGATCCGACGCGTGTCCGGAACCGTTCTTCGGATTCTCGGCGTGGCCGTCGCCTATTTCGCGGCCGGACAGATCGGTCTGCTGGAAGAGGTGACCGTCGAGGGCTCGGTCGTCACGCCGCTGTGGCCGCCCACCGGCATCGCTCTCAGTTGCCTGCTCCACATGGGACTGCGGATCTGGCCGGGGATCGCGCTCGGCACTCTCCTCGTCGTACTGTCCCTCACTTCGTTCCGTCTCGCCGAGGCCGGGATCGTGGCGGGCAACACGCTGGCTCCGGTGTGCTCCTATCTGATGCTGCGCCGCGTCGGCTACCACGCCGAGCTGGACCGGCTGCGGGACGGGGTGGCGCTGGTGTTCCTGGGGGCCCTGGGCGGGATGCTGATCAGCGCCACCGTCGGCGTCACCGTGCTGGTCCTCAGCGGCAATCTGCTCCTCGACGGGTTCTGGCCCGTATGGGCGGCGTGGTGGGCCGGGGACGCCATGGGCGTGCTCGTGGTGACGCCCTTGCTGGTCGTACTGCGCCGGGCCCGGATGCCGCGGGACACCTCCCGGTGGCTGGAGGCGGCGGCACTGGCGGTCACCGCCGCGGTGGTGGTGCCCCTGGCCACCAGAAGCACGCTGTCCGTGCTCTTCCTCGTCTTTCCCCTGCTCATCTGGGCAGCCCTGCGCTTCCAGCTGGCGGGAAGCGCGCCGTGTGCGGCCTTCGTGTCCGTCCTGGCGATCTCGGCGGCGATCGACCACAAGGGGCCGTTCGCGGACCACAGCCTCTTCGAAGTCATGCTCACCCTCCAGGCGCTCAATGGTTCGACGGCGCTGACCGCGCTTCTGCTGGCGGCGATCATCACCGAGCAGCAGAACATCCGCCTGAAGATCGAGCAGGTCTGCCACGAACTGGCCGAAGTGGTGGAGCGGCTCGCGCCGGTGGAGGCGGCTCACCCCTTGCGACCCGGTCTGCGCGAAACCGAGGAGGACAAGCGACTGACGGACTGACAGCGCGAAGTGATGGAATGTTCAACCACCTCCGCCTGTTGACGCCGCCGTACGGCCCCCACCCCGGGGCCGCCGGCAGGAAGGGTCCCATGACCGGGCAGGCGAATCTGAACGACGTCTACTACAGCCGCGGCACCGCCGCCGAGCGCTGGGCACGGGCGCATCTGTTCTTCGACGCCAAGGAGTACGACAAGGCGGCGCGCGTCCTCACCGGCCTGGTCGACGAGGTCCCCGAGCAGCTCGCCCCGCGCCTGCTGCTCGCCCGCTCGTACTACCACTCCGCCCAGCTGGGCAAAGCGGAGACCGAGCTGCGCTCCATCGTGGAGCGCAGCCCGGTCGAGTACTACGCGCAGCTGATGCTCGGCCGCACCTTGGAGCGGCAGGGCCGCAGCAGCGAGGCGGCGCCGCATCTGCGGCTGGCCGCCGCGCTGTCCGGAGACTTCCCGGAGTAGGAGACTTCTCCGACCGGGAGAGCTCCCCGGCTAGACGAGCGCGGGGACAGCGGCGACCAGGGGGGCGGCCGCGCGGGACGGAGCCTCGACAGGCTCCGGAACCGGCTCCGGCTGCCCCTTGGCGTCGCCCACGCCCGGAACGGGAGGGCGCGGCATCAGCGGGCTGTTGCGCGCGTCCTCCACGCGCCGCGTGAACCATACGACCTTGCCGTCGGCAGTGCCGCAGGTTCCCCAGCTGTCGCACAGTCGGGCGACAGCGGCGAGGCCGCCTCCCGCGGCGGAGGTGAGGCGTGGCATCGGGGGGCCGTTGTCGGCCACCGAAGCCGTGAGATGCCTGCCGGTCCAGCGCAGTTCGACCACGCACCAGTTGTCGTCGCCGACGTGCCGGTGGACATTGGTCAGTAGTTCCTCGACACCCCTGCACACCGGCTGGATGTGCAGCTCGAGATTCCAGTGCCGCAGGTGTGCGGCAACAATGCGCCGGATCTGCGAGACGCGCTCCGCCGATACGTGCAGTTCGACCGCGTAGTTCCGGCCGCTGGGAAGTGTCATGGCCGTGGCTCCTTACCGCGAGGCCCACATGCTTCACCTCGTTGCAGCAACGACCCCCGAACACGAAGAGTGAGCGATAGTCACCATTGGGTCAGGGACATCCTGGCTCCGGACGGCGGGAACCGCAACCGCTGCGGCTCAAGGCCGGGACGCCGTCGCTGAGTCCGTATGCCGTACATCGGCTACTCCGACTGCCGGACGGCGCCGACTTGCGCGGCAGCGACAAATGGGGTTGTTTCGTAGGAGGTGGATGTGTGGTTACTGTCTCCCCTTGGTTTGGGGGTGAACCACTGTGCTGTTCACCGACCGCGCCGACGCGGGACAGCGGCTCGCCCTGGCCCTGCGGCACCTCGAGGGGGAAGAACCCGTCGTGCTGGGCCTGCCCCGCGGCGGAGTTCCGGTGGCCTTCGAAGTCGCCCGCGCGCTCGGCGCCCCCCTGGACGTGATCGTCGTACGCAAACTCGGCGTCCCGTACCACCGCGAGCTGGGATTCGGCGCCATTGGCGAGGGCGGGGCGCACGTCATCAGCGACGACATCGTCCGCCGCAGCGGGATCGGGCCCGACGACGTCGCGGCGGTCGAGCGCGCCGAGGAGGCGGAGCTCGAACGGCGGGCGGTGCGGTTCCGCGGCGACCGGCCGCGGCTGGCACTCCAGGGGCGGACGGTTGTCGTGATCGACGACGGGATCGCGACCGGAGCCACGGCGCAGGCCGCGTGCGAGGTCGCACGTGCGCAGGGTGCGGCTCGCGTGGTGCTCGCCGTCCCGGTGGCGGCGCCCGACGCCGTCGCCCGGCTCAGCAGCCAGGTGGACGACGTCGTGTGCCTGTCCGTGCCGGCCATGTTCCGTGCGGTCGGCGAGTGGTACGAGAACTTCACGCAGACCACCGACGAGGAAGTCGTCGCGCTGCTGGCGCAGGCCGCCACGCGGTCGGGGCGGACGGGCACTCAGGACGTCGCCGAAGAAGTCGAGGTGGACGCCGGTGGGGTACGGCTCACCGGTGACCTCACCGTGCCCGGGGACGCCACCGCGGTCGTGATGTTCGCCCACGGCTCCGGCAGCAGCCGCCGCAGCCCGCGCAACGCGTCGGTGGCGGCCGCGTTGCACCGTGCGGGTTTGGGCACGCTGCTGTTCGACCTGCTCACACCCGCCGAGGAAGCCCACCGGGCGAACGTCTTCGACATCGAAACCCTCGCCGGGAGACTCGGCGACGCCACCCGCTGGCTGCGCCGCCGCACGTCCGCCCCCGTCGGCTACTTCGGGGCGAGCACCGGGGCCGCGGCGGCGCTGCGGGCCGCCGCGTCGGTGGGTACGGAGGTCGGCGCCGTCGTCTCGCGCGGCGGGCGCCCCGACCTCGCCCGGCCGCGCCTCGGCGACGTACGCGCACCCACGCTGCTCATCGTGGGCGGCAACGACACGCTTGTGCTCGACCTCAACCGGCAGGCCCAGGCGGAGCTGCGCTGCGAGAACCGCCTCGAGGTCGTACCGGGCGCCACGCACCTCTTCGAGGAAGCGGGGGCGCTGGCGAAGGTCGCCGGCCTCGCGCAGGACTGGTTCACCACCCATCTGACGGCGGGAACAGACGTGCCCGGGTAGCCGGGTGTCACGCCGTCAGCACCACTTTGCCCTCGGTCTCACGCGCTTCGAGGGCGGCGTGCGCCTCGGCGGCCCGCTCGAGCGGGAAGCGGGTGATCAGCGGGACGAGCCGGCCTGCCGCCGCCTCCTCCAGCGCCCGGTCCGCCAGTTCGCGCGGGCCGCCGGCCGGGACCATGTTCGGACCGATCGCCCAGGTCGCCGTCAGCTGCCGCTCGACCAGATCGCGCGTCGTGATCGCGGTCGGCTCCCCCGCGGCCCAGCCGTGCAGCAGGAAACGGCCACCGGGGCCCAGCAGTTCCAGCGCCTCGCGGCCGAGCCGCCCGCCCACGCCGTCGAGCACCACGCTCACCTCACGGCCGTCCAGCGCCTCTCGGACATGGGCCGACCAGTCCGGGTCGCGGTGGTCGACGGCGACGTCTGCTCCGAGCGTATGGACCCGCTCCACCTTCGCGGGCCCTCCGGCCACTCCCACGACAACGGCGCCGGCCCGGCGTGCGGCCTGCACGAACAGACTGCCGAGGCCGCCGGCCGCCGACATCACCAGCACCACGTCACGGGAAGTCGGCCGCGCGACGCCGAGCACGCCCCAGGCGGTGGCCCCTGTCGTGATCATCGCGACGGCGGTCTCGTCGTCCAGGTGGTCGGGGAGCGCGTGCAGCGAGTCGACGGCGGCGACCGCCTGCTCGGCGTACCCTCCGTGCTCGAGTTGCGCGACGACCCGGCGGCCGAGCCAGTCGGCGCCGACGCCGGGGCCGACGGCCCCCACGACGCCCGCGACTTCGGCGCCCGGGGTGACCGGCAGGGCCGGCGGCTCATGGGGGCCGACGGCCCGGCCGCGGCGCAGAGTGGTCTCGATCAGGTGAACTCCGCTCACCCGCACGTCTATCCGCACCTCCCCCTCGGCCGGAACCGGCCCGGGGACCTCCTCGTACGTCAGGTTCCCGGCGGGGCCGAAAGCGTGCAGCCGTATCGCGTGCATGTCATACGCTCCTGAACTGGTTCGACCGGCGGGGAGCCTGCCGGGTTCAGGACCACTGTTGAACATCAACCGCGCTTGGGGTCAAGAGACCGTCCCCCGGGCCGACGACGTTCTGGGAGCGAGACGTGCCGTCATTAAAGATCGAGGTCGCGAGCGCCGACGACATCGCGCTGCTGGGTGATTGGGCCGACGCCGAGGGATGGAATCCGGGGCTCGGCGACGGCTGCGCCTTCTTCGCCACCGACCCGCAGGGATTCCTGGTGGGTCGCCTCGACGGCGAGCCCGCGGCCTGCATCTCGGTCGTGCGCTACGGCGCCGGCTTCGGGTTCCTGGGCTTCTACATCACCCGGCCCCCGCTGCGCGGCCAGGGGTACGGCATCCAGCTGTGGCGGGCCGGGATGGCACGGCTCGACGGGCGCAATGTCGGGCTCGACGGCGTGGTGGAACAGCAGGACAACTACCGCAAGTCCGGCTTCCGTACCGCCTGGAACAACATCCGGTACGAAGGTGTGCCCTCCGGGGGCGGCGCCGGAACACCGGCCGGCGTCACCCTGGTGAAGGCCCGGACCCTGCCGTTCACCCAACTCGCCGCGTACGACCGCCGGTTCTTCCCGGAGGCTCGCGACCACTTCCTGGCGACCTGGATCGCCGCACCCCGGCGCACCGCACTGGCGGCGGTCCGCGACGGGGAACTGGTGGGCCTCGCCGTCATGCGCGCCTGCCGCGCCGCCTCGCGCATCGGCCCCCTCTACGCCGAGTCGCCCGGGGTGGCGGCCGCGCTGCTGAGCGCGCTCGCGGCGGCGACACCGGGCGAGCCGGTGGCGATCGACGTACCGGACACCCACCCGGAGGCCCTGCGTGTCGTGGAACAGCTCGGGCTGACGCCTGTGTTCGAGACCGCACGGATGTACACGGGCCCGGTGCCGGGGATCGACCGCTCGGGCCTGTTCGCCGTCACGAGCCTCGAACTGGGCTGACGCCCCTGTCAGACCCGGCTCTCGTCCTGGCGCGTCGTGCCGGCGTGTCCGGCGGCGTCGGTCGCGGCCGCTGCCGCGTGACACGCGCCCCGGCCGTCGGCACGGGCGACGATCCGGCCTCCCGCGACACGGACCGCGGCCTCGGTGCCGTCGCTCACGGCCGGTACGCCGACCGCTCGGGCGAGGGCGCCCGACGCGTCGTACACGACCTGGAGCCGCGGCCACGCCGACGGCGGGAACGCCCGCCGCAGGCAGCCGCACAGGTCGGCGACGGCCAGCCGAGCCAGCGGCAGCAGCTCGGCCGGCTCGCCGGTGACGAGGACGGCGGTGACGGTGGCCCCGGGCGGCGCGGCCCGTACGGCCTCCTCAGCGGCTTCCAGCCGGTGGAGTCCGAGGACCGCCACCACGCCGTCGCCCGCCAGCCGGGCCGGCTCGCCGCGTACGGCGTCCATGGCGGGCGGCGGCGACCAGGGCTCGTCGGCCGGGCGCGCGCGCGGAATGTAGGGCAGGTGCGGCGGGGACCAGGTGTCCTGGAGGTCGAGGCCCGCCAGCCGCTCGCAGGCGCTGACGACATTGAAGGGCTCGAGGAACCCCGGCGCGGCGTCGGCCAGCTGGCTCGCGCCGTGCAGCGTGGTGAGGACGGCCTCCGCCCTGCGCACGAGGCGGGCGGGCGGTGCGCCGGAGGGCCTCAGCTCCTCCAGCGCCAGACCGAGCAGGATCGCGTCCAGCTTCATCAGCTGCGCGAACGACCGGCGGATCCGCTCCTCCGAGAGAACCTCCGACATCAGGTGCCGGCCGAGGCGGGGCGATCCGGAACGACCGCCGGTGTCGGCGCCGACCAGCGGCAGTCCGGCGACCCAGACGCGGGCGAGCGCGCCGAGGGCTTCGGGTGCGGTGCGGCCCGGTTCGGGGTGCGGAGGCTCGGGCAGGCGCTCGGCGAGGTCGGCCAGTACGGCGAAGTACAGCGCCCGCTTGCCGGGGAAGTTGGAGTACACCGCACCTCGGGTGAGGCCGGCGCGCTCGGCGATCGCGTCGACCTTCGCGCCGGGGAAACCGCGCTCGGTGAACTCGTTCCTCGCCGCGTCGAGCACTCTGGCGCGGTTGTGCTCCTGCAGCTCCGCCCTGCTGAGCCGGCCCATGGTCCTCACTTGCCTGCGCGTTGCTGTCCGTGTCGGTTCAAGATACCGTCGGCATCCAGATGGTGAGGTCATATGGTGAGGCCATCTGAATGCGACGAGTGAGGATGTTTTCCGGGTGGCACGAATCGGTGACAGCGGCGACCTGTTGAAGTGCACGTTCTGCGGGAAGAGCCAGAAGCAGGTCAAGAAGCTGATCGCGGGCCCGGGCGGGATCTGCATCTGCGACGAGTGCGTCGGCCTGTGCAACGAACTCATCGCGGAGGAGCCGGACGGCCCGGACGGGGACGGGCCGCGGAAGCCTCCGACGCCGCACGAGATCCGTACTTTTCTGGACCAGTACGTCATCGGGCAGGACGACGCCAAGAAGGCGCTCGCGGTCGCGGTCTACAACCACTACAAGCGCGTCGGTGCGGCGGCCGGCCGCAACGGCGGCCTGCGCGCACCGAGCGGACAGGGTGGGCAGGGCGGGCAGGGCGGGCAGGGCGAGGTCGAACTCGGCAAGTCCAACGTCCTGCTGCTCGGCCCCACCGGATGCGGCAAGACGTATCTCGTCCAGACCCTGGCCCGGATGCTGGACGTGCCGTTCGCGATCGCGGACGCGACGGCCCTGACGGAGGCCGGATACGTCGGCGAGGACGTCGAGAACATCCTGCTCAAGCTGGTCCAGGCCGCCGACTTCGACGTCAGGAAGGCCGAGACGGGGATCATCTACATCGACGAGATCGACAAGATCGCCCGGAGGAGTGAGAACCCGTCGATCACGCGCGACGTGAGCGGTGAGGGCGTACAGCAGGCGCTCCTGAAGATCCTGGAGGGGACGACGGCGAGCGTGCCGCCGCAGGGCGGCCGCAAGCATCCGCAGCAGGAGTTCATCGCCTTCGACACGAGCAATGTGCTCTTCATCGTCGGCGGGGCGTTCGCCGGCCTCGAGCGGATCATCGAGCAGCGGGCGGGCGAGCGCGGCATCGGGTTCGGTGCGCCGCTCCCGGCCGCCAAGGCGGACCGGGAGGCGGAGGGCTCCCTCGCCGGGGTCATGCCTCAGGACCTGCTGAAGTTCGGGCTGATCCCGGAGATCGTGGGCCGGCTCCCGATGTTGTCGGCCGTACGGCCGCTCGACCGGGCGGCGTTGGTACGGGTCCTCACCGAGCCGCGCAACGCGCTGATCCTGCAGTATCAGCGGCTGTTCGAAATCGACGGTGTGGAGTTGGAGTTCACCGAGGAGGCCCTCGACGCGATCGCCGGCCAGGCGCTGTTGCGCCGCACCGGTGCCCGCGCGGCGCGCACGATCCTCGAAGAGCTCCTGCTCAACGTGATGTACGAGGTGCCGAGCCGGGACGACGTCGCCCGTGTCGTGATCGACCGCGACACCGTGCTCGGCAACGTCGCCCCCGCGCTCGTACCGCGCCCCCGGCCCGGCGACGAGCCGGACCGGAAGGCGGGCCGCAACGACCGGACCGCTTGAGCCGGGCGAAGCCGAGGAGCGGGGCGATCCGGGCAGGCACCAGCACCTTGACTTGATACCCCCCAGGGGTATGGTGTGGGCATCGGCCGCGACTTCGGCAGCGGCTCATACCGCCAGGGAGCGTCATGAACACCGGACTGAGGATCACAGCCTTCACGGCGGCGGTCGCCGCGACCTTCGGCACGGCCTACGGCATCGGCAAGGGAGTCGGTCCCGTCGTGGCGGACGAGCGGCCCGCGGAACACGGTGGGCACGGGGAGTCGGAGGAGACGGAAGCCGCCGCAGGGGGCGGACGTGGTGAACACGACGCGGCGCCCGCCGTGGGCGGCCTGCAGATCTCGGAAGGCGGTTACACGCTCGCCCTGGAAACCCCCCGGGTCACCAGCAGCGACCGCACGAAGCTCCGCTTCTCCATCCAGGACGAGAACGGCCGCAGAGTGACCGCGTTCGAGCGGGAACAGGGCAAGGAACTGCACTTCATCGTCGCCTCCCGTGACCTCACCGTCTACCGACATCTCCACCCCACCCGCGCCGCGGACGGCACGTGGAGCACATCCGCCGACCTCCCCGCGGCCGGCGGCTACCGGGCCCTCGCCGACTTCAAGCCCGCAGGACAAGGCTCCCGGACCCTGAACCTCGGCGCCGACCTGGCCGTCTCCGGCACCTACGCCCCCAGAGCACTTCCCGCCCCGGCCACCACCGCCAGGACCGACGGATACGAGGTCGCTCTCACGGGCGCGCTGCGCCCCGGAAAGAGCGGCGAGCTACGACTGAACGTCACCAAGAACGGCAAGGCCGTCACCGACCTCCAGCCCTACCTCGGCGCGTACGGCCACCTCGTCGCCCTGCGCTCCGGCGACCTCGCCTATCTCCACGTCCACCCCAACGGCGAACCCGGCGACGGCACCACCGAGCCCGGCCCCGGGGTCTCCTTCACGGCCACCGCACCGAGCGCCGGAACCTACCGGCTCTTCCTCGACTTCCGGCACAACGGCAAAGTCCACACAGCCGCCTTCACCGTAGAAGCGGGTAAGAACGAAGCCGACATGGACAAGGGGCACGAGGACACGGGGCACGAAAACCCCGCGCCGACCCATGGCAAGCAGGAGCAGGAGACACCCGGGCACCGGCACTGACGGGCCGCACCGGTGCGGCCGTGTACCCGCCGGGGAACGCGACCGGCGTCCGGCCGCCCGCCCCCGCGCCGGACCCGCGTGTGTCCGCTGGTCCATGAGGATGAAACCGGGCCCCTGCCCCTGCGATGGCCGGCACCCGCACGGAAGCGATCGGCAAGGCTGGCAGGTGCTCCGTCGGCACCCCCGCGGGAAACCTCCAGAGAGGCAGGGCGTACCAGCATGCTCAGCACCGACTTCGTCACCGGGTCCCCCAACTGGCTCGACCTCGGCAGCCCCGACACCTCGGCCGCCGCCGCGTTCTACGGAAGCGTCTTCGGCTGGGACTTCCTGTCGGCGGGCCCGGAGGCGGGCGGGTACGGCTTCTTCCAGCGGGACGGCAAGACGGTCGCCGCGCTCGGCCCGCTGACGGAGGAGGGGGCGAGTTCCGCCTGGACGGTGTACTTCCAGACGCCCGACGCGGACGCCACGGGCAAGGCGGCCGAGCAGAGCGGCGGGAGCGTGCGCGTCGAGGCGTTCGACGTCATGAACGCCGGGCGGATGGCCTGCCTCACCGACCCGGGCGGCGCGGAGTTCGCCGTATGGCAGCCGACCGCCGTCAAGGGACTGGAGAAGACCTCGGAAAACAACACCCTGTGCTGGGCCGAACTGCACATCGGCGATCCGGCGGGTGCGCTGCGCTTCTACGGTTCGCTGTTCGGCTGGCGTGCGCAGGAGATGAACGCGCCGGGCATGACGTACACGGTGCTCTCCACCGCCGAAGGCGACCAGGAGGACGCATCGTTCGGCGGTGTCACGCCACTGCGGGACACGTCCGAGGAGTCGCGCTGGATTCCGTACTTCGCGGTGGAGGACCCGGACCAGGTCGTCGCCAGGACGCAGGGGAACGGCGGATCGGTCGTGATGCCCGCAGCGGACATCACGGACGTCGGCAGAATCGCCTGGCTCGCCGACCCCTTCGGCGCGACCTACGCCGTCCTCAAGCCCGCGCCGCCCCAGCCCTGACCGAACGCGGCCGCGAAGCCGACGCCCACAGGCCCGGTCTCGTACGGGCGGCGCGTGCTCAGCGGCGTGACGCACGACGAACGGGTGCCCCGTCCCGGCGGCCAGTCCGCCGGGACCGGGCACCCCCAGGGGCGCTACCCGACGGTGACGTTCTCCGCCTGCGGTCCCTTGGGGCCCTGAGTGACGTCGAATGCGACCTTGTCGCCCTCGTGGAGCTCCTTGAAGCCCTGGGTCTGAATGGCGGAGAAGTGGACGAACACGTCAGGGCCGCCCCCGTCCTGCTCGATGAACCCGAAGCCCTTGTCCGCGTTGAACCACTTCACAGTGCCTGTTGCCATCAGTTCGTTCCTTTGTTCCGTGCCACGGCCCGACCATCGCCGCGCCGGCCGCAGTCATGTCGCAACTGCGGCTCCTGCACCTTGCCATCCCGACCCGGCTTCCCAATCGTCCTGTTTTCCGTGTCGGTGGAACTCCGCCCGACTCGCCGGGAACAGCGCCGGAAATCGGACGTCCGCGGCTCCGTCGGCGACACTTACCCGGAGATCTCCGGGGCGATCTTCTCGATGAGCGCCACGTCGTCGTCTTCCTCGGGGTCCCGCTGCTGGCCGGCTTCCTGACCCGCCTCGTCGCGAGCGGAGGATGACCCGCGAGCGGTACGAGTCGCAGTTCCTGCCGAAGATCGGCCCCTGGGCGCTGTACGGCCTGCTCTTCACGATCGTCGTCCTCTTCGCCCTCCAGGGAAAGACGATCACCTCACAGCCGCTGGACGTCGTGCGCATCGCGCTGCCACTGCTGGTGTACTTCGCTTCGAGCTGGCCATCGCCGTCGCCATCGGGACCTTCGGCGTGACATCGGGTCAGGCATTGTCCGGCGTCGTCGGCCCGCTCATCGAAGTCCCGGTGCTCATCGCGCTCGTGTACGTGTCCCTGGCCTGGCGGAGGAAGTTCGCACCGGCCGCCGTCGCCGCCCCCGGCCGCAACGGCTGACGTACGCCGATGCGGTGGTCATCGGCGGCGGGCAGGCCGGGCCCGCCGCCGGGCACCACCCGCGCCGCCCCGGCCTGGACGATCGCTGGAGCCGAGCTCATTTTGAAGAGCGTCTATGTTGACGTTCGTCGAAGCAGATGCGAGGCTGACCCCACGGACCATCGACGGATGTCGAACCAAGAGGGGTCGGCGATCGACGATGACAGGTCTTCACCACGGTGGGGCCGCGACCGAGGCCGCCGAGCCGTCCCCGGTTCCGCCCCGAGGCGCACTGCCAGCCCTGTGCGCCACCCAGATCACCGGATGGGGCGTCGTCTATTACGCCTTCCCCGTCCTCCTCCCCCGCCTGACGGCGGACACGGGCTGGTCGACGAGTGCCACCACCGCCGCGTTCTCCGCCGCCCTGCTGGTGTCGGCCGCCGCCGGGATCCCCGTCGGCCGCGTCCTCGACCGCCGGGGACCCCGCGCCGTGATGACCACCGGCTCGCTGATCGCCGTGGCGTCCGTCCTGATGATCGCGGCAGCCCCGAACCTCCATGTCTTCACGGCCGCATGGCTGGTGGCCGGCGTCGGCATGGCCGCGACCTTCTACCAGCCGGCCTTCGCCGCCGTGACCCGGTGGTGGGGCGGGGACCGCGTGCGCGCCCTGACGATCGTCACCCTCGCCGGCGGGCTCGCCAGCACGGTGTTCGCACCGCTGACGGCCGTCCTGGCGGACCACTTGAGCTGGCGCACCACCTATGCCGTACTGGCCGCGGTGCTCGCCGCCGTCACCATCCCGGCCCACGCCTTCGCCCTGCGCGCCCCCTGGCCCGCCGCCCCGGCCGCCGCCCCGGCCGCCGGCCGCACGCCGGTCACCCGCAGCCGCCCCTTCCTCCTCCTCACCCTGGCATTCGCCCTGTCCGGCTTCGCGATGCACGCGGTCGTCATCGGCCTCGTCCCGCTCCTGGCCGAACGCGGAGCCACCGCGACAACTGCGGCCTGGGCCCTTGGACTTGGCGGCGCGGGCCAGACCCTGGGGCGTACCCTCTACGCCACGCTCGCCCGCAGAACCGGCGTCACCGCGCGCACCGCCTCGCTGATCGCCGCGGGCGGGGCCACCACGGCCGCGCTCGCGTTCGTACCGGGGCCGGTGCCCGTGCTCGTCCTGCTGGCCGTGCTCGCCGGAGTCGTACGCGGCAACATCACGCTCCTCCACGCCACCGCCGTGGCCGAGCGCTGGGGCACCGCCGACTACGCCCGCCTGTCCGCACTCCTGGCCGCCCCCGCCACCGTGGCCGGAGCCCTGTCCCCCTGGGCCGGCGCGGCCCTCGCACCGGCCCTCGGCGGCTACCCCGCCCTCTTCGCCGTACTGGCCGGGACTTCCTTCCTGGCAGCGGCACTGGCGGCCGCCTCCGCGCGCCTCAGCCCCGGTAGGTCTCCAGCAGGCGCAGCCATACCTCGCTGATCGTCGGGTACGCCGGGACCGCGTGCCACAGGCGCGGGATCGGGACCTCGCCCGCCACCGCCACCGTGGCCGAGTGCAGGAGTTCGGCGACGCCCGGGCCCACGAAGGTGGCGCCGAGTACGGTCTCGCGGTCCAGGTCCACGACCATGCGGGCGCGGCCCCGGTAGCCGTCGGCGTACAGGCCGGAGCCCGAGACCGACGCCATGTCGTAGTCGACCGCCCGCACCCGGTGGCCCGCCGCCTCGGCCTCCGCGAGGGTGAGGCCGACCGCCGCCGCCTCGGGGTCGGTGAAGACCACCTGAGGTACGGCGGCATGGTCGGCGGTGGCGGAGTGGGTGCCCCAGCGGGCGGTGTCCAGGGTTTCCCCGTGGGCCCTGGCGGCGATGGCGGCGCCCGCGACACGTGCCTGGTACTTGCCCTCGTGCGTCATCAGCGCCCGGTGGTTGACGTCACCCACGCCGTAGAGCCAGTCGCTGCCCTCGACCCGGCAGGTCTCGTCGACCTCCAGCCACGTGCCCGGCTTCAGGCCGACCGTTTCGAGGCCGACGTCGTCGGTGCGCGGGGCGCGGCCGGTGGCGAAGAGGATCTCGTCGGCCTCGATCCGCTCGCCGCCGTCGAGGACGACGGTGACCGGGCCGCCGCCGCCCTCGCTCCGTTCCACCGCGGCAACGGACGTTCCGGTGCGTACCGTGGCGCCGGCTTCCGTGAGGGCCTCGGCGATCAGCTCGCCAGCGAACGGCTCCATCCTCCCCAGCAGGCCCTTTCCGCGTACGAGCACGGTGACCCGGGAGCCGAGCGCCTGCCAGGCCGTGGCCATCTCCACGGCGACCACTCCCCCGCCGACGACCACGAGCCGGCCGGGCACCGTGCCGGCGCTGGTCGCGTCACGGCTGGTCCAGGGGTTCGCCCCGGCCACTCCGGGCAGGTCGGGCACAACGGCGCGGCTACCGGTGCACACGGCCACCGCGTGCCGCGCCGTGATGGTGTACCGCTCGCCGGAAGGGGGCTCGACAGTGACCTGCCGGGGGCCCGCGAGGCGGCCCCTGCCCCGGTGGATGTCGACTCCGATCGACTCGAGCCAGCTCACCTGGCCGTCGTCCTTCCAGTTCGACACGTAGTAGTCGCGGTGCGCGAACACCTCGGCGGCGTCCAGCGGGCCCTGCACCGACCCGCACAGTCCGGGCACGCGGCGCGCGTCGGCGCGCGCGGTCACCGGGCGCAGCAGCGCCTTGCTGGGCATGCACGCCCAGTAGGAACACTCGCCGCCGATCAGCTCGTTCTCCACCACCGCCGTCGTCAGCCCGGCCGCGCGTGCGCGGTCCGCCACGTTCTCACCGACAGGTCCGGCTCCGACCACTACGACGTCGTACTCCGCCGCATCCGCCGCATGCACTGGATTCGTCATACGGGCAGTCTGGTCGGGGGTGTGCGCCGTGGCCAGCCGGGCAGGCGGAATATCGCGAGCCCGCATGCCGTTGTGCGGGACGGCTTCGCCCGTTATGCCAGAAAGAGGAGCACACCATGGCCACCGTCGAGCTCACCAAGGAAAACTTCGATCAGGTCGTGTCGGACAACGACTTCATCCTGATTGATTTTTGGGCTTCCTGGTGCGGTCCTTGCCGGCAGTTCGCCCCGGTCTTCGAGAGCGCGTCCGAGCGCCACGACGACCTCGTGTTCGCCAAGGTCGACACCGAGGCGCAGCAGGAGCTGGCCGCGGCCTTCGAGATCCGCTCGATCCCGACGCTGATGATCGTGCGCGAGAACGTCGCGGTGTTCGCCCAGCCCGGCGCGCTGCCCGAGGCGGCGCTCGAGGACGTCATCGGGCAGGCCCGCAAGCTGGACATGGACGAGGTCCGCAAGTCCGTCGAGGACGCGAAGGCGGCGCAGGGTACGCAGGACATTCAGGAAGCGGGCTAGGCCCGGAGCGGTGTGCGGAGGGAGGGCCCCGGGCGTTCGCGACCGGGGCCCTCCCTCCGCCCGTACCCCGCCTCTAGAAGGGGTGGCCCGCCGGTTCGCGGCGTACCGTCGTCCAGCGCACCTCGGTGAACGCCTCCAGGTTCGCCTCGCCGCCGAAGCGCGCACCCGTGCCGGAGGCGGCGACTCCGCCGAAGGGCGCGACCGCCTCGTCGTTCACCGTCTGGTCGTTGATGTGGACGATGCCGGTGGGGATACGGTCCGCGAGCTGTATCCCGAGCGCGGTGTCGCGGGTGACGATACCCAGCGAGAGTCCGTACGGGCTCGCCGACGCCAGGGTCGCGGCCTCCTCCAGGGTGGAGAAGGAGCGGACCGGCGCGACGGGGCCGAAGACCTCCTCGGCGTACGCCGGTGTGTCGTCGTCGACGCCCGCGAGCACGGTCGGCCGGTAGAAGAGGCCGCTGTGCGTGCCGCCCGCCACGAGCTTCGCGCCGCTCGCCGTGCTGGCCTCCACCAGGCCGTGGATTTTGTCCAGTTGCCCCTGGTCGATGATCGGACCCAGGTGCACCTTCTCGCGGTGCGGGTCGCCGACGGCCAGGGACTCCGCCTTCGCGGCGAGCCGTTCGACGTACTCCTCGTAGAGCGAGGCGTGCACGAGGTGGCGGCCGGTGGTCATGCAGATCTGGCCCTGGTGGAAGAAGGACCCCCAGGACGCCTGGGCGACGGCGCCTTCGAGGTCGGCGTCCTCCAGGACGACGAGGGCCGAGTTGCCGCCCAGTTCGAGGTGCGTGCGCTTGAGCCTGCGCCCCGCGGCCTCGCCCACCGCGCGCCCCGCGGCCGTGGACCCGGTGAAGGAGACGACCGGCACGCCGGGGTCGGCGACGAGCGCCCGCCCGGCCTCGGCGTCGCCCGGCAGGACGTGCAGCAGCCCTTCCGGCAGCCCCGCCTCGGCGAATACGGCGGCCAGCGCCAACCCGCCGCAGACCGCGGTACGGGGATCGGGCTTCAGCAGTACGCCGTTGCCGAGGGCGAGTGCGGGGGCGACCGAGCGGATGGAGAGGATGAGCGGAGCGTTGAACGGGGCGATGACACCGACGACTCCGGCCGGCACCCGTCGCGTGTACGACAGCCGGGGAGCCTCGCTCGGCAGTACCTGCCCGGCGGGTCGGGAGGCGAGCGCGGCCGCCTCGTAGCACTCCTGGGCGGCGACATGGAGCTCGAAGTCGGCCTTGCCGGGTATGGAGCCGGATTCCCGTACGAGCCATTCCCGCAGCTCGTCGGCGTGCGCGGCGAAGAGGTCACCGGCGCGGCGGAGCACGGCGGCCCGCGTGAAGTGGGGCGTACGGGCCCATGCGATCTGGACGACCCCGGCGGTCCGGGCGGCCGTGCCGATGTCGTCCGCGCCGGCGAGGGTGACGCGGCCGAGTGATTCACCCGTGGCCGGTTCGACGACGTCCGACTCACCGCCCGAGAGCCGGAAGGGCTGCCAGGTGCTGGGGTCGAGCAGGGGCATGCGGATCTCCAGTCAGAGAGGAAGTCCTGTGTAGTTCGCGGCCAGTTCCGCGGCCGCGGGCCGGGAGGCAGCGAGACGGTGCAGCCGTGCGAGACGCACTCGGGTGTCGAACACGCTCTCGCTTGGTTGAGTGTGCAACATCGTAGTCATGTCGTACGAGAAACGGGTGGCTTGCCACACGCGTCGCAGACACAAGTCCGAGTAGGAGTCCAGTAGTTCGTCCGATCCGGTGCGATGGTGGTGCTCGAAGGCACGGGCCAGTATCTGTACGTCGGACACCGCCAGATTGAGCCCCTTGGCGCCGGTGGGCGGCACGATGTGCGCCGCGTCGCCGGCCAGGAAGACGCGTCCGTACCTCATCGGCTCGGTGACGTGACTGCGCATCGGCGTAACCGACTTCGAGGTGATCGGGCCGCGCGCCAGGCTCCAGTCGCCGTCCACCGCGAAGCGCCGGTCCAGCTCGTCCCAGATCCGGTCGTCGGACCAGTCGGCGGGGTCGGTTCCGTTCGGGACCTGGAGGTAGAGGCGCGAGACGGTGGGCGAGCGCATGCTGTGCAGCGCGAAGCCGTCCTCGCCGCGCGCGTAGATCAACTCGTCGCAGGACGGCGGGACATCGGCCAGGATACCCAGCCAGGAGTAGGGGTAGGTGCGCTCGTACGTACGCCTGATCTCGTCCGGGATCACCGTGCGCGCGACGCCGTGGAAACCGTCGCAGCCGACCACGTAGTCGCACTCGAGGGTCTGCTCCGTGCCTTCGTGGGTGAAGCGGACCACGGGGTGGTCCGACTCCGGTTTCTCGACGGCGAGCGCCTCGGCGCCGAAGAACAGGGTCGGTCCTTCGGCCAGTTGGAGTGCGACGAGGTCCTTGACGACCTCGGTCTGCGCGTACACCATCACCGACCGGCCGCCGGTCAGTCCGGGGAGGTCGATGCGGTGGCTCTGCCGGCCGAAGCGCAGTTCGATGCCGTCGTGCACGAGGCCCTCGGCGTCCATGCGGGCGCCCGCCCCGCAGGCGCGCAGCGCGTCGACGGTGCCCTGTTCGAGGATTCCGGCGCGCTGGCGCTGTTCGATGTACTCGCGCGACCTGTTCTCCAGGACGACGCAGTCGATGCCGACGTGGTGCAGCAGCCGGGCGAGGAGCAGGCCGGCGGGGCCCGCTCCGATGATTCCCACCGTGGTACGGGCTGACGGGGTCGACGGCATGCGGTCAGCGCTCCAGTACGAGCGCGAGGCCCTGGCCGACGCCGATGCACAGCGCGGCGAGTCCCGTACCCGAACCGGCGGCGGCGAGCTGGTGGGCGACGGACCCGGCGAGGCGGGCGCCGGAGGCCCCGAGCGGGTGGCCGATGGCGATGGCGCCGCCGCGCGGGTTGACGACGGCGGGGTCCAGGTCGGGCCATTCCGCGAGGCAGCCGAGCGACTGGGCGGCGAAGGCCTCGTTGAGCTCGAAGGCGGTGAGGTCGGCGAACGACCTGCCCGCCTTGGCGAGCGCGCGCCGGACCGCCTCGACCGGGCCGAGGCCGAAGAGCTGCGGCTCGATGCCGGTGACGGCGGAGGTACGGATGCGCGCGAGCGGCTCGCGGCCGGTGGCGCGCAGACCCTCCTCGTCGACGATCAGGAGCGCGGCGGCGCCGTCGTTGAGCGGCGAGGCGTTGCCGGCCGTGACGCTGCCGGTCTTGCGGAAGACGGGCTTCAGCTTGGCCAGGGCCTCCATGGTGGAGCCCTCGCGGATGCACTCGTCGCGGGCGAGGTCCACTCCGTCGTACGGGACGACCTCGCCGTCGTACAGACCGTCGGCCCATGCCTTCGCCGCCTTCTGGTGGCTGGCCAGCGCGAAGGCGTCCTGCTGGTCGCGGCTGATGCCGTGCTTGTCGGCGATCAGCTCCGCGCCCTCGCCGAGCGGGACGGTCCACTCGTCGGGCATCCGCGGGTTGGTCATGCGCCAGCCGAGCGTCGTCGAGTACAGCTCCTGGTGGCCGGCGGGGAAGGCGCGCTCGGGCTTCTGGAGCACCCAGGGGGCGCGGGACATGGACTCCACACCGCCCGCTACGGCGACGGAGGCGTCACCCAGGGCCACGGCGCGGGTCGCCTGGATGACCGCCTCCAGGCCCGAGCCGCAGAGGCGGTTGACGGTGACGCCGGGGACGGTGACGGGGAGCCCGGCGAGCAGCACGGCCATGCGGGCGACGTCCCTGTTGTCCTCGCCGGCGCCGTTGGCGTCACCGAAGTAGACGTCGTCGATCCTGGCCGGGTCGAGGTCGGGCGTACGGGTGACGAGCGACTTGACGACGTGGGCGGCGAGGTCGTCGGGGCGTACGGAGGAGAGGGCACCCCCGAACTTGCCGATCGGGGTGCGGACGGCGTCGACGATGTAGACGTCGCGGATGCTCATCGGGTCTCTCCCGGAAATCGTGGAGTGCTCGCCGGCCGCTGGGCGGCGGGTCGCTGTCGCTGGATGTTGTTCGCGGAGTGAACTATCGTTCATATTTGATCTCGATCCGAGTCTCTGCCGAGCGCCGTCCGGTGTCAACGGCCTGCCTGGAAGGAATCCCATGTCGAGCGCCGAACCTGCCGGGCCTGCCGACGCTGTCGGCTCCGTCGGGGCCGTGGGCCCTCTGGAGCGCGGGCTCGACGTGCTGCGCGCCCTGTCCGCGCCGGACGCCGACGACCGGATGCGCCACAGTGACCTCGTACGGACGACGGGCCTGGCCCGCTCCACGGTCGACCGGGTGGTCTCGACGCTCGACCGGCTCGGCCTCGCGCGCAGCGACGGGCGCGAGGTCGCCCTCGCGCCGCTGCTGATGGAACTGCCCGGCGCGTACCTCGCGGCGTGCGGGATCCCGGCGGCGCTCGGGCCCGCGGCGGAGCGGCTCGCGGACGAGTTCGACGAGTCGGTGTCGGTGGCCGTGCCGGACAACGGGGTCGCGGGGGCGCGGTTCGTACTCCAGACGAAGCGGCAGCGCACGATGTCGCCGGCCTTCCGGATCGGCGATGTGCTGCCCGCCGAGCGGTGCGCGCCCGGGGCCCTGTTCGCGGCGGAGTGGGACGCGCGGCGGTGGCGGGCGTGGCGCGAGCGGCGGGACACGGACCCGCTGGGCGCGGGGTTCGCCGCGGTGCCGCCGCCGGGTGACGTGGTGGGCCACGACGGTTTCGAGCAGCGGGCGGCGCGGGCGGGTGCGGACGGCTGGGCGGGCGACGACCAGCTGATCGAGCCGGGGCTCGTGGCGGTCGCCGTGCCCGTACGCGACGGGGCGGGGCGGATCGTGTGCGCGGTGAGCGTGGTCAGCCACACCAGCCGGCGCACCCTGGAGTCACTGCGGGAGACCGTACTGCCCCGACTGTGCGCGGTGCGGGGCGAGTTGGAGGCCGCACTGGCGTTGTCGCGCCCGGCGGCGGAGGCGGCGCCCGCACGGGACACCTCGCTGGAGGCGAAACGTGAGCTGGGGCCGGGCTTTCTGCAGTCCCTGGCGCGCGGGCTCGCCGTCCTCGGCTCGCTCGGCGCCGACCGGGGCGACGGGATGGCGCTGACGGCGGTCGCGGAGGCGACCGGGCTGGCCAGGGCGACCGCGCGGCGCGCGCTGCTGACGCTGGAGCAGCTGGGGTACGTCGCTCCGGACGGACGCCGGTGGCGGTTGCTGCCGCGCGTGCTCGACCTGGGCTGCGCGCGGTTGTCCGCGCTGGGGCTCGCGGACATCGCGCGGCCTCATCTGGCGGCGCTGGTGGCGCGCGTGCGCGAGTCGGCGTCGCTGGCGGTGCTGGACGGTGCCGACATCCGGTACGTGGCGCGCGTCCCCACAGTACGGATCATGAGCGTCAACATCACGGTGGGTACGCGCTTCCCGGCGTACGCGACGTCGATGGGCCGGGTGTTGCTGGCGGGCCTGGCACCGGACGAGCGGCCGCCGCTCCCGGAGGCACTGCCGGCGCTGACGCGGCGCACGGTGACCTCGCCGGCCGAGCTGGACCGGATCGTCGAGCGGACGGCGACCGACGGATACGCCCTGGTGGACGAGGAGTTGGAGGAGGGCCTGCGCTCGCTGGCGGTACCGGTTCGGGACGCGCGCGGCCGCACCGTGGCCTCCGTCAATGTGGCCCGGCACGCGGGAGACGGTACGCCGGGCGAGATGCGGGAGGCGCTGCTGCCCGCGCTGAGGGAGGCGGCGACGCTGATCGAGTCGGACCTGTGGGCCCTGGCCACGACGGGCCGACCGGTCTCGCTCTGACGGGGGGAGGGCGGTCGCCGACGGCCCGCTGCCCGCCGCCTTCCGAATCCGGGCCGCCGCCAGGCTTCGCCGTTGCCCGTGGTCAGCTGGACTCTCTGGGGACCGTGTGCGCCGCCATCAGATCGTGCCGCTCGACCGCGCCGTCCGGGTCGCGCACCACCCGGTCGACCAGCTCCGCTATCTCCCGCCCCGTGGGCAGCTCGATGTGCACCGTACTCAGCCGGGGTCGCAGCAGCTTGCCCAGCAGCAGGTCGTCGGCGCCGACCACCGCGCACTCCCCCGGTACGTCGATGCCCGCGTCCTGGAGCGCCCGCATCAGCAGTTGTGCGTACTCGTCGTTGTAGGCGTACACCGCGTCGAGGCCGAGATCACGCCAGCGTGCGGCGAGCGCGGCGGCGGATTCCTCGTCGTACGCCATGGTCAGCGGCTCCACCCGGGCCCGGGAATCCGCACCCGCGTCCGTCACCGCCTTGCGTATGCCCGCCAGGCGCGGCCTGGAGAACAGCTCCAGCCCCGGCTCCGCGGGCACGACCACGCCGATCGCGCGCCGGCCCCGCTCCAGCAGGTGCGCCGCCGCCGCACCGCCGACCGCCCGCTGATCCATGACCAGGGCGTGCGCGCCCTCCACCCGCTGCGGGCCGAGCGTGATGACGGCCTTCGCACCGGAGCGCTTGAGCACTTGCACACCCTGCGGGCTGAGCGCGATCTCGCCGAGGGAGAGCACCGCCACGGGACGCAGCTCCGCCCAGGCGCGGGCCGCCTCGTCGGCGCCCAGGCCCAGGCTGCCGTACTGCACGACGGTGTAGTCCAGTGCCCGAAGAGCCCACTGGACCTCGTTCAGGAACCGGCTGAAGAGGGGCCCGACAGGTACGTGCGCGGTCGGCAGGAGCACCATCCGGCTGTGCCCCGCCCGCAGGCTTCGCGCGGCGGCGTGCGGCACGTACCCCAGCTGCTCGGCGGCCTCGCGCACCCGGCGTCGGGTCGGCTCGCTGATGCGCACCGCCGAGGTGTTGTTCAGTACGTACGAGACCGTGGCGCGCGAGACTCCGGCCAGGCGCGCGACATCGGTGCTGGTCGGAACGGGATGATCGGCGGACTGCTTCGGTGTCTGGCTCATCGCGTTCGGCATCTTTCCAGATCGGTACGAAGCAAGGTCTGGCGGATGGCCGGAATGGGGTGCTACACAATGCTGACACGTGTCACCATCTCCCGTTCGCTCGTCTCCGCAGACACTCCTCATGGAGGGCAGCGTGGCCCTTTCCCCGCCCGGCACACCCGGCACACCCGGCACCCCCAGCACGCCCGAAACCGACCGCACCCCCTCGTCCCGGCCGAGCCGCGGGCTGCTGCCCCTGCTCCTGATGGGCAACACCACCATGTACGCGCTGTACATCGGTGTCGGCGGCGTGCTCCTCGCCCTCCAGGTCGAGGCCGTCGACCCGGCGGACAAGGTGGCCAACCTCGGCCTCGTCGCCGGGGTCTCCGCGATCTTCGCGACCGTCTTCAATCCCGTCGCCGGCGCCCTCTCCGACCGCTCCGGCCGCCGGAACCCCTGGATACTCGGCGGCGGCCTGTTCGCCGTCCCCGCCATGTTCCTGCTCGGCAGCGTGCACACGGTCCTGACGATCACCATCGCCTGGTGCCTCGGCCAGGCCGTCATGAACGTCTATCAGGCCGCCCTCACCTCCGTCGTCCCCGACCGCGTCCCGATGACCGCGCGCGGCAAGGCCTCCGCAGCCGTGGGACTCGGCCTGCCCTTCGGCAGTACGCTCGGCGCCCTGACCGGCGCCGCGTTCTCGGACGACTACCGCACCGGATACCTCATCTTCGGCGCGCTGGTGGCCGCCTCAGCCGTACTGTTCACCTCATGCGCCCGCGAACAGCGCATGCCGGCCCGGCAGTCACTCCCCGTACGGGAACAACTGACCGCGTTCGCCGGGGCCTTGAAGTCGCACGACTTCCGCTGGGCCTTCATCGGCCGCGCCCTGCTGATCCTCGGATACTTCGCCGTCAACGGCTTCCTCCTCTACATCATCAAGGACCACACCGTCCTGCCCGCCGGGCTGAAGCCCGAGGACGCGGTGGCGGTCCTGATGCCGGTCACCAGCGTGGCCATGATCGTCTCGACGGTCCTCGGCGGATACCTGTCGGACCGCTTCGACCGGCGCAAACTGTTCGTCGGTGCTTCGGCCGCGCTGTCGGCCGTCGCCCTGGTCATCCCGGCGGTGTCGACGAGCTGGGCGGCGATGACCGCCTTCGCCACCGTCAACGGCATCGCGTTCGGCTGCTACATGGCCGTGGACACCGCACTCGTGACGATGGTCCTGCCGAAGGCCGAGGACGCCGCCCGCGACATGGGCGTACTCAACATCGCCAACGCGGGACCGCAGATCGTCGCCCCGTTCATCGCCTCCGTCATTGTGGGCGTCGGCGGCTACACGGCCCTCTTCCTCGTCGCGGCGGGGCTCGCCGTGCTGGGCGCGCTCGCCGTACGCCCGATCCGCTCCGTGCGCTGATCCCGTACCCACCCCCATCCCGTCAGAAAGGCACCACCGTGCAGCTCCACACCCGCACCTGGGGCGAGGGCGACCGCCTCGCGCTCCTGATCCACGGCATCATGGCCGACCACCGCACCTGGCGCCGGGTCGGTCCCGCTCTGGCCGCGAAGGGCTACCAGGTCATCGCCGTCGACCTGCGCGGACACGGCGTCAGCGGCCGGGGCGAGTACACCCCGGAGATCTTCGCCGACGACGTCGTCGAGACCCTCCCGGCGGGCGCCGAACTCGCCATCGGCCACTCTCTCGGCGGCCTCACCCTGTCGCTCGCCGTGGACCGGCTGCGGCCGCGGCGCGCGGTCTTCTCCGACCCGGCGTGGCACCTCGCCACAGCGGAAGAGGGCTTCGGACCGGAGATGTTCGCCCAGTTCAAGGCGGCTCCCCGGGAGCGGATAGCGGCGATGAATCCGCGCTGGGACGCGGCGGACATCGACATCGAGCTGGAGACCCTCCGCGTCTGGGACGAGGCGTCGGCGCTCGGCCTCGCCGCGCTGTCCGGCGTCGATCTGCTGCCCGCCGAGCCCGTCGTCCCCTCCCTGGTGCAGCTCGCCGACCCGAGCTTCCTCATCGACGCGGCGAAGGCGGCCGTGCTGGCGGAGCGCGGGTTCGAGGTGCGTACGGTGCGCGGCGCCGGGCACACCATCCACCGTGACGACTTCGACGCGTTCATGACGTCGCTGGACGGCTGGATCTGATCTCTCGTGTGTGTACGGGCCGGACGGCACACCCGGGGGCCGGCCGGCCCGTAGACCGCTTCAACCCCGTCAGCCGCTCAGCCGCGCGCCAGGACCGCCCACAGGTCCGGGTCCTCGAAGTTCAGCGCCCACAGGGCCGTGTTGGCGACGCCGTACTTGCGCAGCACCGGCAGGTGTTCGGCGACGCCCGGCGCGTCCTGGTACCAGACTTCGCGCCGCTGCTCACCGTCCCAGTAGCTGAAGTGCGGTGTCCGGGACACCGGGTCGAGGGTGTACGGCGCGCCCTTCGCGCGGCGCAGCGCCTCCGCCTCTTTCCATGTGACGTGCTTCGCCCGGGACCTGCCGTCGGCCGGCCAGTCCCACCCGTACGCCGGGAGCCCGAGCTCGATCTTGCCGGCCGGGACCGCCGCGGTGGCGGTGCGCAGGATCTCGTCGTACCACCGCGGGGTGGAGAGCGGGCCCGGTTTGCCGCCCTTCCAGTGGTGGTCGTACGCCATGATGCGCATCCGGTCGGCCGCGCGCCCGATGGCGGTGTAGTCCCAGATGCGACCGCTGGACGCCGTCTTGGGCGCCACGGTGACGACGCACTGCTTGTCCACCTTGCGCAGTGCCCGGCAGACGCCTTCGACCAGCTTCGCGTAGCCGGCCCGGACCTCTTGGTACGTGGCGTCACCGGTCGCGCCGATGGACTCGTAGTCGAGATCGAGACCGTCGTAGTGGCGGCTCTTGGCGATTTCCAGGAGCGCACGAATGTGAGTCGCGCGGCGCGTGGGGCTGGTGAGGATCGAGCCGAGTGCGCCGGGTTTCATCGTCTCCATCACGGTCGGCACGACCTTGACGCCGGCGGCGTGGAGCCCGTCGACGACGCGCCGCTCTCCGGCTCCGGGGTGGCCGTCGATCCGCCCGGCCGAGACGGCCCGGTACCAGAAGGGGCTGACGGTGTGCAGTTGCGCGGCGTGATCCAACGCGTCGCGGTACGCCCCTTCCTGGTCCCAGTACGGAAGCCAGGCGGAGACCGTACGGGGCTCCGCGGCGCGAAGGGGGGCAGCGCGGGGACGGGCAGGGGCCGGTCCGGCTGACGCCGTTCTCGCGGGGGCCTGTCCGGCGTGGTCCGGTCCGGCGGGGTCCGGAAGCTGCGTCGCCGTGACTATGAGTCCGGCTGCGACGAGGGCGATCAGGATACGTGTGGCCATGGACCGAGCCTGTGGTCCGGCAGCGGGGCCCGCTCCGCGGACTGGGCCGTCCAGGCCCTAACCTCACCCGGGTGACGACTTCTTCCGACGACATCACCGAACAGCCCGGCCGGCGCGGCCCCGCCGCGACCACCGAGGCCGACCCCCGTACGACCGGTCCGGTGCGGACCTCCTACGCGCCGGACCGCGACGGAGATCCCGACCCGGGCGAGATCGTCTGGACCTGGGTGCCGTTCGAGGAGAACGACGGGCGCGGCAAGGACCGGCCGGTGCTCGTCGTCGCCCGCGAGGCGACCGGCACGTTGCTCGCCGTACGGCTGTCCAGCAAGCGGCACGACCACGACCGCGAGTGGGCGGCGATCGGTTCGGGTCCCTGGGACGCCCTGGGGCGCGAGTCCTGGGTCGACCTCGACCGGGTGCTGCGGGTGCACGAGGACGGGATGCGCCGGGAGGCGTGCGCCCTGGACCGGCCGCGCTTCGACCGGGTGGTGCGGCGCCTGCGGGAACGCTACGGCTGGAGCTGAGCGGCGCCGTGCCCCTCCGTGCGGCGGACTACGCCTGCGGGACGGGACCTGCCTGCGCGTCGGCCCCCGCCCGCGCGCCGGGCCCCGTCTGCGCGGCGAACACCGTACGGAAGGCGTTCAGCACGGACGCCTCCCGCGTGCGGTCCAGTACTCCGAAGACCACCTCGTCGAAGTGCCCGGAGAATCGGCCCTCGCCGGTGAGGTGCGCGTGGAACGCGCCCGCCACGGCCGCGGGATCGTTCATGAAGACGCCGCATCCCCAGGCCCCCAGCACGAGCCGCCGGTAGCCGCAGGCCGCGGCCGTCTCCAGGACCCGCCCGGCGCGAGCCACGAGCGCCGCCGGGATGCGGTGCGCCTCCCCGGGCTCCCGGCTGCGGATCACCCCCGCGTTGGGCGCGGGCGACGTCAGGAACCCCACGGTGTACGGCGCTGCGAGCAGCGCGCCGCGGTCGTCGCGGAAGACCGGTACTCCGGGCGAGTGAATGACCCGGTCGGAGTAGAAGGGGCTGCGGTCGGCCCGGTGGTGGGCGTAGAACCCGGGGGCGCGCAGAAGCGTCGCGTACAGCGCGGAGGCGCGGCACAGAGCCTCCTCCTGCGCCTGTGCGCCGTTCAGGTACCCGCCGCCCGGATTGCGCGCCGAGGCGAAGTTGAGCACGACGACCGGGCCGGGTCGTGCGCCGTTCAGCCTGCGCGCCGCCTGCAGGCTGCTCTCTGCGGTGACCTCGAAGGCCGTCGTACGGTCCGTGTCCGGCACCACGACGACCGGGTCGGGGCCGTAGACCCTGGTCCCCGCGAGCGCGGCGGCCAGCGCCTCGCCGATGGGCACGCCACGGCCGCCCGGGGCGGCGTACCGGCCGGCCCGGACGATCTCTTCGGTCTCTTTCGCGATTCCGCGCAGTCGTGCACTCACAGTGAGATCGTCGGCGAGGGCGGTGCCCGGGCGCAACGGGGTTTCCGCGCCGACAGGACACTCTTGTGCGATTCTGCGTCTGTGGCTTTAGCTGGGGTGCGATGCCCGTCCCGGTCCCGGGGCGGACTCCACACGATCAGGCAGGAGGCGCAGGCCATGCCCACGGGTGACTTCGTACCAGAAGGCCCGCCGGTCACCGAGGCCGGTGCGGAAGCATTACTGCGCGGTATCTGTTTCAAGACGGGTCCGCCGAGCACTGTAGGCGTCGAACTCGAATGGTTCGTCCACGAGCTCCACCTCCCCGAACTTCCCGTCGAACCCGCCCGCCTCGAAGCGGCCATGACCGCACTGCGGACTCTGCCGCTGCACTCGGCCCTCACTGTCGAGCCGGGCGGCCAGCTGGAACTCAGCTCCTTCCCGGCCCCCTCCCTGACGGAGTGCGTCGACTCCGTCTCCGCGGATCTGGACGCCGTACGCGCCGTTCTGCGCTCCCGGGAGCTGGGCCTCACCGGTATCGGGACCGATCCCTGGCACCCCCCGAAGCGACTCCTGCGCGAACCCCGTTACGACGCAATGGAGACGTATCTCGACCGGGCGGGTCCGGCAGGCCGGGCGATGATGTGCTCGTCGGCCTCCGTCCAGGTCTGTCTGGACGCGGGTCACGAGGAGCCGGGCCCGCTCGGCTACGGGCGGCGCTGGCTGCTCGCCCACCTCCTCGGCGCCGTACTGTCGGCCGCGTTCGCCAACTCCCCCTTCCACCACCGGCGCCGTACCGGCTGGCGGTCCACCCGGCAGGCCCTGTGGACGGAGATCGAGCCCGGCCGCTCCTTCGCCCCGCCGCTCGACGCGGAGCCGCGCGGTGCGTGGACGGACCGTGTGCTGGACGCCCCGGTGATGTGCGTGAGAGGCGTGGCCGACGAGCCGTGGCACGTCCCGGAGGGGCTGTCGTTCCGCTCCTGGATACGCTCCGGGGCGCCCCGGCCGCCGACCCGGGCCGACCTCGAGTACCACGTGAGCACGCTCTTTCCACCCGTGCGGCCGCGCGGCCATCTCGAGCTGCGCATGATCGACGCGCAGCCGGGCGAGGACGGCTGGATCGTCCCGCTCGCCGTGACGACCGCGCTCTTCGACGACCCAGCGGCCTCGGAAATCGCGTACCGGACGGTCAAACCCCTCGCGGAGACCGCCGGTTCGGCGCCCGCGCCGCGCAATCCGCTGTGGATCAACGCCGCGCGGTACGGGCTGGCCGACGCCGAGCTGCGGGCCGCTGCCGTGATCTGCTTCGACGCGGCGCTCGACGCGCTGCCCCGCCTGGGCGCTTCCACTGCCGTGCAGTGCGCCGTCGCCGCGTTCACCGAGCGGTACGTCATCCACGGGCGATGTCCCGCCGACGATCTGCTCGACCCCGCTCACGGGAAGGACATCCGCACATGAGCGACCCCTCCGGCACCACGGACCCGGAAGCCCTGCGCACCCGGGCCGTCGACGCCCTGCTGAGGGCGCGCGAACGCACCGCCGGGCTCACCGACTGCGTGGACGACGGCGAACTGACCGCCCAGCACTCCCCGTTGATGTCGCCGCTGGTCTGGGACCTGGCGCACATCGGCAACCAGGAGGAGCTCTGGCTGCTGCGGACGGTCGCCGGTCGCGACGCGATGCGCCCCGAGATCGACTCGGTGTACGACGCCTTCGAGCACCCGCGCGCCGAGCGCCCCTCGCTTCCGCTGCTCGCACCTGCCGAGGCCCGGGTGTACGCCGCCGACGTACGCGGACGGGCCCTGGACGTACTGGAGCGCAGCCCGCTGGGCGGCACTCCGCTGCTGGACGCCGCCTTCGCCTTCGGCATGGTGGCGCAGCACGAGCAGCAGCACGACGAGACCATGCTGATCACCCACCAGCTGCGGCGCGGGCCCGTCGCACTGACCGCTCCCCCGCCGCCGCGCCCGACGGTCGCGACGACGGCGGACCTGCCGCGCGAAGTCCTGGTACCCGGCGGCCCGTTCAGCATGGGCACCTCCACCGAACCGTGGGCGCTCGACAACGAGCGTCCTGCGCATCACCGCTTCGTCCCCGCCTTCTTCATGGACACGGTGCCGGTGAGCAACGGCGCGTACCTGCGCTTCATGGAGGACGGCGGCTACACCGACGAGCGCTGGTGGGCGGCCGAGGGCTGGGCGCAGATACGCAAGCACGACCTCTGCGCGCCGCTGTTCTGGCGCCGCGAGGGCAGCCAGTGGCTGCGGAGGCACTTCGGTGTCATGGAGCCCGTGCCGCAGGACGAGCCGGTGCTGCATGTGAGCTGGTACGAGGCCGACGCCTACGCGCGGTGGGCCGGCCGGCGGCTGCCCGCGGAGGCCGAGTGGGAGAAGGCGGCCCGGCACGATCCGGTGGCGGGGCGCTCCCTGCGCTACCCGTGGGGCGACGCCGACCCGACCCCGGAGCGGGCCAATCTCGGCCAGCGGCATCTGCGGCCCGCTCCGGTGGGGGCGTACGCCGCCGGGGCTTCGCCGCTCGGGGTCCGCCAGCTGATCGGCGACGTATGGGAGTGGACGTCGAGCGACTTCCTGCCCTACCCGGGCTTCGCCGCCTTCCCGTACCGCGAGTATTCCGAGGTCTTCTTCGGCAGTGCGCACAAGGTGCTGCGCGGCGGTTCGTTCGCCGTCGACGCGGTGGCCTGCCGCGGCACGTTCCGCAACTGGGATCTGCCCGTACGCCGCCAGATCTTCGCGGGGTTCCGCACGGCGAGGGACGCGCCGGACACCCGTGACGTGCCGGGCGGGGTGATGTCCTGATGTGCCGTCATTTCGCTTGCCTGGGGCCGTCGGTGCCCCTGGGTGATCTGCTGGTGAAGCCCGCTCACGGGCTGTACCGCCAGGCGTGGGCGCCGCGCCTCCAGCGGTACGGGACCGTCAACGCGGACGGGTTCGGCGTCGGCTGGTACGCCGAGGGCGACCCGGTGCCGGCCCGCTACCGGCGCCCGGGCCCGATGTGGGCCGATGCCTCCTTCGCCGACCTGGCCCGGGTCGTACGCGCCGGAGCCGTGCTGGCGGCGGTCCGCGACGCCACGGAGGCGGGCGCCGACGGGGAGGCCGCGGCGGCTCCGTTCGCCGCCGGGCCCTGGCTGTTCAGCCACAACGGGGCGCTCAAGGGCTGGCCCGGCTCGGCCGCGCTGCTCGCGGGCGGGCTGCCCGCGGCCGAACTGCTCACCCTGGAGGCGCGGTCCGACTCGGCGCTGATCTGGGCGCTCGTACTGCACCGGCTGCGCGACGGCGACGAGCTGGGCCAGGCACTGGCCGACACCGTTCTGGAGCTCGCCGTGGCCGCCCCCGGCTCCCGGCTGAACCTGCTGCTCACCGACGGCGAGACGATCGCCGCGACCGCCTGGGGCGACACCCTCTGGTACCACGCGGAGCCGGGCCGTCGCACGATCGTGGCCTCCGAGCCGTACGACGACGATCCGCACTGGCGCGAGGTCCCGGACCACACCCTGCTCGCCGCCACCCGCACCGATGTCCTGCTGACCCCGCTCAAGGAGCCCACTGCGTGAGCCCGTTCCTGCTGACCCGCACCCTGCCCGAGGACGCGACGGACGCCGATCTGCGCGCCGACGTACTGCACGGACTGACCCGCACGCCGAAGGTGCTGCCGCCCAAGTGGTTCTACGACGCGCGCGGCAGCGAACTCTTCGAGGAGATCACCCGGCTGCCCGAGTACTACCCGACCCGCGCCGAGCGGGAGATCCTGATCGCCCGCGCGCCCGAGATCGCGGCCGCGACGCGGGCGCGCACGCTGGTGGAGCTCGGCTCGGGTTCCTCGGAGAAGACCCGGCACCTGCTGGACGCGCTGCTGCCCGCGCTCGACAGTTACGTCCCGGTCGATGTCAGCGAGAGCGCGCTGACCGCCGCGGCCGCGTCGCTCCTCGAGGAGCGGCCCGCCCTGTCCGTACACGCGCTGATCGCGGACTTCACGCGAGGGCTCGCCCTGCCCGGAACGCCCGGGCCGCGCCTGGTCGCCTTCCTCGGCGGCACGATCGGCAACCTCCTGCCGGACGAGCGGTCGGTCTTCCTGAAGTCCGTACGGTCGCTGCTGGCGCCGGGGGACGCGCTGCTGCTCGGCACGGACCTGGTGAAGGACGAGGAGACGCTCGTAGCGGCATACGACGACGCACAGGGCGTCACGGCCGCGTTCAACAAGAACGTCCTGTCCGTCATCGACCGCGAGCTGGGCGCGGACTTCGATCCCGACGACTTCGACCATGTCGCGGTGTGGGACCGCGGGCACGAGTGGATCGAGATGCGGCTGCGGGCGCGGACGGCTCTGACGGTGAAGATCCGGGAGCTGGACATCGCGGTGGCGTTCGAGGCGGGCGAGGAGATCCGCACCGAGATCTCGGCGAAGTTCCGCCGGGAGGGGGTACGCCGGGAACTCGCCGGGGCGGGGCTGGATCTGCGCGAGTGGTGGACCGACGGGGACGAACGTTTCGCATTGTCGCTGGCGGTGGCGGTGTAGCGCCGGCGGCACCCGCCGGCCCCTGCGGCGTTTGAGGAGCGGGGTGTGGGCACACGGACAGTGCCAGAAGCCGAACGTGCGGCCCGGCGCCTGCTGGGGCACGGTGGTAGCAGCGCGCGCCGGGACGTACCCCGCGCCGCAGGAACAGAGGGAGCGCCGCATGTCCGACCACACGTACCGCGTCACCGAGATCGTCGGCACCTCGACGGAGGGCCTGGACCAGGCGATCCGCAACGGCATCGACCGCGCCTCCCAGACCCTGCGCGGCCTCGACTGGTTCGAGATGACACAGGTGCGCGGCCACATCGTCGACGGCCGGATCGAGCACTACCAGGTGGGCCTCAAGGTCGGCTTCCGCCTCGAAGACACCGCGTGAGACACGTCATCGGGTGACCCGCCTCATCAGGTGCGGCCCTCGCGCTCCTGGGCGTCCTTGAGCGCGGCCGACGTGGCGGCCCAGCGGGCGCGCACGACCGTGAAGCCCGCCTGCTCGGCCGCCACACAGACCAGTTCGTCGTCGTCGACGAGCATCCGGACCTTCCGCCCCTGGGCGCCCAGCCGTTTCAGGATGTCCAGCTTGGTGTGACGGGCGGGCCGCCGGTCGTTGTCTCGGCGCATCCAGATCCGCCCCTCGGGAAGTCCCTGGGCGGCGAGCCACGCCAGCGTGTCGCGCCGGCATCGCTCCGGGCGCCCGGTGAGGTACACGACCTCGCACTCCTGCGCACTCTCCAGGACCATCCGCACGCCCTCGGGCAGCGGCGGGTCCTCGGGCGCCGCGCCGAAGAAGCCGTCCCAGTCCCGCGGCGTGCGTTCCAGGAAGCGCTGGCGGTGCGCCGTGTCCGCGAGGGTTCCATCGAGGTCGAATACGGCCAGTGGCCTGCTGCTCTGCGTCATTCCGGCACCTTAGGACGTGGCCGGCGGATTCGTCCGCGCCGGCCGGGAATCCCCACGCGGGTCAGGCGTTGAAGTGGGTGTGAGCTCAGTGATCGCGCAGACCCGGTTCTCCGTCCTCGACCGTTCCCGTACGCGTGAGGGGCACGACGCCCCGCAGGCACTGCGGGACACCGTGGACCTCGCACGGAAGATCGAGGCGCTCGGATATCACCGCTTCTGGGTGTCGGAGCACCACAGCGTGCCCGGAGTCGCCGGTTCCGCGCCGACCGTACTCGCCGCCGCTGTCGCCGCCGCGACCTCCACCATCCGGGTGGGCACGGGCGGGGTGATGCTGCCGAATCATCAGCCGCTGGTGGTCGCCGAGCAGTTCGGCGTGCTGGAGTCGCTCTTCCCCGGCCGCATCGACATGGGGCTCGGCCGCTCGGTGGGGTTCACCGACGGGATACGCAGGGCCCTGGGCCGGGACAAGAAGGACGCCGGGGACTTCGCCACCCGGCTCGGCGAGCTGCTGGGCTACTTCACCGGCGACCAGAGCGCGCACCCACAGGTCCACGCCCATCCGGCCGAAGGGCTCCGGATCCCCGCGTTCGTACTGGCGACAGGGGCCGGGGCGCGGGTCGCGGCGGCTGCGGGACTGCCGCTGGTGATCGCGGCGGCACGCGGCGAGGACGAGATGCTGCGGGCGGTCGACGGCTACCGCGAGGCGTTCCGCCCCTCCCCCTGGAGTGAACGGCCGTACGTCGTCCTGTCGGGCACGGTGGCCGTGGCGGGCAGCTCCGAGGAGGCCGGGCGGCTCCTGGTGCCCGAGGCCTGGGCGTCGGCGTACTCCCGCACGCACGGATCGTTCCCTCCGCTCGCATCCGTCGACGAGATCCTCGCCCGGCCGATGAGCGACCGCGAGCGGGGCCTCTTCGACGCATCGCGGCGCGGGCACGTCCACGGCACCGAGGACGAGGTGACCGACGCCCTGGAGAAGGTGCTCGGCCGCAGTGGTGCCGACGAGTACCTGGTCGCGACGAGTACGTTCGACCGTGCGGCGCTGCTGGACTCGTACCGGCGGCTGGCCCGCGTCGTGGGGCTCACGGGCGCGGACGGCGGCACGGACGCCGTCTAGTATCGAACTGTTTGTCGCAACAATCCCCGCGTACGGAGTCCCGATGCACCCTGCCCACGACCCGTATGTGCGCGTGCGCGGCGCCGACGAGCACAACCTCCGGCACGTCGACGTCGACATCCCGCGCGACGCGCTCGTCGTCTTCACCGGCGTCTCCGGTTCCGGCAAGTCCTCGCTCGCGTTCGGCACCGTCTACGCCGAGGCCCAGCGCCGTTACTTCGAGTCCGTGGCGCCGTACGCGCGCCGCCTGATCCACCAGGTCGGCGCGCCGAAGGTCGGCGAGATCACCGGTCTGCCGCCCGCCGTGTCACTGGAGCAGCGCAGGTCGGCGCCGACCTCGCGCTCGTCGGTCGGGACGGTCACCACCCTCTCCAATTCCCTGCGCATGCTGTTCTCGCGTGCGGGCACCTATCCGCCCGGCGCCGCGCGCCTGGACTCGGACGCCTTCTCACCGAACACGGCGGCCGGCGCCTGCCCCGGATGCCACGGTCTCGGCCGGATCCACCGCACGAGTGAGGAACTGCTCGTACCCGACCCGTCGCTCTCCATCCGTGAAGGCGCGATCGAGGCCTGGCCGGGTGCCTGGCAGGGCAAGAACCTGCGCGACGTGCTGGACGCGCTCGGGTACGACGTCGACCGGCCCTGGCGCGAGCTGGAGCAGCGGGACCGCGACTGGATCCTGTTCACCGACGAGCAGCCGGTCGTCACCGTGCACCCGGTCCGCGACGCGGGACGCATCCAACGCCCGTACCAGGGCACGTACATGAGCGCCCGGCGTTACGTCCTGCACACCTTCGCCGACTCCAAGAGCCAGACGCTGCGGACGAGGGCCGAGCGCTTCCTGACCGCCGAGCCGTGTCCGGTGTGCGGCGGCAGCAGGCTGCGCCCCGAGGCGCTGGCGGTCACGCTCGGCGGCCGTACGATCGCCGACCTGGCGGGGCTGCCCCTGTCGCAACTCGCGAGGGTGCTGGGCCAGGCGGCGGGCGGGAACGAGACCGCGCGGGTCCTGACGGGTGACCTGCTGGCGCGGATCGCGGTGGTCACCGAGCTGGGTCTCGGCTACCTGAGCCTCGACCGTACGACGCCCACGCTCTCCTCCGGCGAACTCCAGCGCCTGCGGCTGGCGACGCAGCTGCGCTCGGGGCTCTTCGGTGTCGTGTACGTACTGGACGAGCCTTCGGCGGGCCTGCACCCGGCCGACACCGAGGCCCTGCTGGTCGTCCTCGGCCGGCTGAAGGCGGCGGGCAACTCGGTCTTCGTCGTGGAGCACCATCTGGATGTGATGCGCAGCGCGGACTGGCTCGTCGATGTCGGTCCGCACGCGGGCGAGCACGGCGGGCGGGTGCTGCACAGCGGGCCGCCCGCCGGTCTGGCCGAGGTCGCCGATTCGGCGACGCGCCGCTTCCTGTTCGGCCACGAGCCCGCTCCCCCGCGCGAGGTCCGCAAGCCCTCGGGGGTGCTGAGGCTGAACGGTGTCGAGCGGCACAACGTACGCGGTGTGGACGCCGAATTCCCGCTCGGCGTGTTCACGGCGGTGACCGGTGTGTCGGGTTCCGGGAAGTCCAGTCTCGTCGGGCAGGTGCTCGCGGGCGTCCTGGCGGACCGGACGGCCACGGGCACGGCGGCAGCGGCGGGCTGTGCCTCGGCCGAGGGACTGGAGGCGGTGGACCGGCTGGTGCAGGTGGACCAGCGCCCGATCGGCCGTACGCCCCGCTCGAATCTGGCGACGTACACCGGCCTCTTCGACGTCGTACGCAAACTCTTCACCGGCACGGAGGAGGCGCGGGCTCGCGGGTACAAGGCGGGGCGGTTCTCGTTCAATGTGGCCGGCGGGCGGTGCGAGACCTGCCAGGGCGAGGGGTTCGTCTCGGTGGAGCTGCTCTTCCTGCCGAGTACGTACACTCCGTGCCCGGACTGCCACGGCGCGCGCTACAACCCCGACACCCTGGAAGTGACCCTGCGGGGCCGCAGCATCGCGGAGGTGCTCGATCTGACCGTCGAGGCGGCGGCGGAGTTCTTCGTGGGTACGCCGGCGGCCGAGCGCAGTCTCCGGGCGCTGCTGGACGTGGGCCTCGGCTATCTGCGCCTGGGGCAGCCCGCGACCGAGCTGTCGGGCGGCGAGGCGCAGCGCATCAAGCTCGCGAGCGAGCTCCAGCGCACGCGCCGCGGCCACACGGTGTACGTGCTGGACGAGCCGACGACCGGGCTGCACCCGGCCGATGTCGAGGTACTGATGCGGCAGTTGCACGGACTGGTCGACCAGGGCCATACGGTCGTGGTGGTCGAGCACGACATGGCCGTGGTGGCGGGCGCCGACTGGGTGATCGACCTCGGCCCCGGCGGCGGCGACGAGGGCGGCAGGATCGTCGCGGCGGGGCCACCCGGCGAGGTGGCGCGGGTGGCGGCCGGCCGTACGGCGCCGTACTTGGCCCGGCAGTTCCGGCCCGCGGCCTGACCGCCGGTCAGCGGCCCCGGGCGCGGCTGGTACGGCGCAGGCCGATCAGTTCGGCCACGGACTCCAGCCAGCGGGCGGTGGTCTCGTCGCCGACGACCGGGCGGGCGACGGTCCCGGCCGCCTCCAGCCAGGGGCGGACGGTGTCCGTGGCTTCCGGGCTCGGGAGCAGCTCGGGGAGCTGGGCCGCGTAACGCACGCCGCCACTGCGCACGACCTTGGCGAGGAACGAGACCGATCGCGGCAGGACGTCGAGCCGGTCCAGGACGACCGCGGCTCCGATGGCACCGTCCCCGAACAGGGCGGTACGGTGCGGGCCTTCGGCGGGGATGCCGTAGCGCAGCATCCTGGTGGTGTCGAGGCGGGCGCAGTCGTCGTCGGTCTTGGTGGGGCGGGGTGTGGGGGGCATGGGGGCCTCGGATCCGGTCATCGGACGGTGACGGTGTAGACGAAGTACTCACGGTCGTGCTCGCCGGGGGATCCGCTCGCGACGGGGAACGGCGACTCCGAGGGCGAGGGCGACGGCGCGGGGTCGCCGAAGCTGGCGGCACACGTGCCGAGACGGCAGTGCAGCAGCTTGATCTTCGTGCTGCCCGGCTCGATCGCCCGGAATGTGAAGGACTGCGTTCCGCCACCTCCGCCTACATTTCCACCGTCGTCCTCATAGTCCTCGTCCTGGCCTTGGAGCCGGACGACGTCACGGTCGGGACGGGGGTCGGCCACGTACCAGTTCTCGCCGAGCGAGGGACTGGCCGGTACGGACAGCGTGAACTCGTCGCCCGCGTCGACCTCAACGGTCCTCTCTTCGACCTCGTAGGTCTCGGGGCCGAAAAGGCCGCAACCGGCCAGGGCCACGCCGGACAGCGCCAGGGCGAGGGCGGCTGCGATTCGATTGCGCATGACGGAGTTCCTCATTCGGCGGGAAGGTGGACGCCGGTGGCGTCGGGCATGCGGCTGTCGGAGGCCTTGTTCATGTGACCGTTGATGAAGTCGTCCTCGCTGACCCAAGTGGTGGTGCCCCAAGGGTTGTAAATCTGCAGCATGTCGCCCTCCTGACCGACGATCATCATCGAATGGCCGACCCAGTCACCGTTTTTGTCCTTCCCCTCGACAGTGATGGGTACGGGCTTGCCTTCCGCGACCGACTTCTCGACGTCGGTCAGGACATCACGCCGGGCGTCCGCACTGCCTGTCTCCCGGTAGCTGTACTCGCTGCCGGTGTGAGGGCTCATCTCATTGTTGGAAATCGTGGTCTTGCCCTCTTCGTCCATGCCAGCCGGGGTGCTGCCGAAGGGGAAGTCGTAGTCGTCGGCACCGTCGCCCTCCTCATGCAACCGCAGCTGTTCATCGTGCAACCGCTCGCGGAAGGCGGCCGGGTCGTCCTCCTGACCCGAGGGGCCACCGGTGAGTTCGAGGGCGTAGAGGGGATCAACCATGGCACGGCCGGTGACGACGGTCGACGGCACGCAGGTGAGGCCCTCCTGGGACCACTTCTCCCCCCCTTTGAACGTCTGAGCGTAGGTGGTGGTGTCGGTCTCGTCCACGTGAATCACGGGCGTCAAATGCTGCTGCAACCACTGAGGATCCTTGCCGTGGATCTTGTCGCGGAACTCCGAGACCTCGTTCAGGTCGTATCCGGCGGCCAGGGCCTTCACCAGGTACGCGCGCTCCTGGGGGCTCTTGGATTCGGCGAGCATCCGCTCGAACTCCGCCTGGTCGCGGGCATTCATGCGTTCCATGGCCTGGCCCGAGCGCTCCAGGTCGTTGGGCGTGAGCAACTCGTTCAACTCGGCCGACCTGCCCGCCACCCCGATGTCCGCCAGGACGAGACGGTCGGCGGCGGAGATGTTGTCGGTCTTCATCTTGCCCGCGCGGGCCTCGGCCGCGAACTTGTTCAGGTCGCGGGCGGCCTCACGGGCCGCGTCGTCGGCCTTCTCCGCCGCCGCGTGCATGGTCTTCGCTCCGGCGGAGGCGATGCTGCGGGCGCGCAGCCGCTCCGCCTCCTCGGCGTCCTTCTCGACCATGCCGTCGAAGAAGCCGTCCTCGCCCCCGAGCATGCCGAGCGCCTCGCGCAGTTGCTCACGGCCGCCCTTGTCCTCGGACTGCGCGGTGGTCAGGGCGTCGGAAAGGAAGATCAGGGCCCTTCGAGCGCCGCGGATCGCCTCGTCCATCTGCGCGGCCGCTCGCGCCGCCGCCGAGACCACCTCCTGGGCCTTGGCGCCGGTACTGCCCACCCAGGCGTCGGGCAGGCCCGTGAGGGCGACCTGCTCGACCCGGTCCTGTACGTCCCTCGCCGCATCGGCCTGCTTGGCGTACCGCTTCGCGATGTCGTCGAGGGTGCTCGGCGAGCCGACGGGCGCCGAGACGTTCAGGGCGTTCTGGATGGCCTCGATGAGGGTGTTCTTGTCGCCGGCACCGGCGATGGACCGCTGGTACCCGGCGAGCTTCTCCCGGCGGTCGGTGGTGGATTCGCCTGCGTCGGGCATGGCTTTGCGGCCTCCGGCTTTCGGTTCGGAGCAGTCAACAGAGGGAGGGAGAAGGCAGCGCTCAGCCGAAATCGGCAAGGCCGACCGGGGGCGAACCGGGGGCGGGGATGGTGCGCATGCCGGGTGCGGACCCGGCGGGCGCGGGCGCCGGCATGGTCGTCAGTCCGCCATCCCCGCTCGCCTGGAGTTCGTTCATCGCGCTGACGTCGGCGCCGTGGTAATTCGCCTTCGAGATACGGACCTTGTCCGCCAGCTCGTGCAGGGCGCTCTCCAGTACCTTGGCCTCGGCCTGCCACGCTTGGGAGAAGTTGTTGAACGCCGGGCCGGAATCCGAGCCGCCCAGGGCGTCCGGCGTGTAACAGAGCTGCTCCTGGAGAGCGGCGCCGATGTCACCGGTGTCGTCGCCCGCCCGGTCGAGCTTGTCCGCCTCGGCGTCCATCCCGCTCTTCTGAACGCGGTAGCCACCCTGTTGCGTCTGCCCGGCCATCTTCCCCCGCTTGCCAGCCGATCTCGATCTTGCGGGGGGAAGATTAGCAGCAGCCGGTGACATGCCCACAACCACCACGGCCGTGGGTCAGCGGCGCGGCGTCTTGCGCGTCGCGCGCAGCCACTCCTTGTTCATCGCGGCGATGGACGGCAGCGGAATGCCCTTCGGGCAGGCGGTCGCGCATTCGCCGGTCAGGGTGCAGCCGCCGAAGCCCTCGTCGTCCATGGCCGAGACCATGTCGAGGACCCGGGTCTCGCGCTCGGGCGCGCCCTGCGGCAGCACACTGAGGTGGTTGACCTTCGCCGAGGTGAAGAGCATCGCCGAGCCGTTCGGGCAGGCCGCGACGCACGCGCCGCAGCCGATGCACTCGGCGTGCTCGAACGCGAAGTCGGCGTCGGCCTTCGGCACGGGCGTGGCGTGCGCCTCGGGAGCCGCGCCGGTCGGGACGCTGATGTAACCGCCCGCGCCGATGATCCGGTCGAACGCCGACCGGTCCACGACCAGGTCCTTGACCACCGGGAAGGCGCCCGCCCGCCACGGCTCGACGTCGACGGTGTCGCCGTCCGCGAAGTGCCGCATGTGGAGCTGGCAGGTGGTGGTGCGCTCCGGTCCGTGCGCGTCGCCGTTGATGACGACGCCGCACGCGCCGCAGATGCCCTCGCGGCAGTCGTGGTCGAAGGCGACCGGCTCGTCGCCGCTCAGGATCAGCCTTTCGTTGAGCGTGTCGAGCATCTCCAGGAACGACATGTCCTCGGAGATGCCGTCCACGTCGTACGTGACCATGGCGCCGGGTTCCTCGGCGTTGCGCTGGCGCCAGACGCGCAGGGTGAGCCTCATGCGTAACTCCGCTGGGTGGGGTGGACGTAGGCGAATTCGAGGGCTTCCTCGTGCAGGACCGGAGCGTTGCCCGTACCGGCGAATTCCCAGGCGGCGGCGTACGAGAACTCCTCGTCCCTGCGCTCCGCCTCGCCGCCCTCGGTCTGGCTCTCCTCGCGGAAGTGGCCGCCGCAGGATTCGCTGCGGTGCAGGGCGTCGAGGCACAGCAGCTCGGCGAGCTCCAGGTAGTCGACGACGCGATTGGCCTTCTCCAGCGACTGGTTGAGCTCCTCGCCCGTACCCGGCACCTTGATCCTCCGCCAGAACTCGTCGCGGATCTCCGGGATGCGGCCGAGCGCCTTGCGCAGGCCCTCCTCGGTGCGGGCCATTCCGCAGTACTCCCACAGGAGTTCGCCGATCTCCTTGTGGAAGGAGTCGGGGGTGCGGTCGCCGTCGACGGCGAGCAGCCGCTCCAGGCGGTCGTTGGTCTCCGCGACGGCGCGGACCGACTCCGGGTGGCTCGCGTCGATGTCGTCGTGGTGGGGGTTGCGGGCCAGGTAGTCGTTGATGGTGGACGGCAGGACGAAGTAGCCGTCGGCCAGGCCCTGCATGAGGGCAGAGGCGCCGAGGCGGTTGGCACCGTGGTCGGAGAAGTTGGCCTCGCCGATCGCGAAGAGACCGGGGACGGTGGTCTGGAGGTCGTAGTCGACCCAGAGGCCGCCCATCGTGTAGTGGATCGCCGGGTAGATGCGCATGGGCACCTCGTACGGGTTCTCCGCCGTGATCCGCTCGTACATCTCGAAGAGGTTGCCGTACTTCTCCTCGACGGCCTCGCGGCCCAGGCGCCGGATCGCGTCGGCGAAGTCGAGGTAGACGCCCTGTCCGCCGGGGCCGACGCCGCGCCCCTCGTCGCAGACGTTCTTCGCGGCGCGCGAGGCGATGTCGCGCGGCACCAGGTTGCCGAAGGACGGGTAGATCCGCTCCAGGTAGTAGTCGCGCTCGTCCTCGGGGATGTCGGCCGGCGGACGGGTGTCGCCCTGCGCCCTGGGGACCCAGATGCGGCCGTCGTTGCGCAGCGACTCGCTCATCAGGGTGAGCTTGGACTGGTGGTCGCCGGAGCGCGGGATGCAGGTGGGGTGGATCTGGGTGAAGCAGGGATTGGCGAAGTACGCGCCGCGCCGGTGGGCGCGCCAGATCGCCGTGGCGTTGGAGTTCTTGGCGTTGGTGGAGAGGTAGAAGACGTTGCCGTAGCCGCCGCTGGCGAGGACCACGGCGTCGGCGAAGTACGTGTCGACGCGGCCGGTGATCAGGTCACGGGCGACGATGCCGCGCGCCCGCCCGTCGACGACGATCAGGTCGAGCATCTCGGTGCGGGCGTGCATCTCGACCTTTCCGGCCGCGATCTGCCGCGACAGCGCCTGGTAGGCGCCGAGCAGCAGCTGCTGTCCGGTCTGGCCCCGGGCGTAGAAGGTGCGCGAGACCTGTACGCCGCCGAAGGAGCGGGTGTCGAGCAGGCCGCCGTACTCGCGCGCGAAGGGCACGCCCTGCGCGACGCACTGGTCGATGATCTCGACGGAGATCTGCGCGAGCCGGTGGACGTTGGACTCGCGGGCGCGGAAGTCGCCGCCCTTGACCGTGTCGTAGAAGAGACGGTGGATGGAGTCGCCGTCGTTGCGGTAGTTCTTGGCGGCGTTGATGCCGCCCTGGGCGGCGATGGAGTGGGCGCGGCGCGGCGAGTCCTGGTAGCAGAACTGGACGACGTGGTAGCCCTGTTCGGCGAGCGTGGCGCCGGCGGCGCCACCCGCGAGGCCGGTTCCGACGACGATGACGGTGTGCTTGCGGCGGTTGGCCGGGTTGACCAGCCTGGCCTCGAAGCGGCGGGTGTCCCAGCGCTCGGCGACGGGGCCGGAGGGGGCCTTGGTGTCGACGACCGGCGCACCGGTCGCGTAGTCGGTGTAGTCCGTGCGGTCACTCATGTCAGCCCACCACTCCAGTCATGACGGCCACCGGTACGGAGACGAATCCGGCGGTCAGCACCAGCGCGAGGCCGTTGGCCACGGTCTTGAGGATCCGGTCGCGCCGCGCGTTGCCCACGCCCAGCGTCTGTGCTGCGCTCCAGAAGCCGTGCCGCACGTGCAGCCCGACGGCGAGCATCGCCACGAGGTAGATGACGTTGCCGTACCAGGTGCTGAAGGTCGCGACGACGTTCTCGTACGGGCGTCCCGGCCGCGCGTTCTCGTTCACCGTGAGCGTCGTCAGGTCCAGCAGGTGCCACACGATGAACAGCGCGAGGATGATCCCGCCCCACCGCATGGTGCGCGTCGCGTAGCTCGCCCGCCGCCGCTTGTGCACGTACTTGCTCGGCCGCGCCCGGATGTCCAGCCTGCTGAGCTGATACGCCGCCACACCGTGCAGCACCACCGCCGCGAGCAGCACCACGCGCACGACCCACAGCGCCCACTCGTAGTGCAGCAGCGGCTCGCCCATGGTCCGCAGCCAGTGCGCGTAGGCGTTGAACTCGCCGGAACCGAAGAAGATCTTGAGATTGCCGAGCATGTGGGCGACCAGGTACATCAGCATGATCAGGCCGCTCACAGCCATCACCGTCTTCTTGCCGACGGTCGATCCCCAGAACGAGCGCGTGAGCGACGGTTGCCTGTCCGTCCGCGTAGCCAGTGCCATGACCCCGACGCTAGAGCCGGAGTGCCTCAGAGGTCCAAGACATGGTCCGGCTCATGTCCATAGGCCAGGCCTATCGCCGATATCGTGGCCGTATGCAGTTCCAGCAGCTTCTGTACTTCGTGACCGTCGCCGAGACCCTGCACTTCACCCACGCCGCCGAGCGCGCGCACGTCTCCCAGCCCTCCCTCTCCCAGCAGATCCGCGCACTGGAGAAGGAGCTGGGCGCCGACCTCTTCACCCGCGCCCGCGGCAACATCGCCCTCACCGACGCCGGCGAGGCCCTGCTGCCGCTGGCCAGGCGCATCCTCGCCGACGCCGACACCGCCCGCCACGAGGTCCAGGAGCTCGCCCAGCTGCGGCGCGGCCGGGTGCGCCTGGGTGCGACGCCGAGTCTGTGCACCGGGCTGCTCCCCGACGTACTGCGCACCTTCCACGATCTGCATCCCGGCATCCAGCTGCTGATCGAGGAGAGCGGCTCGCACGACCTCGTGCGGGAGCTGGCGCGCGGCTCACTCGACCTGGCCCTGGTCGTGCTGCCCCTGCCCACGCCGTCGCCCGCCCTGACCACCGTCGAGCTGCTGCACGAGGACCTGGTCGTGGTGTCCGCCGCCTCGGTGCCCCGCCCCGGGCGCGGCAGATCCGTGCGCATCGCGGATCTGGAGGGCGAACCGCTGGTGATGTTCCGGCACGGGTACGACCTGCGCGAGCTGACGGTCGCCGCCTGCCGGGCCGAGGGCTTCGAGCCGTCGTTCACCGTGGAGGGCGGCGAGATGGACGCCGTACTCGGCTTCGTACGGGCCGGCCTCGGGCTCGCGGTGGTGCCGCGGATGGTGGCGGCGCGGGCAGGGCGCGACCTGCGGGTCACGCCCCTGGCCCGGCCCGGCCTCAGCCGTACCATCGCGCTCGCGCACCGCAGCGACGTGGCTCCGCCGCGCGCGGCGCGCGAGCTCCAGAACGTACTCCTCGCTTCCCGCGTCCGTCAGACCGCGTCGGCCAGCAGCAGGGAGTGAATGCGGTCGGGCGCTCCGGGCCGGGCGTAGTACCAGCCCTGCGCGGTGTCGCAGCCCAGCTCGCGTAACTGCGCGGCCTGCGCGCCTGTCTCCACTCCCTCGACCGTCACGGCCAGGCTGAGACTGTGCGCGAGTGACACGATCCCTTCGACGATCTTCACATCGACGGTGTCGGCCGGGTGCTGCTGCATGGACTGGGTGAAGGAACGGTCCAGCTTGAGCACGCTCACCGGCAGCCTGCGCAGGTTCGCGAGGTTGGAGTAGCCGGTGCCGAAGTCGTCGAGTGCGATGTCGACCCCCATCTCGGCGAGCTGCCGCAGCGGCTTGAGCAGGTCGTCGTCGGCGCCGATCAGCGCCGACTCGGTGACCTCCAGGCACAGCGCGCCCGGTTCGAGACCCGCACGCTCCAGTACGTCCACCGTGTCGGAGACCAGGCCGGGGTGGTGCAGCTGCATCGGTGAGAGGTTCACGTTGATGCGCAGCGGCCCGCCGTCGGAGTGCCGCTCCTGCCAGAACCTGGCCTGGCGTACGGACTCCTCGAGCACCCAGCGCCCGAGCGGGACGATCAGCCCCGTGTGCTCGGCGAGCGGGATGAACCGGTCGGGGCCGAGGACGCCGTGCTGCGGATGGCACCAGCGCACCAGCGCCTCCGCGCCGTGCACGCTGCCGTCACCGAGATGCACGAGCGGCTGGTACTCGATGAAGAACTCGCCCCGCTCCAGCGCGGCGGGCAGCGCGTTGGTGAGCCCGTGCCGGGTGATGGCGCGGGCGTCGGCCTCCGGGTCGGCGGTCTCGAAGCGGTTGCCGCCCGCCGACTTGGCCCGGTACATGGTGATGTCGGCGCTGCGCAGTACCTCCGCCGGGCCGCGTTCGCCCGCCGGGCCTTCGACGATGCCGATGCTGCCGCGCACGGTCAGATCGCGGCCCTCGATGCGGATGGGGGACGCCAGCGTGTTCAGGATGCGGGCGGCGAGCTCGTCCACCTCCTGGCGGGTGTCGGGGCCCGTGGTCAGGGCCACGAACTCGTCGCCGCCGAGCCTGGCCACCATCTCGCCGGGCGCCGTCGCACAGCTCTGCAGCCGGTCGGCGACCTCCACGAGGAGCCGGTCGCCGGCCGAGTGGCCGAGGCTGTCGTTGACCGCCTTGAAGCCGTCGAGGTCGAGGTAGCACAGGCCGAAGCGCATGCCGTCGCCCGCGGACAGGGCCTTCTCCAGGCGCTCGAAGAAGAGCGTGCGGTTGGGCAGCCCGGTCAGGGCGTCGTGGGTGGCCTCGTAGCGCAGCCGCAGGTTGAGGAGCCGCCGCTCGGTGGTGTCCTCCATGAGCGCCAGCTGGTACTGCGGCCTGCCGTCGGCGTCGCGCAGCAGCGAGACGGTCAGGTTGGTCCACAGAACGGTGCCGTCGGTGCGGTAGTACGGCTTCTCCACGCGGTAGCTCTCGCGCTCCCCGCGCACCAGCTCGCCGTACAGCTTCCACACGTGCGGCGTGTCCTCGGGGTGGACCCACTCGCTCACCTTCCGGCCGCGCGTGTAGTGGTCGAGGCCGCCGAACATCCGCATGAGCGCCTCGTTGACCTCCAGGATGTTGCCTTCGAGGTCGGCGATGCCGATGCCGATCGCCGCGCCTTCGAAGACCGCGCGCAATCGGGTCTCGGTGGTGTGCAGCGCCCGCTGGGCCTCGCTGCTCGCCAGGAGGGACGACCGCGCAAGGGCCTCCTGCTCGGCGAGGGTCCGCTCGCGCAGCGCCTTCGCGTAACCGGCGGCGATGGCGTGCTGGAGCCGGGCGCAACGGGCCCGGTGCTCCTCGGTCGTGGCGGGCGAGTCCTCCCCCCCGGCGCAGTACAGCACCAGGTAGGAGTCGACGACTCCGAGCGTACGGACCAGCGCGTCCGGGTCGGTGCAGTGGGCGGCGACCAGGGCGGCGCCGACCTCGTGGCCGGGCGCGGTGTCGAAGGGGCGCCGGTGGAGGGCGTCGCTCAACTGCCGTGCGAGCGGCAGCAGATGACGTTCGACCTCGGGCCGGGTCATGGACGTGGCGGTGACGGGGAAGATCGCCCGGCTCCAGATCGTGGCGAACCGGCCGAGTCTGCCGTCGTGGTCGTCCCGGTCCTCCCGGTCGCCCCGGTCGCCGAGGCCGGCCGCGGCCCGCCCGTCCGACGGTGCGGAGCCGGGTCCCGGTGCCTGCGATGGCACGCTCACGCCTTGCGTCCCACTCCTGCGAAGCCCGAGAAGGCGAACGGATCCTCCTGGGCGAGCGGGGTCTCCGGCCGCCACTCGGGCATCGCCACGAGTCCCGGCTCGACCATCTCGTACCCCTCGAAGAACCGCGCGACCTCTTCGCGCGAACGCATGATCAGCGGGTTCTTGATGTTCCTGTAGACCCCGACCGTGCCGCCCACCTGCTGCTCGGGCAGCGGAATCCCCTCGTAGGAGGCGTGGGTGAGGATCACGAGGCTGCCGGGTGCGAGGGCGTCGCGCAGGGTGGCCACGGCCGCCAGCGGATCGTCGGCGTCCTCGATGAAGTGGAGTACGGCGACGAGCAGCAGCGCCACCGGCCGCTCCAGGTCGATGAGTTCGCCGATGACGGGGCTGCTCAGGATGTCCTGCGGCTTGCGCAGGTCGGCCGCGGCTATGCCGGCCCGGTCGTTGCCCGCGAGCACGGCCTGGCTGTGCGCGACGGCGACCGGGTCGTGGTCGACGTACGCCACGCGCGCCTGGGGGTCGGCTGCCTGGGCGACCTCGTGGACGTTGCCGAAGGTCGGGATGCCTGATCCGATGTCGAGGAACTGGGTGATGCCCTCGTCCACGGCGAAACGCACCGCGCGGCGCATGAATGCCCTGTTCGCCTGCATGATCTTGGGGAGGCCCGGCATGAACTCCATTGCCTTGCGGGCGGTTTCCCTGTCGACCTCGAAGTTGTGCGAACCGCCCAGGTAGAAGTCGTAAATCCGGGACACGCTCGGCACCGTGAGGTCGATGCCCTGTGGTGCCCAGGCGGGTCGCTCCATCAATGTCTCCAACTCATCGCCACGGGACGACCGGTCATGAGCAAGACCGGTGTTCGAGCCGAGGCTACTGATCGGCAGGCATCAGAGCGAGCAAAAACGGAAATTGGCGGTCCGTTCTCGGTCACACGCCGCAGGCATGTGCGGCAAAGACGGCCGGCCCGCCCCTCCCGCGCGGGGCGGAGGGACGGGCCGGCCTGGGCCGGGCGCCACAGCGTGGGGACGCTGTCGGACCTACTTGGGCGCGCCGACCATCTTGCCCTCGGGCGAGACCGCGTACCACGTGCCGCCGACACCCTGACCGTTGGTGTCGCCCGGCTTCGCGTCGCCCGAGAAGGTGTAGACGGGCCAGCAGTCGATCGTCTGCTGCTTGACTCCGTCGGGGCGGTCGAAGACGACGAAGCCCTTCTTGAGGATGCCTTCCGTGTCGTTCTTCTCGACCGGCGGGACGACCGGCCACTTGTCGAGGCAGGCACCGGTGCAGGCCGTCTTCATGGGCCAGGCCGAGTCCTTCTCGAACCGGTAGACCGTCATGCCCTCGGAGTCCACGACGATGTCACCGAGCTTGGGGTCCTTGCGTACGGACATCCCCGCGAGGTCGGGCTTCTCGGCTTCGTCCGCCTCACCGCCGCCGGCCTCGGCATCGTCGCCGCCGGCCGCGCCCACAGCGGCCTTCTTGCCGTCGGGGGCAGAGGCGAACCAGGTGCCGCCGACGCCCTGGCCCTTGGCGTCACCGGGCTTGGCGTCCTTGGCGAAGCGGTACATGGGCCAGCCGCCCACGGTGAGCTGCTTGGTGCCGTCGGCCCTGGTGATCTCGCCGAGCGCCGAGGCGTCCGTACCGGGGGCCGCCGTGGCGTCACCCGCGAGCACGACCGGCCATGCCTTCGCACAGTCGCCCTCGCAATTCGACTTCGGCGGACTGACGGTGTCCTTGTCGAACCGGTAGAGCGTGAAGCCCTCGCTGTCGGTCAGCACCTTGCCGAGCTTCTTGCTGTCCCAGACGGCGAGTTGTCCTGCGGCCTTGGGCTCCGCGCCACCGCCGGCGGCGTCGTCACCGTAGCCGCCCTTGTCCGAGCCGTAGCCGCTGTCGGCGGGCTGCTGCGCGGGGTTGGCGTTGCCCACGGCCTGACCGTTGGGGGACTCGGTCGCTTGGTCCTGACCGCACGCCGTCGTCAGCGCCATCACAGCCGCCGCCGTCACCGCGAGCGAGACGTTCCGCCAGGTCTTCATGTCGACTCCTGTGCACCGAGGGTGTGTTGCGACGCTCAAGTGCGTCGCTCATGGTCCTAGGTACGGGCCGGAGGTGCCCCGGTGTTCAACGCGTTCGCAGAAATTTCCCCACGACCTTCGGGCCCCGCCCGCCCCGGTCCCAAACGCAAAGCCGGGAAAGTCCCGCCCATCAGGCGAATTGGACCGGATGGTGGCGTGGCGGGGACGCGCCGGGACCATGCTCCCGGACGTGCACTCTCCGCTCCCAGGACGCCTGTTGGCCGCCGTCACCCTGAGCTGGCTGCTGCTGAGCCCCGCACCGGCCGCGGCCGACAACTGTTCGTACTCCTCCATCTCACGCAGCGGTGAGATGTCGTCGGGCTCGGCGGTCGCCGTGGGCGGAAGCGCGATCTGCACGGCGGGCCCGAAGCCGAAGCCCCCGCCGGCTCCCACTCCGGCGCCACCGCCACCTCCCCCGCCACCTCCCCCGCCTCCTCCACCGCCGCCACCTCCGCCGCCTCCCGCCGCACCCGAACCGCCCCCTCCGCCTCCTCCACCACTGCCGGCGCCCCTCCCGCCGCCGGCCCCCGCGCCCAAGCCGTCTCCCACCCCCAAGCCCACCCCGTCCGCCCGGCCGAAACCTCCCTCGCCGGCGCCGGTCGCCATCCCCGTGTACCGCAAGGCCACCCGCAAGGAGCCGCAGAACGGTCCGTCCCTGGTCTCCCTCACCCTCCTGGTCACGGCCCCCGCGGTATTCGCCGCCGCCGTACTGCGCCCACGCTCCCGATAGCCGACGGAGATACCCATGTCGGAATGGCTCGTCCTGAGCATCGCGATGGCGTCCGCCTGCGCGGTCGTCCTCACCATCACGGTCATCAACCACCGCCGCGTCGGCGATGACGACGACCCGTCCGAGACCCCGGACGTCATCGAGTACATGACGATGATGATCGGCGTGGTCTACGCGATCGTCCTCGGCCTCGCCATCGCGGGCGTCTGGGAGGGCCGCAGCGCCGCCCAGGAGTCCGTACGCCAGGAGGCCCAGGCCCTGCACGAGGTCAGGGTCCGCTCGGAGGTCTACCCCTCCGAGGTCCGGGCCCGTATCCGTGGCGATGTCGACGCGTACGCCGCGTACGTCGTCAACACGGAATGGCGCCACATGGCCGACCACGGCAGCCTCACCGAGCGGGGCACCGAACTCCTCGACCAGCTGCGCCGCGACGTCACCGACTACGTACCGAAAACGGACCACGAGGGCCAGGCCTACCAGCCACTGGTCGATCAGGTGGCCACCGTGGACGACGCGCGGGGCGCCCGGGGCCAGGGCGCGGAGGCGACCATGCCCGGGGTGGTGTGGTTCGGCCTGATCACCGGGGCCCTGGTCGCGGTGGGCCTGATCTTCACCCTCCAGATCCGCCGCACGGGCCGTGAGCTGCTGCTGGCCGGTCTCTACAGCGCCCTGATCGCGTTCCTGCTCTTCCTCATCTGGGACTTCGACGCCCCGTTCGGCCGCGGCCTGTCAGCCACCGCCGGCCCCTTCGTGGACCTGTTCCCGAACGCGGCGAAGTAGTTCCGCGAAGACACGACGGCCGGCGCGGCGGCTGGGGCGACCGTGTCCCGGCTCCCGCCGAGTCGGCCCAGGCGGCTTCGCCTGATCTCGACGCGGTCGCGCTGGAGGGTCGCCGCGGCCGTGTGCCCCTTGCGCGTCAAGGGCTGCCAGGGCTGCGGCCGCGGTGCCGGATCGTCGCTGAAGCCGCGCATCGGCCCGGTGTGACGGCTGATGCCGGTGCGCCGGGCGGCGTACGCCGATACCCCATTTGCGCGACTGTGATCGCGCGGCGCCGTCGCCGCTCCTAGCGTTCGGGATATCGAGGTGCATTTCCTGCCATGTGTGGATAAAAATTCCGCCGCTGCTCCTCGAGGACCCGGAGGATTGTCCATGCGCGCGATACGTGTGACATCGGCCGCCGCGCTCGGCCTCGCCGCTCTCTCACTCACCGCCCCTGCCGCCTCGGCTGTCGACGGCAAGGCACCGGCGGTGGTCGGCACCGCGACCCCTTCCACCATCGCCGCGGGCGGACAGGTCACCCTGTTCGTCTCGGGATGCTCCAGTGACGCGGAAGCGTCCTCGTCCGTGTTCGACACCGTCACGGTTCCCCGGGGCGACACGGCGACAGCCACCGTCGACTGGGACGCGAAACGTGGGGCCATGTACACGGTGACGTACACCTGCCTGGAAGACGGCCGGCAGGGCACCTCGCAGCTCACCATCGCCGGCGACTCCCGGCCGACGCCCACCCCGACCGTCACGACCACCACCACGGCCACCGCCACCAGTTCCCCCGCCGGACCCGCCAGGGGCGGTGTGGGCGGCAGTCAGGGTGGGATCGACGCCGGGGAGATAGCGGCCGGTGCGGCGCTGGTCGTCGCGGCCGCCGGTGGAGTGGTGTTCGTGCTGCGGCGACGCAGCAGCCGCCAGCACTGACCAGCCGGAGCGGCTCGGCCCCGTACGCCCGTTGCCCCGCGTCCTCGTAAGGACGCGGGGCGACGGGCGTTCACGCGAGCACGGCCTGCGGGCAGCCGGGCGATCAGACCTCGCTGCGGTTCAGGCGGCGTCTGCGCGCGATGAAGAGGCCACCGCCGATGGCCGCAGCGGCGACGAGCCCGCCGCCGACCTGCATCTCCGTGTCGGAAGGGCCGAGCGACCCGCCGACACCGCCGCGCGCGCCCCGGCCGGCGAGAACGGTGAACTGATGGGTCGCCACCAGCCGGTTGTCGTTGCACTTGACGGCCAGGTTGTAGTGGCCGGGTGTGGCGTCGTGCTTGATCTTGGCGGTGGCGAACGACGTGGTGTCGCTCGCCGGAAGGTGGGCGGGCCGCTGGAAGGCGTTGGACGTCACGGTGCCGCCATGGCCGCACCCCGAGGCGCTGACCGTCAGCACCCCGCCCTGGTGGACCGAGAACGGGTTGACATTGACGTTGCGCGGGCCGTTGGTGGCGGTGGCAGTGGGGGCGACGAGTCCGACCGCCGCAAGGGCCGTCGCGGTCACCAGGCAGGCGCGTGAAACACGCATCGTAGAACCTCCACGGGACGGCGCCCCGGAGCGGTGCTCCGGGAAGATCGACGAGAACGCCTCCCATGACGAACACTCACCGCGCCCCGCGATTACCGCATTTCGGGCTGGTCCACCCCGGTGAGACGACACGCCGGTGCGGCGCGTCCGGATCTGACGGAGCCGCAGGTCACAGACCGTCAGATATCTTGTACGACGAGTTACCCGGATGGGTCACGGCATGGTTCCGCGTGCGGACACCGCGCCACCCGTTCGCCCCTCACGTCTCGCAGCCCCCACCCCGCGCACTTAGCGTCCGTACAGACGCGTCGAAGGGAGAGCCATGGGCCAGGAGTACAACGGCTCCGAGCCGAGAAAACGCTCGCCGTGGGGGGTCCTGGCCCTCGTCATGCTCACTGGCCTCGCGCTCATGCGCAACGGCGCCGACGTGTCCCTCGGCCCCCCGCAGCCCGCGTCGGCCGCCGCCCTGGACAGCCACACGGAGGTCGCCGGCGCCCGGACCCCGCACACCTCCGCGCGGCCCCTGCCGCATGCCCCCGCCTCCCGCATCCGTCTCCCCGACATCCGCGTCAACGCGCCCATCGTGGACGTGGGGCTCGACGCGGAGGGCTGGGTCGAGGCCCCGTCGCCGCAGGACCCCAACCTCGCGGGCTGGTACCAGAACGGCATCGCCCCCGGCCAGCGGGGCACCTCGGTGATCGTCGGTCATGTCGACAACGCGGTGGGCCCCGCCGTGTTCTACAACCTGGGTTCACTCAAGAAGGGCCACCGCATCGAGGTGGAGCGCTACGACGACCGCGCCGCCGTCTTCGAGGTCTACGGCGTCGAGGTCTTCTCGAAGGAGGAATTCCCCGGCCCCCGGGTCTACGGGGACCTGGGCAGGCCGGAACTCCGCGTGATCACCTGCGGCGGCGGTTACTCCAGTGCGAACGGCTACGCCGGCAACGTCGTCGTCTTCGCCCGCCTGGTCGCCACTCGCTGAACGGACGGCGGCCGGAGACCAGGAAGGCGTGCGGGCAGGGGCGTTCCGGTGGTGCTCTCACTCACGCCGCGCGGTGCTCGGCACCGTGATCCTGTACCCCTCGTCGAGCAGCTCCGGCAGATACGTACGCAGCGCCTCCACGCTCTGCCGCCGGTTGCCCCCCGCGTCGTGGGAGAGCACGACGACGCCGGGGCCGGCGCCGGAACGCACCCGGCGGACGATGGCCCCGGTGCCCGGCTCGCGCCAGTCGAGCGTGTCGACGGTCCAGCCCAGCGGCTCCATGCCCAGCTCCGCGCCGATCTCGAACGAGCGGCGGTTCCAGGCTCCGTACGGTGCCCGGTACCAGACCGGCGCGTGCCCGACGGTCCGCTCGACGACGTCGCTCGTACGCCCCAGCTCGGCGCGGATACCGGCCGGGGACAGGCGCGGAATCAGCGGATGCGACCAGGTGTGGTTGCCGACGACATGGCCGTCCTCGGCCATCTCCCGGAGCAGGTCCCGGTTCTCGACCGCCATCTCCCCGCACACGAAGAACATCGCGCGTGCGTCGTAGCGCCGCAGCGTGCGCAGGATGTCCGGGGTGTAGCGCGGGTCGGGCCCGTCGTCGAAGGTCAGCACCATGCTGCGGTCGACCCCTGCCATGCGCAGGAAGGGCCTGCGCCGCACCGGCGGCCTGGCGGGCCTGAACCTGGGCGGGGTGTACGCCGTCATCGGCCGCAGCCGGTACGCCGAGACCCTGACCGGCGCACCGGCCTGCGGCCCGGCCGCCGGGGGCGGCCCCGACGGGTAGCGTCCCGGCGTCTGGGCGGGGTCGGCGCCGAAGAACCGTACGGCGGTGGTGGCTCCGAGACAGACGGCGAGGCGCAGCATCGTCCGGCGTCCTGGAGACATCTGATCGTTTTTCATGACTTATAGCTCGCACGGCCGAAGCCCGCCGGACCCGACCCACACCGGGGGCGGGGGCCGAAGTACCCAATGGGACGAGCCGGTCGGTGCCGGATAGCCTCGCTGCTGTGACAGAGCAGCGACGCCATCAGTTCGAACGCGGCACCGACGGCCCCAAGGTGATCGTCGCCGGCCTGGACGGATCGGATTCCTCGTTGCGGGCCGTCGCCTACGCGGCCGGCCTCGCCCGACGGCAGAACGCGCTGCTGGCTCTGGTGTACGTACAGCCGCTGATGCCGGCGGGAGCCTCCCTCGGGTTGCCTATGGCGGGGACGACCGAGGAGATCGCCGAGGAACTGATGGCGGAGGTGCGTACCGCGGCGGAGCGGACGAAGGGCACCTTCGAGGTGCGCTGGGAGTTCCACACCTTCCGCGGCGACCCGTACAACGGCCTCGTGACCGCGGCGGACGAGCTCAAGGCGGACGCCGTGGTCGTCGGGGCGTCGGAGTCGGCGGGCCACCGGTTCATCGGCTCGGTGGCACTGCGCCTGGTGAAGGCCGGGCGCTGGCCGGTCACGGTCGTGCCGTAGGCCCGGCGGCGAGGGCGCCACTTGGCGTACGTCGCCTTTCGTCGTACCCGCGTCTGGGCCATCATGAGCCGCCATCAGCCGACAGTCGTCTGCGGAGGAATGACTCATGGCCGGACTCTGGACGGGACAGGGCGTACTGCGCCGCAAGCCCATCGAACAGATCGAGGAGGGGGACGCCAGCGAGCAGCTGACCAGAACCCTCGGTCTCTGGCAGCTCACCGCGATCGGCGTCGGCGGCATCATCGGCGCGGGCATCTTCACCCTTGCCGGTACGGTCGCGAACGGCACGGCCGGCCCCGCCGTCCTCATCTCCTTCCTCATCGCGGGCGTGGCGAGCGCGGCGGCGGCCTTCTCCTACGCCGAGTTCGCGGGCATGATCCCGAAGGCCGGTTCGGCGTACACCTACGGCTATGTGGTCCTCGGTGAACTGGCGGGCTGGTTCATCGGGTGGGACCTGCTGCTGGAGTACACGGCGATCGTGGCGGTGGTCGCGATCGGCATCTCCGGCTACTTCAACTTCCTGCTCGAGGACCTGGGCGCCGGGCTGCCCGACTGGATGCTGGGAGCGCCCGGTACCGGAGACGGCCACCGGGTCGATCTGTTCGCGGCTGTGCTGTGCATGTTCATCGCGTATCTGCTGACGCTGGGCATCAAGAGCGCGGCGCGCTTCGAAACGGTCGTAGTGGTGCTGAAGGTCCTGGTCGTGCTCGTCGTGATCGTGGTCGGTTTCTTCCACATCAACACCAGCAACTACAGCCCCTTCTTCCCCTTCGGGGTCGGCGGCGCCTTCACCGGTGCGGCGACGGTGTTCTTCGCGGTCTTCGGGTACGACGCCATGTCGACGGCGGCAGAGGAGTCCAAGGACGCGCAGCGCCACATGCCGAAGGCGATCATGTACTCGCTCGCGATCTCGATGGTGCTGTACGTGCTCGCCACCCTGGTGCTCACCGGCATGCAGAACTACACGGAGATCGACCCGGAGAGCGGCTTCTCGACGGCGTTCCAGTCGGTGGGGCTCGACGCGCTCGCGGATGTGATCGCGGTGGGTGCCATCATCGGCATCCTCACCGTCATGTTCACGTTCATGCTGGGCGTGACGCGCGTGTGGTTCTCGATGAGCCGCGACGGGCTGCTGCCCCACTGGTTCGCCAAGACGCACCCGACGCGGCATGTGCCGGTCCGGGTGACCTGGATCGTGGGGGTCGCGTCGGCGCTGATCGCCGGGTTCCTGCCGATCGGCGAGGCTGCCGAACTGACCAATATCGGCATCCTGCTGGCGTTCGCCGTGGTGTGCACCGCGGTGATCGTATTGCGCTACCGGAAGCCGGATCTGCCGCGCAGCTTCCGCACGCCGGGCATGCCGTTGGTGCCGGCGATCGGGGTGGTGGCCTCGATCTGGCTGATCACCTACCTGGCGTGGGAGACGTGGCTCCGCTTCGCGGTGTGGTTCGCCCTCGGCCTGGTCATCTACTTCGGCTACTCGTACCGGAAGTCGGCGCTGGCGAAGACGCCGAGGGCTGACACGGGTGGCAAGGAGTAACGCCCGGGGCGGTCGTCGGGCGGGGCCCCGGTTCGGGAAGCGGCCGGCAGCGGAACAGCCCCTTCCTGAACCGGGCAGGAAGAGCAGGGCGGGGCCGGGACTACCGGCCCATCACCAGGCCCTCCTCCCCCGCCCTCCGGCTCAGCACGACGTCCCTGATCCGGTCCCGGACAGATCCGTGGTCCGCGCCCCCCTCGGCCGCCGTGTTGAGGTGGACCACGCGCCCCGCCTCCGTGTCGAACCACTGCGGGATGAACTCCGCCTTGCTCACCTGCCACCGCTGCCCCTCCCGCTCCGGCGGCGCGAAGGTGAAGCGGCCGATCGTGCCCTGGTTGCCGCGTGCGTCGTGCGCGCCCGAGTGGTTGACCATCGGGCCGGCGATCTGGTCGCCCATGCCGTAGACGACCCAGGTGCCGTTGACCTTCTCGTACGCCTGCGGGACATGCGCGTGCGTGCCGATGATCAGGTCGATGTCGGGGCGGTCACCGGTTTTCGACGCCGTCAGGGCCTTGCCCAGCCGCAGTTGCTGCTCGTCGGGCGCGTCCTGCCACTCCGTGCCCCAGTGCAGCGAGACGACGACCACGTCGGCGCCCGCCTTCCGCGCCGCCCTCGCGTCGGCGACGATCTTCTCCTGGTCGATGAGGTTCACCGCCCACGGCCTTCCCTCCGGCAGCGGATAGCCGTTGGTGCCGTACGTGTACGCGAGCTGGGCCACCTTGGCGCTGCCCCCGTTCAGCCACGCCGGTTCCCCCGAATCGGCCTTGGTCCGGGCCGAGCCCACGTGCCGGATGCCGGCCTTGTCGAGCGTGTCGAGCGTCCTGTCGATCCCGTCCGCCCCGGCGTCGAGGCTGTGGTTCGAGGCGGTGGAGCAGGAGTCGTATCCCGTGGCGCTCAGCCCCTTGGCCACCTCGGGAGGCGACTTGAAGTTGGGGTAGCCGGTGTACGGGCCCCCCTCGGCGCCGTACACCGTCTCCATGTGGCAGATCGCCAGATCCGCCGTGGAGACCACCGGCTTCGCGCCCGCGAGCATGGGGGCGAAGTCGTAGCCGCTGCCGCCCGCGTCCGCGGTGGCCTGCCGGATGATCGACGCGTGCGGCAGTACGTCGCCCGACGCGACGAGGGTGAAGCCCCGCTGCTCGCGCCCGCCCGCGGCCTGCTCGGCCGGGCCGACGGAGCCGGGCGGCGAGGGCTCAGCGGGCGGTCCGGTGCAGGCGATAACGCTTTCGAGCAGCAGGACGGCCATGGCCGCCGCCCCTTGCAGTTTTCGCTTCACCATCAGACCGACTTTCAGTTTGTATGACTTTTACTGAAATCAATCCTTACCTGGTCGGGGGCAAGTCAAGGGACGCGGCCGTTCCTGTCACCGGAACGGACGCGCGAATTCGACCGTTCGTCGCACCATTCGTCGCACCGTTCGACCGCTCACCGCACGGCCCTGCCGCCCGTTCGGCCGCCGCGTCCCGCACAGCCGCGCACCGGGCGGGCGGCGGATATCTTCGCCGCCGTCCGGCCATCGGCAACCCGGTCTCCCGAAGGGGCGTCAACGGTGACTTCCTCCGCTTCCTCCCTCAAGCAGCACACCGACGAACGAGCCATCGCCGACCTCCAGCGCGAGCACGGCAAGGCACTCCTCGGCTTCCTCCTGGGCCTCACATACGGGGACAGGCAGCGCGCGGAGGACCTCCTCCAGGAGACGCTGGTACGGGCCTGGCAGCACCCGGAGGCGCTGGCGAGCGACCACGACTCGATGCGCCCCTGGCTCTTCACGGTGGGCCGCAGGCTGGCGATCGACGCCCGGCGCGCCCGCCGGGCCAGGCCCCACGAGGTCGGCGACGACGTCCTGGAACACTCCGCGTTCTTCGACGACCACGTGGAACGGTCGGTCACCGCTCTCGACGTCCGCCAGGCCGTCGAGGCGCTGCCCGGCGAGCACCGCGAGGTACTGACCCAGGTCTACTTCCGCGGCCGTTCCGTGGCGGAGGCGTCCGAAGCGCTCGGCATACCGGCGGGCACGGTCAAGTCCCGTACGTACTATGCTCTGCGCGCGCTGCGGAAGGTGCTTCCCGGCTACGGTCGCGACGCCGCCTGAGGCACCCTCGTACCACCCGCCCCGCACGTCAGATCTTCACCCTCCGTACCCGTGCAGAGCAGGCCGATTTCGAAACCACAGCGTCCAGTTGAGTAAAGAAGGCACGCTGTGCGTCTCTGAGAGTGAAGGCTCGGCGGTGCCCCGAAGAAACACTGAACAGATCAGTCCGGGAGAAGGTGGAGTGCTGTGCTGCCCGAGAGTACGAATGGCACCAGCGGAGGCAGGCTCGCGGTACCGATGGCTTGGCTGTACGCCGAGTACATCGCCGACGAACTGCTCCGTACGGGCAATCTGATTCCGCCCGGCACGATCGAGTTCCGGGCGGGCCGGGAGACGCTCGCGCTCACCATCTATCTGTCCGACAGCGCCGACGAGCTGTCCGGCATCCGCGTCATCTCCAGCCTCGACGAGTGGCTCTCGCTCACCACCTACGGCCACCCCTGGGAGACCTGGGTACGGGAACGACTCGCCGATCGCACCACCACCGCCGGCCGCCGCGACGAGGAGATCGGCCCGGATCTCGAACTGGCCCTGGCGTCATGGCGCTGGCTCAGCGGCACGGAACTCCTCGCCGCGGACCTCGGCGGGGCCGTCCCCTGGCACCAGGCGGCGGATCTCGGCGTGGACGAGAGCGAGAAGGTGTGGACGCCGGCCTGGCAGCTGGGGCTGCCCCTCGGTCACCTCGCCATCCACCTCTTCTGATCGCCGTCGGGGTCGCGGCCCCGGTCACGGTCGCGTTCACGCCCGGCGGGCGCCGAGGAGTGCACTCCCGCCCGGTACTTGGGGAACCGCAGCGTGATCTTCATGCCCGCCCCCACCCCTGTCTCGATCACGAGCCCGTAGTCGTCCCCGTACACCTGCCGCAGCCGGTCGTCGACATTGGACAGACCGATGCCCGACGAGGTGGTGTGCTCGCCCGCGAGGATCCGCCGCAGCCGCTCCGGGTCCATGCCGACGCCGTTGTCCTCGATGACGACCACGGCCTCGGCGCCGGCGTCCCGTGCGGCGATGGTGACCTTGAACTCGCTCGTGGAGTCCTCGAGTCCGTGCTTGACGGCGTTCTCCACGAGCGGCTGGAGACAGAGGAAGGGCAGCGCGACCGGCAACACCTCGGGGGCGACCTGGAGGGTCACCTTCAGTCGGTCGCCGAAGCGGGCTCCCGCCAGCGCCAGGTACTGCTCGATGGAGCGCAGTTCGTCGGCGAGGTTGGTGAAATCGCCGTGCCTGCGGAAGGAGTAGCGGGTGAAGTCGGCGAATTCCAGGAGCAGTTCGCGGGCACGCTCGGGATCGGTGCGCACGAACGAGGCGATCGCGGCCAGCGAGTTGAAGATGAAGTGTGGCGAAATCTGGGCCCGCAGGGCGCGGATCTCCGCCTCGATCAGCCGGGTGCGTGAGCGGTCCAGCTCGGCCAGTTCCAGTTGTACGGACACCCAGCGGGCCACCTCGGTCGCGGCTCGCACCAGTACCGCCGACTCCCGGGACCCGTACGCCACCAGCGCGCCCAGCACACCCTCCTCACCGGTCAGCGGCGCGATCACGACCCATCGCAGCGGGCACTGAAGGTCGTCGCAGTCGGTGCGTACGCTCTGGCTCCGCCCGGAGTCGAGCATCTCCCGTACCCGGCGCATCACCGGCTCGCCGTGGTGCCCGCCGCCCGGCCCGTCCCAGGCGAGCACGCTCTCGCGGTCGGTGAGGCACAGTGCCTCGGTCCCGAGCAGGGAGCGCAGCCGGCGGGCGGCCTTGCGGGCGGTGTCCTCGGTCAGACCCGCGCGCAGCGGCGGTGCGGCGAGCGAGGCGGTGTGCAGGGTGTGGAAGGTGGCGTGCTCGACGGGCGTACCGAGGTCGAGGTCCCCGCCGCGCCCGTGGCGGGCGGTGACGCGGCCGAGGACGACCCCCGCGGCGAGGAGTACGGCGCCGGCGGCGGCCACCGCCGCGATCTCGATTCCGGTCATCGCCCCGCTCCCCCGCTCACTCCGGCGCCGTCCTTCACCATCAGATCCTCCGGCAGGTGGAGCCGGGCCAGGGTGGCGGCGGTCCCGGCGGGTATGCGGTCCCGCGTCGCCAGCGACACCAGCACCATCGTCAGAAACCCGAGCGGCACCGACCAGACGGCGGGCCAGGCCAGCAGCGAGTGCGACCAGCCCCCGGCCGGCAGTCCCGCCCTGGTCGCCATCACTGCGGTCAGCGCGGCCCCGCCCCCCACGACGAGCCCCGCCACCGCGCCCGGCGGCGTGAGCCCCCGCCACCAGATGCCGAGCACGAGCAGCGGGCAGAAGGAGGAGGCGGACACCGCGAAGGCCAGGCCGACGGCGTCGGCGACCGGCACGTTGACCGTCACGATGCTCAGCGCCAGCGGGACCGCCATCGCGAGGACGGTGGCGAGCCTGAAGTGCCGTACGCCGCGGGACGGGAGGACGTCCTGGGTGAGGACGCCCGCGACCGACATGGTCAGCCCCGACGCGGTGGACAGGAACGCCGCGAAAGCGCCGCCGGCGAGCAGCGCCCCCAGCAGATCTCCGCCGACCCCGCCGATCATGCGGTCGGGCAGGACGAGAACCGCCGCGTCCGCCTCTCCGGTGAGGGACAGCTCGGGGGCGTAGATCCGGCCGAGCGCCCCGTACACCGGGGGCAGCAGGTAGAAGGCGCCGATCAGCCCGAGCACGACCAGGGTGGTGCGGCGCGCGGCGGTGCCGTTGGGGCTGGTGTAGAAGCGCACGGCGACATGCGGCAGCCCCATGGTGCCGAGGAACGTGGCGAGGATCAGTCCGTACGTCGCGTACAGCGGATGCTCCTCACGGCTGCTGGCCAGCGGCTGGGACCAGCTGGACGCGCCCGTCCGCTCGACGCCGGCCTTCTCCGGGACTTGGGCGTGTGGGGGAAAGCCCAGCTCCGTGCCCGCGCCGACAAGGTGAACGCCCGCGTCGAGCGCGACCGGCTCGCGGTCGTGGCGGCGGGCGTCGACGGTGCCGGACACGGTGACACGCAGCGGCCGGACGAGGTCGATGCGTACGGTGTCGTCGATCCGTACGACGGTGTGCTCGCGGAAGGTCGCGGGCTCCGCGAACCTGGCGCGCGGCGCGTCGTCCCCCAGCCAGGCGACGACGAGGAACAGCGCGGGCACGAGCAGTGCGGTGAGCTTGAGCCAGTACTGGAAGGCCTGCACGAAGGTGATGCTGCGCATCCCGCCGGCTGCCACCGCCCCCGTCACGACGAGCGCCACGACGAGTCCGCCGACCCAGTCGGGTGCGCCGGTGAGGATCTCCAGTGTCAGGCCCGCGCCCTGGAGCTGGGGCAGCAGGTAGAGCCACCCGATGCCGACCACGAAGAGGCTGGCGAGCCTGCGGACCTGCGGCGATTCGAGCCGGGCCTCGGCGAAGTCGGAGAGGGTGTAGGCCCCCGAGCGGCGCAGCGGGGCCGCGACGAGGACGAGGAGTACGAGATATCCGGCGGTGTAACCGACGGGGTACCAGAGCATTTCGGGGCCCTGGAGGAGGACCAGGCCCGCAACGCCGAGGAAGGAGGCGGCGGAGAGGTACTCGCCGCTGATGGCGGCGGCGTTCAGGCCCGGCTTGACGCTGCGGGACGCCACGTAGAAGTCGGAGGTGGTGCGGGAAATGCGCAGGCCGAGCGCGCCGATGAGCACGGTGGCGAGCACGACGACGGTGACGGCGGCCACCGCGTACGCCTGGTTCACTCAGCGTCCTTCGACGAGCTTGCTGAACGCGCGCTCGCCCCGCTCCGCGCGCCGGACGTACCAGCGGGCGATCAGCCACATGACCGGGTAGACCGCCACGCCGAGCACGGCCCAGACGAAGGGCCCGGGCGACGGCAGGTCGGAGGCGGTGAAGACCTCCGGGAGCGAGAACAGCAGCGGCAGCGACCCGACGAGCAGGGCGAGCGCGCCCAGCGAGATCAGCGCGGTCCGCAGCTGGCTGCGCATCAGGGAGCGCACGTACGTCGCCCCCAGGGTCGTCTGCTCGGTGATCTCGGACCGCGCCGGTGCGTGCCCCGGAGGGCGCCGGGCGCTGCGGGGTACGCCGGTGACGGTCTCGCGGCGCGGCGGACGGCCCGGGGACGGCTGCGCCGAGGACGGCTGATCTGCGGACATCGGCGCGAGTCTACGCAGCGCTGATTACGCCGGGTAGGGCCCCCGCCCGGGCTTTCGGCCGCTTCCGCCGCAGTCGTCCAGCGCGAATTCCAGCTCGACGTACGACTCCTCGGCCCTGCGGAAGGCGATCTCCAGGGCGGCGGCGGTGCGCGGGCCCGCGATGCGCTGTGCCGCCTCCCGCACTTCGTACAGCACATCGGCCCAGCGGCCCGCCGCGCTCTTGATCCCGGTCAGCAGCGCTTCGAGGTCGCGCGCGTCGGACGGCCGGGCCGGCGGCAGCCTGCGGAGTTCCTCCAGCAGTGCCTCGAGTTCGGACATCCGGGCTCCTTGTGACGGGTGGCCCGACCGAGCGTAGGCGGCGCGCGGGGGCCGCACGGCCGTGCGCGGATCAGGTGCGGCGAGCGGCAGGTGTACGGCGGCGAACGGCGGCCCGGGCCGGGTCAGCGGTCGGCCGGGCAGCGGCGTCCGCCGTCGTCGGTCAGCCGCGCGCGCGGCGCATCAGCAGGTCGCGGAGCTCGCGCGCGTGGCGGCGGCTCACCGCGAGTTCGGCGGCTCCGACCCGCACGGTCGTCGCCCCCGCGTCCAGCCTCAGTTCGTCGATGCGGCCGAGGGCGACGAGGTGACGCCGGTGGATCCGGACGAATCCGCGGGTGGCCCAGCGCTCCTCCAGGGTGGAGAGCGGTATCCGTACAAGGTGGCTGCCGGCGTGCGTATGGAGACGGGCGTAGTCGCCCTGCGCCTCGACGTACGCGATGTCGTCGATCGGGATGAAGCGGGTGACGCCGCCGAGTTCGACGGGGATCTGGTCGGCGGCGGCGCTCTGCGGCAGCACGCCGGGCGAGGAGGCCGTCGGGAAGCCGACCGTTGGTGCGGGGCTCGCTTCGACCTGGTCGCAGACGCGGCGCACCGCTTCGGCCAGGCGTTCCCGGCGCACGGGCTTGAGCACGTAGTCGACGGCCTTGAGGTCGAAGGCCTGGACGGCGAACCCCTCGTGGGCGGTGACGAAGACGATGAGCGGCGGGCGGGCGAATCCGGCGAGGAGCCGGGCGATGTCGAGGCCGGTGAGTCCGGCCATGTGGATGTCGAGGAAGACGACATCGATGGCGTCCTCGCCGCCGGGGCCCGCGTCGAGGGCGCGGTTGATCCGGCGGAGGGTCCCGGTGGCGTCGGTGGCTCCTTCGGCGCTCCGGACCCGGGGGTCGGCACGCAGCAGGTAGAGGAGTTCCTCCAGCGCCGGTCGCTCGTCGTCGACAGCCAGTGCACGCAACATGGTGGGGAGTGTAGGAGCAGGCGGGGTGACCTGGACATACGGTCGGGCAGGCCAGTGCGGTGAGGGCGGCTTCGGTCGGTGTCGTGGCCCGCCGCCGGGCCGTCCCGTTCCGCGCGGAGCGCCGGGCGCCCCACAAGAACCGCCCGCCACACGGCAATCCGGCCGCATCGCCTCTTTGCGTGAGCAGAAACCCCGTGGATTGCGTATCTGAGGATGACCCGTCGGTTACCCCACGAACCACGCGAGACCCCTAGGAATTGCCCCATGAGCCCGTACCAGCGGCATCGGGACGTCGGCGCGTACGCGCTCGGCGTCCTCGATCCAGCGGAATCGTTCCGCTTCGAGGAACATCTGGCCGACTGCGCGACGTGCGCCGTGCGGCTCAGCGAGTTCGCCGGACTGGAGTCGGCGCTGGCCGCGTACGCCCATCCCGGCGGGGGCGTGGAGGTGCTGCTGCCTCAACGCCCCGCACCCGCACTTCTGGACCGGCTGCTCGCCGGGGTGGACGCGGGGCGCCGGCGCCGCGGCAGGCGCCGCTTGCGGCTGGTCGCCGCGGCGGCGGCGCTGATCATCGCCGGTCCGGTCGCGGCGCTGGGCCTTCAGGCGCGGGCCGGTGCGGACGGCGGCGGTACGGTGCAGCGGTACGCCGCGACGGACCCGGCCTCGGGTGTCTCGGCGTCGGTCGCGCTCCAGGAGCGCGGCTGGGGCTCGGGGGTGGGGCTCGAACTCGCACGGGTCGAAGGACCACTGGCCTGCGAGCTGGTCGCCGTCGGCAAGGACGGTGAGGAGCAGACGGTCACCACCTGGGCGGTACCGCCGGGGGGGTACGGGATGCCGGGTGTCGAGGGCCACGAGGAACCGCTGCGCACCGAGGGCGGCGCGGCGCTGAGCGGCGCCGAGATCGACCGCTTCGAGGTGCGCACGCTCGACGGAAAGCGCCTCGTGACGATCAAGGCGTAACCCGGACGCTATTTGAGCAGCCGCGACAGTCTGCGGTCCGCGAGCGGCTTGCCGCCCGTCTGGCAGGTCGGGCAGTACTGCAAGGACGAGTCGCTGAACGACACTTCGCGGACGGTGTCGCCGCAGACCGGACACGCTTCCCCGGTTCGGCCGTGCACGCGCAGCCCGCTCCTCTTCTCCGCCTTCAGCCGGCCCGCGGCCAGCCCGCGCGAGCGCTCGACGGCCTCGCCGAGGGTGGCGCGCATCGCCTCGTACAGCGTCGTGATCTCTTCGTCGGTCAGGTGCGCGACGGGCTTGAAGGGCGACATCTTCGCCGCGTGCAGGATCTCGTCGCTGTACGCGTTGCCGATCCCGGCGATCAGGCTCTGGTCGCGCAGCGCGCCCTTGAGCTGGCGCCGTTCCCCGTGCAGCAGCTCGGCGAACCGCTCGCGACCGAATCCGTCGGCGAGCGGGTCGGGGCCGAGCCGGGCGATGCCCGGCACATCGGCGGGGTCACGTACCACGTAGACGGCGAGGCTCTTCTTCGTGCCGGCCTCCGTCAGGTCGAAACCCGCGCCGTCGGCCAGGGCGACGCGCAGCGCGAGGGGCCCCTTCCCGGGGCGCGGCGGTTCGGCCGGCAGGTCGTCCCTCCAGCGGAGCCAGCCCGCCCGGGCGAGGTGGGTCACCAGGTGCAGACCGCCCGCGGCGATGTCGAGGAACTTGCCGTGGCGGCCGACCGAGGTGACCGCGGCGCCCTCCAGGGCGGAGGGCGGCGGGTCGTACGTCTTGAGGACACTGACCGCGGCCGGGACGACCCGTGCGATCTCCCGGCGGACCAGGTGTTCGTCGAGGAACTCTCTCAGCGCTTCGACTTCCGGCAGCTCAGGCACGTTCCCAGCGTGCCTCAGCCCGTGGCGGCCCGCAGCAGGGCTGCCAGCTCGTCGGTCATGCTCCCGGCCAGCCGGTCCAGGTCGGGGACCGCCTTGGCGTCCGCGACAAGACCGACGTGCACCTGGCCGCCGTACGTCGTCAGGGCGACGGCCAGGGACTGGCCACGGGCCAGCGGCGCCATCGGGTAGATCGCGCCCAGAGGGCTGCCGCCCAGCGAGAGAGTGGAGCGGGGCAACGGCACGCTCGTCACGAGTACGTCGAAGAGCATCCTGGCCGCGCTGCCCGCGAGCGGTGCGCCGAACCGGTGGGCGAGCGGCGGAAGGTGGTCGGCGAGGACCGCCACCGCACCGGCGCCGCGCCCCGGCCCATCGGCCTTGCTGCGGTCCATGGCCCGGCGCACCGACGTGAGCCGCGCCCAGGCGTCGGCCTCCGAGACGGGCAGGCCGACCAGGTACGCCGACAGTTTGTTGCCGGAGGCCGCAGCGCCGCCGGGGCGGCGCCGGGAGACCGGCACCAGGGCGCGCGGGTCCGCGACGGGCAGCTGTTCGCCGCGCTCCAGCATCCACCGGCGCAGACCGCCCGCGACGACGGCGAGCAGCACGTCGTTCGCCGTGCCGCCCGCCACCCTGCGGATCCTCATGACGTCGTCGAGGCCGAGCACGGCGGTGCCGAGCCGCCGCGTGCCGCTGGACCCCGCCGCGAAGGCGCTCGCTCCCCACAGGTCGAACCTGCTGGCCCGCATCACGGACGCGCCGATGCCGACGGCCCGCCCCACTTCCTCGATCCGGTCGCGGGCGAAGCCGACGACCTGGTGCGGGCCCGGCAGCCAGGACCGGGGCGGCACGCTGCGCTCCCGCCGGGCGCCCGCCGCGCCGGCGCCCGCGATCTGGTCGAAGATGCCGGCGCCGATGGCGACGGCGCGCATGCCGTCGGCGAGGGCGTGGTGCAGCTTGACGAGTACGGCGAAGGTGCCGGAGCCGGCCGCGGTCAGGACGTACATCTCCCAGGGCGGCAGACCGCGTTCGAGCGGCTGTTCCATCAGCTCCCCGGCGATCTCGGTGGCGTGAGCCGCGAAGTCGCCGTCGGGGAGCCGGATCTGCCGGACGTGGCGGCGTACGTCGAAGTTCTTGGCCGTGGACCAGGCGGCCCCGCCGATGGGCAGCCAGACGGTGCGTACGCGCATTCTCAGCCGGGGGATCGCGGTGGCGCGCTCGGCGAGCAGCTTCGCGACACGGTCGCCGTCGGCCTCCTCGTCCCCTTCGAAGAAGGCGAGCGCGCCGAGATGCATGGGGTGTTCGGTGGATTCGAGGTGCCAGAACGCCAGATCAAGAGGTGCCAGAAGCTCCGTGCTCAATGAGCCCTCACGTCGTCGGAGGCCGGTGGAGAGCCGCAGTCAATCCCGAACGTTCGGTTACGGTCAAGTATGTAAGGACCACACACCGTTACCGAACGGTACGGTCAGCAGTGTTCAAAGTCGGTCGGGCACGATGAACTCGCACCAGACGCACTTGCCGCTCCCCCGCGACTCCACGCCCCAGACGTCCGCCAGCCGGTCGACCAGCATGAGCCCCCGCCCCGAGACACCGGACTCCCCCGCCTCCCGGCGGCGCGGCAGCGCGCTGGAGCGGTCCTCGACCTCGATCCGCAGCCTGCGCTGCGCCCCCGCCAGCACGCGGGCGGTGATGATGGCCCCGCCGTCCGTGTGCATCAGGGCGTTGGTCATCAGCTCGTCGGCGGCCAGCTCGATCTCGTCCGCCCGCTCCCGGGCGCCCCAGGCCCGTACCGCCGCACGGACCATGTGCCGCGCGGAGCTGAGCGCTTCGGGATCGTTCTGCGCGACATGCTGCTGGAGCCGCCCGCCGGTCTGCGGTACCTCCGCGCCCTTGCGACGCAGGAGCAGCAGCGCCACATCGTCCTGGCCGCCCCGCTCGTCGACCACTTCGCAGAGCTTGTCGGCCAGCTCCTGGAGGTCGCGGGGCCCGTCGCGGACCAGGGCGGACAGCATTTGCATGCCGTCGTCGAGGTCGGCGCCGGGCAGCTCCACGAGCCCGTCGGTGCACAGCAGCAGCGTCTGGCCGGGGTCGAGTTCGACGGTCGTGACGGGGTAGTCGAGCTGCCCGAACTCCGCGGAGAGGCCCAGCGGCATGCCGCCGGCGGCGGGCAGCCGGCGGCACGTGCCGTCGACGTGCCGCACGAGCGGGTCGATGTGCCCGGCCCGTACCAGCTGGACCACGCCGGTGGTCAGGTCGGTCTCCGCGTAGGTGCAGGTGGCGAAGCGGTCGGTGTCCAGCTCGTCGAGGAAGACGGACGCGCGGGCCATCACCGTGGCCGGGGTGTGCCCCTCGGCGGCGTACGCGCGCAGCACGATGCGCAGCTGTCCCATGACGGCGGCGGCGTGCGTGTCGTGGCCCTGTACGTCGCCGATGACCGCGCCCACGCGTCCGTTGGGCAGCGCGATCACGTCGTACCAGTCGCCGCCGATGTCGCGGCCGAGGCGGGCCGAGCGGTAGCGGACGGCGATCTGCGCGCCGGGGACGTTGGGGATGCGGCGCGGCAGCATGGCCTGCTGGAGGCCTTCGGCCAGGTCCTTGTCCTGCTCGAAGAGCATGGCCCGCTGGAGGCTCTGCGCGATGCTGCTGCCCAGCGCGATCAGGACGTTGCGTTCGTCCGACGTGAACCCGATCCGGTCGCTGTAGAGCAGACCGAGCGCGCCGATTGGGCGGGCCTGGGCGATCAGGGGCAGATAGGCAGCGGAGGTGATGCCGAGACTCCTGATGTGCGGCCACAGGACGGGGTAGGAGGTGGCGAAGTCCTCCGGCGACTCGATGAAGCGGGGAGCGAGGGTACGGACCACCTCGCTCATCGGGTACTGCTCGTCGATGCGCGTGTAGCGCGTGCCGGGCACGAACGAGCCGTCGGGGCCGTCGGCGACGAGATGGATGCGGCCCGCTTCGACCAGTCCCACCACCAGACTGGTCGCCCCGAGGTTCTCCAGTCCCTGCGAGTCGTTGAGTACGTCGATGACGTCCTTCACGGTGCGCGCGTGGGCCAGGGCGGCCGTGGTGCCCTGGACCACGCTGGTCCGGCGGCGCCTCTCCGCGTCGTGTTCGAGCCGGTCGGTGGAGTCGGCGAGTTCTTGGGTGGCGTCGCGGACGATGCCGATGATGCGGCGCGGCCGGCCGGTGGCGTCGCGGCGAACGCAGCCCTGGGTGTGGGTCCAGCGCAGGGTCCCGTCGCGGCAGCGGATGCGGAAGTAGGCGCCGTACGTGACGCTGCCGCTCTTCAGCGCCTCGGAGACGAGGGAGTCGAGGCGGGCACCCTCGCTGGGCGGCACGTGCACGCCGAGCTCCTCCGGACGGCCGGAGTACTCGTCGCGGCGCAGATCGAACACGGCAAGGGCGGAATCGTCCATCCGCATGAGGCCGCTGTCGAGGTCCCAGTCGAATCCCCCGAGGCCCAGCTCGGATCCGTACACGTCGAAAAAGCAGCAGGCCACGCCCTCCTCCCGCTCCCAGCAGGCGCAGTACTCCGCCGCCTCTCCACCCCCTGCGCCCGCGTCCATGGGATCACGCTAGGCGCACCCAACGGCGCGCGCATGCGGGGCGGGGACACGCTTGAGAACAGCAGCCATTTCCATACAGTGCGCGGGTGAACCCTCCCCGCGTCAGCGCACGCGGCGACCCTCCGGCGGCGCGGCGCCCGGCCCCTCCTCGGCCTCCTACGGAGAACGAAGACTTGAACGCGTTCAAGAAACGCCGTAGGGTCGGGCCAGGATTGAATTGAACATGTTCAACTCTGGGGGTTTCGCGGTGTCCGTGCTGGTCAACCTGATCGTCATGCTGGGGATGCTCGTCATCGTCCCCGTGGGACTGCGTCTCGTCGCTTCACCGGGGCTCAGCCGCCTCCGGCGGCTGTGGCCGCTGCTCGCGGCGCCCGGTGCCGTCGCCCTGTGGCTGCCACGCGGCCCGGCCGCGACCGCGCTCGCCGCGGTGTACGCCGCCGGAACGGTCGCTCTCGCGCTGCACGCCCCGGCGCGGCTGGCCCGTACGCGCTCCCTCGCCCCGGCCGAGATCGCGGTGCTCACCGCGTTCGCCACGCCGTCGGTCGCGGGGCTCGCGCTGGTCGCCGAGCGTTCCGGACACGAGCTTTTCGGCTTCGACCTCGAGATCCTCGCGCTCACCGTGCCGCACTTCCACTTCGCCGGCTTCGCCGCCGCGCTGGTGGCGGGCCTGGTGTGCCGGACGGCCGCGGACCGGTCGGCGGGCCGGTTCGCGGCCCTGAGCGTGCCGCTCGGCACGCTCCTGGTCCTCGCCGGGTACTTCGTCGACGACTGGGCCGAGCTCGCCGGAGCGCTCGTGCTCACCGCGGGCATGTGGGCGGTGGCGCTGCTGACCTGGCAGGACGTACGCGACGACCGCCAGGACCGGACGACCCGCACCCTGCTCGCCGTCTCGGCCGCCGTCCTCGTCGCGACGATGCTGCTGGCCCTCAGCTGGGCGCTCGGCGAAGCGACCGGCATCCCCCACCCCAACCTGACCTGGATGGCCGCGACCCACGGCCTGGGCAACGCGCTGGGCTTCGCACTGTGCGCGGTGCTGGCCTGGCGACGACTCGAGGAGAGCACCGTATGAGCAGGCTGAACTACCCCGAGACCGGCGCCACCCGGCAGGACACCCTGCCCGCCGGCTACCACCACCTGCGCCACCGCGTGCCCGTGGGCACCGGCCGCGCCGCCTTCGAAACGGCGGGCGCGGCGGTGACCACCTGGCGGCTGCACCGGGAGTCGGGCGTGAAGGTACGGGCGGACGCGGTACGGGCGGCGCCCGGCGTGGCCGTCGAGTGTTCGCTCGGCGTCGGGCCGCTGCGGGTGGCCGCACCGTGCGAGGTGGTGTGGACGGCGTACGAGAACGACAGGATCGGATTCGCGTACGGGACGACCGGCCGGCATCCGGAGCTCGGCGAGGAGTCGTTCGTCGTGGAACGTGCGGACGACGGGACCGTGTGGTTCACCGTCACCGCGTTCAGCCGCGCGGGCCGCTGGTACACCCGGCTCGCCGGACCCGTCGTGCCCGCCTGTCAGCACTGGTACGCCCGGCGCCTCGGCAGGACCCTGCGGCGGATCGCCGCGGAGGCGCCCGCACGCCGATAATGGGCGTGATGGAGTGGTTCGCCGCGACCGACTACTGGCTGAGCCGGCTGGTCTTCCAGCGGGCTCTGGCCGCCGTGTACCTGGTCGCGTTTCTCGCCGCGGCCCTGCAGTTCCGGGCACTGATCGGTTCCCGGGGCATCCTCCCTGTGCCCGCGTATCTCCGGCGGGTGCCCTGGCGCCAGACTCCGACGCTCTTCCGGCTCCACTACTCGGACCGCTTCTTCGCGGGGTGCGCGTGGACGGGGGTGCTGCTCGCGGCGGCGCTGGCGGCGGGCGCGGCGGACCAACTGCCGCTGTGGACCGCGATGCTGATGTGGGCGGTCCTGTGGGCGCTGTACCTGTCGATCGTCAATGTCGGGCAGACCTGGTACTCCTTCGGCTGGGAGTCCCTGCTCCTGGAGGCCGGTTTCCTCGCGGTCTTCCTCGGCAACGAGCGCACCGCCCCGCCCGTGCTGGTGCTGTGGCTGCTGCGCTGGGTGCTGTTCCGGGTGGAGTTCGGCGCCGGGCTGATCAAACTGCGCGGCGACCTCTGCTGGCGGAAGCTGACCTGCCTGGAGTTCCACCACGAGACACAGCCGATGCCGGGCCCGCTGAGCTGGTTCTTCCACCATCTGCCGAAGCCGCTGCACCGGGTGGAGGTGGCGGCCAACCACGTGACCCAACTGCTGGTGCCCGTACTGCTCTTCACCCCCCAGCCGGTCGCGAGCGCGGCGGCCGGCGTGATGATCCTGACCCAGCTGTGGCTGGTGCTCTCCGGCAATTTCGCCTGGCTGAACTGGCTGACGATCGTCCTGGCGCTCTCGGCCGTCGACTTCTCGCCGTGGGTCACCGCTCCGGCCCTTCCCGCTCCCCCGCTCTGGTACGAGGTGCTGGTCATCGCCGTCACGGCGCTGCTGCTCGCCCTGAGCTACCGGCCCGCCCGAAATCTGTTCTCGCGCCGCCAGGCGATGAACCGCTCGTACGACCCGCTCCACCTGGTCAACGCGTACGGAGCGTTCGGCAGTATCAGCCGCGTCCGGCAGGAGATCGTCGTCGAGGGTACGGACGAACCTGTGGTGCACCGGGGCACGGTGTGGCGCGCGTACGAGTTCAAGGGCAAGCCAGGCGACCCGCGCCGACTGCCGCGCCAGTTCGCGCCGTACCATCTGCGCCTCGACTGGATGATGTGGTTCGCGGCGCTCTCGCCCGCCTATGCGTACGCCTGGTTCGATCCGTTCCTGGAGCGGCTGCTGACGGGCGACCCCGCCACGCTGCGGCTGCTGCGCGAGAACCCCTTCCCCGGCGCCCCGCCCACTCATGTCCGGGCCCGTGTCTACCGCTACCGCTTCACCACCTGGCGCGAACTGCGGGACACCGGCGCGTGGTGGCACCGCACGCTCGTGCGCGACTTCCGGCCGCCGACGGCTCTCGCCCGCAGGGCGTCGCCCTGACAGAATCGGCCGTCCATCCGGGGTACGGGGAGGCGGGGGATGACGGCGGGAGCGTTCGAAGCCGCCACCGGCGACGGGCCGGCGCCCGGCAGCCGGCGGGCCGCCGAGGTGCGGGTCGCCTTCGAGGGGCTGATGCAGATCCGGCGCCTGGCCAACACGGGCACCGTCGATCCGCAGGCCGTCCCCGCGGCGTGGGAGATCAACCAGGTGGTGCGGTCCGTCGCCCTGGCGCTGGAGGCTGCGGGCATCGCGCCTTCCGCCGTCGACGAGGCCGGTGCGCGGATCGCGACCGGCTATCGCGTCGGCGCGGGCGAGCGTCCCGGGACGGCCCGCGTGGAGTGGCTCGGCCCGCCGGGCAGCGGCGCGGCCCAGGAGGAGCAGGAGGCGCTGACCGGGTGTGCCGCCGAGCTCGGCCGCCTCGGCTGGACGGCCCTGCTGTACCGGGGGCCGCGCCGGCGGCGCTTCCTGGAGGTGGAGCCCCCGGCCGCCGTCAGCCCCCGCTGACGGACGGCGTCCCCCCTGCCGGGCCGTGTCGGCCCGGCAGGGGGGACGCCGTCGCGCTCAGTTCGCTCAGTCGATCCCCGGCAGGATGTGCGGCTCCGCGAGGTCGTCCTCGTACCCGGCCAGCCGGATGGGGGCCGAGCGCGACCACACCTCGAGGCTGCCCAGTTCGTCGGGCCTCCGGCGGCGGGGCTGACCGGCCCGTTCACCACGTTCATGCGAACGCTTGTCCTGCTTTGTCATTTCTGGCGTCACCGCGCACTCCTTTGTGTCGCGTAACCCGTCGGACGTGTCGCCTCGGCCTGGGCCGACGACGACCTGGGCGCCCGATGGGTCAGGAAAATGGGGCAGTTCGGTCGCGGTGGCGCCGGTTGTTCAGACTGGAGTGGCCTTGGTGAGGCTGTCCGTGACCAACAGAGTACCCATATGAGCGCGGTTCCGCTCGATGGTTTACGTCACCTTTCGGCCTGCTGCCCTTCACGCCATGTTCAGCGGACGTCACGGACCGCCGCAACGCAAAAACCGGTGCGGGACGCCCCGTCCAGGGCGTCCCGCACCGGTCCTGTGCCGGATTCCTACCAGTTGGCGGGCGCGTAGTCCTTGAGGAAGACGCCGAAGAGGTCCTCGCCGTCCTCGCCACGCACGATCGGGTCGTAGACGCGGGCCGCACCGTCGATCAGGTCGAGCGGGGCGTGGAAGCCCTCCTCGGCGAGCCGGATCTTGTCCGGGTGCGGGCGCTCGTCGGTGATCCAGCCGGTGTCCACGGCGGTCATCAGGATGCCGTCGGACTCCAGCATCTCCTGGGCGCTCGTCCGGGTGAGCATGTTCAGCGCGGCCTTGGCCATGTTGGTGTGCGGGTGGCCGGCGCCCTTGTAACCGCGGCTGAAGACGCCTTCCATGGCGGAGACGTTCACGACGTACTTGCGCTGGGCGGCGGACGCGGCCATCACCGGCCGCAGCCGGCTGATCAGGATGAACGGCGCCGTCGAGTTGCACAGCTGCACTTCGAGGAGCTCGACCGGGTCGACCTCGGAAACTGTCTGGATCCAGCTGTTCGTGTCGTCCAGGTCGGGTACGAGCCCGCCCGCGTCGATCGCCGTGCCCGCCTCGATCCTGGCCAGCGACGTCGAGCCCGTGACCAGCGCCAGATCGGTGACCTGCTGGGCGGTGAGGCCCTCGGGGCGGGCCGTGGGCAGGGAGAGCTGGGCGCCGGAGCCGAAGGCGCCGATGACCTCGGCGGCCGGGAGTTCACCGGCGGGCAGCGGGGCGGACTCGGCGCCGATCAGCTCGCTGTACGCGCGCGGGGAGCGGCGTACCGTCTGCGCGGCGTTGTTGATCAGGATGTCGAGCGGGCCCTCGGCCGCGACCGAGTCCGCGAGCGCGACGACCTGGGCCGGGTCGCGCAGGTCGATCCCGACGATCTTGAGGCGGTGGATCCACTCGTCGCTGTCCGGCATCGCCTTGAAGCGGCGGATCGCGTCGTTCGGGAAGCGCGTGGTGATGGTGGTGTGGGCGCCGTCGCGCAGCAGCCGAAGCGCGATGTACATGCCGATCTTGGCGCGGCCACCGGTGAGCAGTGCGCGCCGTCCGGTCAGGTCGGTGCGGGCGTCGCGGCGGGCGCGGTTCTCGGCGGCGCACTTCTGGCACAGCTGGTGGTAGAACGCGTCGACCTCGACGTAACGGGTCTTGCAGATGTAGCAGGAGCGGGGGCGCTGGAGTATCCCCGCGATCTCGGCGGTGGCCGTCGACGACGGCAGGACGCCCTGCGTCTCGTCGTCGATGCGGTCCGCGGAACCCGTCGCGGTCGCGTGCGTGACGGCGCGGTCGTGGGCGGTCTTCGCGGCGCGGCGCTCCTGGCGGCGGCGCTGCTTCACGGTCCGGTAGATACCGGCGGTGGCGCGGCGTACCGCGACGGCGTCGGGGTGGTCGACGTCCAGCTTGTCGAGCTCGTCGAGCACGCTCAGGCAGACGGCCATGCGGTCCGGGTCGATGCCGGGGCCGAACGCCGGGGTGTCCTGGCCGTCCGGGATGTCGTCGTACGCCGCCGGACTGTCCTCTGTCACCGTCATCGCCGCTGCTGTCCTCGTGTCGCTCGTGCCGCATGTGCCGCATGTGAAGTACCAAAATCCGAACTTTACGGAAGCGGGGGGCCCGGCGCCAAACCACCCGCCCCCACAGAGCCCTCGCAGCGACGCATCTCACACCAACCGGTTACGACACCACCTGTCCCTTGCCGAGCGCGATGACGCCGTTCCTGGAGACGGTGTAGAGCTGCTCGTCCCGCTCCGGGTTCACACCGATCGTCGCTCCGGGCGGTACGTCGACGTTCTTGTCCAGTATCGAGCCCCTGACGACCGCTCCCCGGCCGATGCGGACGTTGTCGTGCAGGACGGACCCCTGCACCACGGCTCCCTCCTCCACCACCACACCCGGCGAGAGCACCGAGCGCGTGACCTGGCCTCCGATGCAGCAGCCCGCGCTCACGATCGACTCGCCCGCGATGCCGCCGGACACGAAGCGGGCCGGGGGCAGCTGGCCGGGGTGGGTGTAGACGGGCCAGCGCCGGTTGTGCAGGCTGAACTGCGGGTGGTCGGAGATCAGATCCATATGGGCGTCGTAGTACGTGTCGAGCGTGCCGACGTCACGCCAGTAGCCGTGCTCGCGCGGAGACTCCCCCGGCACGTGGTTGTCGTCGAAGTCGTAGACCTGCGCCACCCCGCGCTCGGTGAGCATGGGCAGGATCGAGCCGCCCATGTCATGCACCGAACGCTCGTCCTCGGCGTCCCGGTGCAGGGCGTCGACAAGCACCTTCGCGGTGAACATGTAGTTGCCCATGGAGGCGAAGACACGGCGCGGGTCGCCCGGCAGGCCCGGCGGGTCGGCGGGCTTCTCCAGGAACTGCTCGATGCGGGTCCCGTCCGACGCGGGCGTGATGACGCCGAAGGACGACGCCTCCGAGCGCGGCACCCGGATGCCGGCGACCGTGACCCCCGCACCGCTCTCGATGTGGCGTTGCAGCATCTGCCGGGGGTCCATGCGGTAGACGTGGTCGGCGCCGAACACGGCGATGTAGTCGGGCTGTTCGTCGTGTACGAGGTTGAGGGACTGGAGGATCGCGTCGGCGCTGCCCAAGTACCAGCGCGGGCCGAGCCGCTGCTGGGCCGGGACCGGGGTGACGTAATTGCCGAGGAGGCTGGACATCCGCCAGGTGGTGGTCACATGGCGGTCGAGCGAATGCGACTTGTACTGCGTCAGCACGCAGTTGCGCAGGATGTCGCCGTTCACCAGGTTCGACAGGACGAAGTCGACGAGCCGGTACGTGCCGCCGAACGTCACCGCCGGTTTGGCCCGGTCGGCGGTCAGCGGCATCAGCCGCTTGCCCTCCCCGCCTGCCAGCACGATCCCGAGCACCGAAGGTCCACCGCGCATCTGCCGCCCCTTTGGTCGCTACTTGGACTTGAGGATCTCCTCGTACACGCCGGCCGTACGGCGCGCGACGGCGTCCCAGCCGAACTCCCGCACCGCGCGCTCACGGCCCGCCGCGCCCATCCGCGTCCCCGTGTCCCGCTCCCCGGTCAGCCGGTCGACCGCGGCGGCCAGGCCCGCTTCGAACCCCTCGGGGTCCGACTCCTCGTACGGCACGAGCAGCCCGGTGCCGCCGTGGTCGACGACCTCGGGGATGCCGCCGACCGCCGAGGCGACGACGGGCGTGCCACACGCCATGGCCTCCAGGTTGACGATGCCGAGCGGCTCGTACACCGAAGGGCAGACGAACACGGCCGCATGGGTCAGGAGTTGGACGACTTCCGGGCGCGGCAGCATCCGTTCGATCCAGTGCACACCGTCACGGGTGCGGCGCAGCTCGTCGACGAGCTCGCGGAACTCCCGCTCGATCTCCGGGGTGTCGGGGGCGCCGGCGCACAGGACGAGCTGGGTGGCCGGGTCGAGCCGGCGGGCCGCGCGCAGCAGGTGAGGCACGCCCTTCTGGCGGGTGATGCGGCCGACGAAGAGGGCGTACGGGCGCTCCTGGTCGATGCCGAGGCGCTCCAGCACGTCCGTGTCCGGGTCGGGCCGGTAGAGCGAAGTGTCGATGCCGTTGTGCACGATGCGCACCCGGTCGGGCTCGAGCGCCGGATAACTGCTCAGGATGTCGGCGCGCATGCCGCGCGAGACGGCGATGACGGCGTCGGCCGACTCGATCGCGGTGCGCTCGGCCCAGCTGGACAGGGTGTAGCCGCCACCCAGTTGCTCGGCCTTCCAGGGGCGCAGGGGCTCCAGCGAATGCGAGGTCATGATGTGCGGGACGCCGTACAGCAGCTTCCCGATGTGGCCCGCGAGGCTGGTGTACCAGGTGTGGGAGTGGATCAGGTCGCAGCCTCCGAGCGCGGCGGCCATCGACAGGTCGACGGAGAAGGCGCGCAGGGCTTCGTTGGCGTGCGCGAGGACTGTGTCGGGGTGGTGTCCGTGGACCGCGCCGAGGGCGTCGCCCTCGCCCCAGCGGTGCACGTCGACGTCGGCGAGGGACCGTAACTCCCGGGCCAGGAACTCGACATGGACCCCGGCTCCGCCGTAGACGTCCGGCGGGTACTCGCGGGTGAGCAGTCCCACCTTCACCCCGGTTCCCCCGTTCGTCGCCTTCCCTTGATGGTCACTCAGATACGGGCTGCACGGAAGACCGCTGCGGAGGGCGCTCGAATACGCAGTCGCCGCACAGGCCACCGGACGGGCAACGGTAGTAGAGGCAGCAGCTGCGGCGGCGGAAGGACGCGCCGTCCAGGGTGCCGGTGCGGCGCAGGTCCGGGTGGCGGAAGAGCTCGGCGGCCAGTACCAGGGCCCGCTCCCCCACCTCGGGCCGCCCGTTCTTCCGCGCCCAGCCGTGCAGCTCGCGGGCGGCTCCGGCCAGCGCCGAACCCGTGTTGCCCCAAAGCAGCGGGCGAGAGATCCGGCCGTCCCGGCGGAGCGCCTCCGCGAGGGGTAGGAGATGGCCGTGCTGGACCACCTCACGGATGCGGTCGGCGGTGGCGGGCAGCGGGCGCGGCGGCTCCACCAGCCACAGGTCGTGCGGCGACGTCAGGTCCGCGTCCCACCGCAGACCGTCCGGCGGGAGGTCGGGGAACTCGCCGTACAGCGCGGCGGGGCCCAGGGCGAGGGACCACAGCCGGGCCGCGAGCCCCAGATGTGCGATGGAGGCGGCTACTCTGCGCTCCGGGGCACCGAGCCGCGCGGCGACCTTGCCGACGCGGAACGTCAGCGGTGCGGTGTCGCCCGCGTAGATCCGCGCGAGCGGAACGTGCGCACCGCCGTCGGGTGCCTCGGTGCGCAGCGCGAAGAACCCGCCCACCGATGCCACTTCTGCCAGGTCCATGCCGCTGCGCCCTTTCTGCCGGGGCAAGTCTCACACGCCGCTGTGACAGGTGGGGGGCCGGTTGTCCTCCACCTCTGGGCGGGCGAATCCCGCCGGGAGGAGGACTTCTGAGGTACGCACGTACTACGTCGGCAGTACGACCGAATGCCTGCTCCAGGACGACGACGCGAACGCTTTGAAGAGAGATCGTGTAGCACATGAGTGCTCTCGCGCTGTCCGTGCTGCTGGCCGTGGTCTCCGCTGTCGCCTATGCGGCCGGGGCCATTGTCCAGGAGCGCGTCGCGGCCACCACCCCGGGCCGCCCGTACGCTCCGCTGCGCCACGGCGCGTGGTGGGCCGCCGTGGCGCTCAACGGGGTCGGCGCGCTGCTGCATGTCGGGGCTCTGGCGTACGGGCCGCTGAGTCTGGTCCAGCCGCTGGGCGCGCTGACCATCGTCTTCGCGCTGCCGATGGCCGCCGTGTTCGTGGGCCGCAGGGCCGGGGCAACCGCCTGGCGCGGTGCCATCATGGCGTCGGCCGGTCTCGCGGGCCTGCTGTCGCTGACGGGCACGGCCGACGCGCGGTCGCTGGACGGCGGTGAGCGGCTGGCGGTGGCGCTGGTGACCTTCGGCGGGGTGGCGGTGCTGTTCCTCGTGGCGCAGCGGGTGCACCGTGCCGTCGTACGCAGCATTGTGCTGGCCACGGCGGCGGGCGCCGCTTTCGGTATCGCCTCGGTGTTCACCAAGACCGTGGCTGTCGACTGGACGGCGTCGGGCGGCCTCGGCGGACCGGCCGGGCAGCTGCCGAGCCTGTTGACGATCGCGGGGCTCGCGGCCGCGGGCATGATGCTCTCCCAGGCGTCGTACCGGGGCGCCGGCCTGGCCGCCCCGCTCGCCACCGTCACGGTGGTCAACCCCGTGGTCGCGGCCGCCGTGGGCATCACGCTCTTCGGCGAGCACTTCCGGTACGGCGCGACCGGCACGGCCCTGGCGCTGGGCTGCGGGGTCGTGGCCGCGGGCGGGCTGATCCTGCTGACGACGGAGCGGCTCGGGGCACACGCCGAGCGGTCGGCCACGCAGCCGCGGCTGCCGGGTGTACCGCCGCAGACGCCCGCGTCACTGACGGCGTCGTCGGCGCGGACGGTGCCGGCGGCGCCGGCCGGAGCGGCAGGACGGGCGGCGCAGCCGGGGCAGGCAGCGTCGGCGGGAGCCACCGCGACGCAGCCGCGGCGGCGGGCTCCCCGGCCCGCGCGGCCGCGCTCGCGGACTCAGACGGTGACGCCACCCGCCCTGAGGTAGGCCAGCGGGTCGATGTCCGACCCGTAGCCGGGCCCGGTCCGCACCTCGAAGTGGAGGTGGGGGCCGGTGCTGTTGCCGGTGGACCCCGAGCGGCCGATGCGCTGGCCGCCGCCGACCTGCTGGCCGTCGCGGACGGTCAGCGCCGACAGGTGGGCGTACTGGCTGTACTTGCCGTCGGCGTGCCGGATGACGACCTGGTAGCCGTACGCCCCGCCCCAGCCGGCCGAGACGACCCGGCCGGGGGCGATGGACCTCACGGCGGTGCCGGTCCGCACCGGGAAGTCGACCCCGGTGTGGTAGCCCTTGGCCCAGGAGGAGCCGGCCGCGCGGTAGGGCGTACTGGGGCCGGTGTCCACCGGGGCGGTGAGCCCCGGGGATTTGCTCTCCTTCTTCGGCGGCCTGGTGGCCGAGGCGCGGTCGACCTCACTTCCCTTGCCGGTTCCCGGCCGCGTCTTGGAACCAGGCTTGGATCTCTGCGTGCCGTCGAGCGACAACCGCTGGCCCGGGATGATGAGGTCGGGATCGCCACCGACGACCTCGCGGTTCGCGGCGTACAGTCGCTGCCAGCCGCCCCTGACGTCCTCGGCGTCCGCGATGGTGGAGAGAGTGTCCCCGCCGGCGACGGTGTACGTCCTCGCCTTCTCCTCCCCCTTCGCCTCGCCCTTCGCCTCGCCCTTCGTCTTCCCCTGCGGCTTCTCGTTCGCCGGACCGGAGTCCTTGGCGCGTGAGCCGGTGGGAGCAGCGGACTTCTTGCCCTGCGGCGCCGCCTTCGGGACGGACTTCGGCCCGGTGCCGATGTCCGGCGCGTCGCCGCCACGAGTCAGGCCGGCCCGTACGGAACACAGCGGCCAGGCCGTGGGCCCCTGCCCCTTGAGCACCTTTTCGGCCACGGCGATCTGCTGGTCCTTGGTGGCCTGGTCGGCGCGCGGGGCATGGGCCGTGCCGCCGTACGCCTGCCAGGTGGACTGCTTGAACTGCAGTCCGCCGTAGTAGCCGTTGCCCGTGTTGATCTGCCAATTGCCGGTCGACTCGCAAGCGGCGACCTTCTCCCAGACGTCCACCGAAGCGGCGTCGGCCGCTCCCGGCGCGACGAGCGGCAGGGCTATCCCGGCGCCACCGGCCGTGACCGTCAGCGATGCACGGTTGATACGGCTCGGCTGGTACCGGCGGTGTCGACCGGATGCGGCCATGCTCGGTTCCCCCACTCACGTCACGCGTCGGACTCGTCGCAATCGGCAAAAGTACGGGCCCCGTGCCTGCCGTGACAAGGGCCCATACGGCTAACTCACCTCTGCCGGTGGCATATTGACGGGCGGTCCGCTGCCTGTGACCGTTCCGGCCGGGCACTGCGCCGCGCACCGCGTCGGGCGGAAGCCGACGGCGTCCTGGGCGTGGAAGGAGTGGCGGCCGGTCCCGTACGGCCTCCGAACGGGCCCGAACGGTGCCCGCGTGATTTCCCCGGGGCGGAATGCGGGAACCCTCCGGGCGGCTTGAGGATCAATGAACAGCCGGATCCGTCGGTACGTATCCCCACGGACGCAGACACGGACACACCAGGAGCTCACGCATGAGTGGTAAGGCCCAGATCGGTGTAACGGGACTCGCGGTAATGGGCAGCAACCTCGCCCGCAACTTCGCACGCAACGGCTTCACGGTCGCGGTCCACAACCGCACGGCGGCCAAGACACACGCCCTCGTCGAAGAATTTGGTGACGAGGGTTCGTTCGTACCGGCCGAGAAGGCCGAGGATTTCGTGGCGGCTCTGGAACGGCCGCGCCGCCTGGTCGTCATGGTGAAGGCCGGTGACCCGACGGACGCGGTGATCCGGGAGTTCGCGCCGCTGCTGGAACCCGGTGACGTCATCATCGACGGCGGCAACGCGCACTTCGATGACACCCGGCGCCGCGAGAAGGAGATGCGGGCGCTCGGCATCCACTTCGTCGGTACGGGCATCTCGGGCGGCGAGGAGGGCGCGCTGCACGGCCCGAGCATCATGCCGGGCGGGTCCACCGAGTCGTACGAGTCGCTCGGCCCGCTGCTGGAGAAGATCGCCGCGAAGGCGAAGGACGGCTCCCCCTGCGTCAGCCACATCGGGCCTGACGGAGCGGGTCACTTCGTCAAGATGGTGCACAACGGCATCGAGTACGCGGACATGCAGCTGATCGCCGAGGCGTACCACCTGCTGCGGGCCGTCGCGGGGTACAGCCCCGAGCAGATCTCCAGGACGTTCCGCTCGTGGAACACCGGCCGCCTCGACTCGTATCTCATCGAGATCACCGCAGAGGTGCTGGCCCACATCGACGACGCCACCGACGAGCCGTTCGTCGATGTCGTCGCCGACGAGGCGGAACAGAAGGGAACGGGGCGGTGGACGGTCCAGATCGCGCTCGATCTGGGAGTGCCGGTCTCCGGCATCGCGGAGGCGGTCTTCGCCCGCTCGGTGTCCGGCCACACGGACCTGCGCCAGGCGTCGCGCGGCCTGCCGGGGCCCACGGCGACGCCGCTGAGCGAGGCGGAGGCGGCCGCTTTCGCAGACCGGGTGGAGCAGGCGCTCTACGCGTCCAAGATCGTGTCGTACACGCAGGGCTTCCACCAGATCCGGGCCGGCAGCGAGACGTACGACTGGAACATCGATCTCGGCGCCGTGGCCGCGATCTGGCGCTCGGGCTGCATCATCCGGGCGGCGTTCCTCGACCGGATCAGGGCCGCGTACGACGCCGAGCCGGGGCTGCCGAGCCTGCTCTCCGACAAGGGGTTCACCGACGAGATCGGCGCGGCTCAGGACGACTGGCGCGCGGTGGTGGCGGCGGCCGCGTCGCAGGGCGTACCGACGCCGGGCTTCTCGGCGGCGCTCGCGTACTACGACGCGCTGCGCGCGGAGCGGCTGCCCGCGGCCCTCACCCAGGGGCAGCGCGACTTCTTCGGGGCGCACACCTACCGGCGCACCGACCGCGAGGGTTCGTTCCACACCCTCTGGGGCGGTGACCGGTCGGAGGTGCGCACCGACTGATCAGACGGGCCCCGGCTGCGGCTCCGGGTCGGGTACGGGGTCGGGCCCCGGCGGCTTCGGAATCGGATCGGGCGCGGGGCCGGGCGGAACCGGGCCCGGGCCGGGAACCGGTGCGGGGCCAGGGGGCGGTTCCGGGCCGGGGGCGGGGCCCGGTGCGGGGCCGGGACCGGGACCGGGCAGGGGTCCGGGGTCCGGCAGCGGTCCGGGGTCCGGGCCGGGGACGGGACCGGGGGGCGGCGTGGGGGACGGCGGTACGGGGTCGGGGTACGGGTGCGTCATGACTGGCCTCCTGCCTGTCGCCGTTGAGTGACGGATCCGACGAATCAAGACCCACTTTCTCCCCGTGCGGCTGCCCCCGCCCGCCGGAGCCACACGTCGGGGGCCGGATGAACCGGGAAACGATCCCCCTGTCGCCGACGGGCCGGCGGGCCGACGGCGCGCGGTGCTCGGGCCCGGCGTCCGAGCGGCGGATCGAGCCGATCGCGCGCGGTGGTTCCGGGGTGGCGGGCGGACGCCGCTAGCGGGTGGCCGCCGCTGCCGCGCGGAGGCCGAGCGCCGGGCTGGAGAGTACGGGCACGGCGATGTGCGGACGAGTACGGGCAGCCGCGTCCGCCATGGAGGCCTGCGCCAGCACCACCGCGTCCACCCCGGTGATGGCGTCGACAGCCCGCGCGACGTGGTCCAGGTAGCCCTCCCGGTCGCCGTCCTCGAAGTACTTCCACGCGCCTTCGGCCGACACGGTGCGCAGGTCCGCCTGCCGCCCCGCCGCGTCCGCCTCTTCCCGTACCAGGTCGCACGTCGGCCCGAAGGTGCTGTCCACGGTGGCCACCACGGCTATGCGGACCGTGTCGCGCTCCGGCGCCGCGGCGACGGCGGCCGCAGCCATCGGGCGGTCCACGCGCAGCACGGGAACGCCGAGCCGCGCGGCGTACGCCTCCGCCGCCGCACCGATGCTGGAGCAGGTGCACAGTACGGCTGTGGCCCCGTCGTCGACGGCTCCGGCGAGCACCGCGGCGAGCGCGGAGTCCGCGGCGCCGGGCCCGCCGGAGCGGGCCCGGGCCAGCAGTTCCTCGTCGACCACATGGCGCAGGTCGAGGCCGGGGTGTTCCCGGTCGCGCAGGGCGTCGAATACGGGGACGTGGACCGGGGACGTGTGCAGCAGGGTGAGCATGCCGCGATGCTAGGCCAGTGGCGGAAAGCCGGGCCCCGCCTCTCCAGCCGCTGGCCTGCCCAGCACAGGGCGGGGGCGGCGGCCGGCCGCCCCCGCGTTCGCGACCGTACGGTCAGTTCTCGCCGAGCAGCTTGGTCATGCGCGTGATCTCGGCGCTCTGGGACGTGACGATGTCGGCGGCCATGTCCTGGGCGGGCCGGTTGACGCCGTCGGACTGCTCGGTCTTCGCCATCTCGACCGCGCCCTCGTGGTGCTTGACCATCAGTTCGAGGAACGCGGTGTCGAACGCCTCGCCGGAGGACTTCTCCAGCCCGGCCATCTCCTCGGCCGTCATGATCCCGGACATCGAGTGCCCGGCATGCCCTGCGCCCCCGTCCCCGTCGGGCACTTCCTCCCCCCACGAGGTCAGCCACCCGGACAGCGTTTCGATCTCCGGGTCCTGCGCCTTCTTGATCTCTGCCGCGAGCTTCTTGACCTCGGCGGACCCCGCCCGGCTCTCCGCCAGCCCGGCCATCTCCAGTGCCTGCCGGTGGTGCGGGATCATCCCCTTCGCGAAGGCGACATCGGCGGCGTTGCGCGCCCCCGGCTCACCCTGCTCGGCGGAGGCGGACGCGGACGCAGAGGGCGACGGGGCCTTGTCGTGGCCGTTGTGCCCGCCCGGGCTGTCGTCCCCCCCGCCGCAGGCGGTGAGTACGACAGCTGCGGTGGCCACGGCCGCCGCGGCGGTGGCGGCACGGCGGACCACGGAACGGTGTGCGGTCATGGTGATGCGACTCCTGTGTGTGCGCTCAACGGGATCGGCTCTCCACGGCGGCCCGGCCACAGGGGCTCGGGCACGCCGGGGCCGCCCTATATGCGCAGGAGTTGCAGTTCGCTCAATGTGGGCGGTGCCCGCCCGCCCAGCGTCGACGCGGGGACCGGTGCGGGTGCGTCCGCCGTCGGACACGTCGCCACGACGGCCAGAGCCGGCGCGGACAGCGCGGGCGCGCCACTCGTGCCGCCGGCGGCACAGGTGGAGTCGGCGTGCTCGGCATGCCCGCCGGCGCCGCCGTCGTCGTGACGGACGTGGGCGCAGTCCGCACACCCGGCCCCGTCGGAGTGCGACGCAGCCGCGGCGGTGACCGCGTGGTGGACATCCAGCGTGGCGGATGACGACGCCGGAGGGACAGCGGGCCCCAAGCCGTGCATGGCCACCACACCCGCCAGCACAGCGAGCACCAGCAGCAGGTACGCCCGCACCCCACGGGGCCCGGCCGCGCACCATGCCTGCTGTCTCATACCGGCATCCTAAGCGGCCGCCGCAGCCCGCCGACGAGACGACGACACGCGTGACGGATTCCGCTCCGGCCGGCCACGGCCACCCGCACGCACCGGTCCCCGGGCAGAGGGCTGCCCGTGGTGGGAGGGGCGGACGACGGCGCACCGCCACGCGCAGGCCGGCCACCTCGGCGGTGGGGGCGGGTGCGGTGGCGGGCGCCGGTCGACGCGTGCGGCGCACGTGAGACCTTCGCCGGGTGCGGGTCCTGCCTGCCGCACGGGGACGCTCAGTCCTTGAGGTGGCGTTCCATCCAGTCGCCCGCGGTGCGGCGGAACAGCCGCCGGTTGTCCGCCCGCAGGAACTCGTGCCCCTCGTTGCGCAGCAGCAACAGCTCGGCTGGGACGCCGTGTTCGCGGGCGGCTCGCACCATCTGCTCCGACTCGCCGGGCGGCACGTTCGTGTCGTGCTCGCCGTGGACGGCCAGCAGCGGGGCCCGCAGCGCGTCGGCGCGGGTCATGGGAGACAGCGCGTGCAGGAGTTCCCGGTCGTGCTCGGGATGGCCGTACTTCGCTGCCGCCGACTCGGCGATCCACTGCTCGGTCCCCGCGAAGAAGGTGGCGAAGTCCGACATGCCGCAGACCGCGATGCCGGTACGGAACAGCTCCGGGTGCCAGACCAGCGACGCCATGACCAGGTAGCCGCCGTACGAACGCCCCATCACCGCCAGCCGCGTGAGGTCGGCGAGCCCCTCCGCGACGGCGTGCGCGGCGCAGTCGGCGACGTCGTCGATGGCGGCGAACCGTCCGGTGCCCAGGTCCGCGTCGACGAAGGAGCGGCCCCATCCCGAGGAACCGCGGACATCGGGCGCGAAGACGTCCAGGCCCCGGCCGAGCAGTTCGTGGTACAGCGGATTGAACACCGGCCGTTCCTGTTCCTCCGGACCGCCGTGCAGGTGGATCACGCAGGGCGCGGGGCGTCCGGGATCACGCTCCGGTGCCCGGTAGTACCAGCCGCCGAGCGGAAGCCCGTCGCGGGCCCGCAGGCGCACCGGCACCGGTCGCACCGGCGGACGGCCCGGCGGCGCGGCGTCCTCGTCACGCGCCGACCAGCCGGTCCGGACAGGGGTTGCGCCGTCGGGGAGCCTCCACACGCCCGGCCGGCGCCGGGAGCCGGCGAGGGCGAGAAAGCTGCCGCTCGGGCCGGTGGAAGCGATACGGGTGACCACCTCGTGAGGCAGCGTCACGGGCCGCGGTGGCGCGGCGCCGTCCTGACCCGCGCCGGGCAGGGCGACCGTTTCCAGCTCGCTGGCGCCGTGGACGTTCCAGGCCAGTACGGCCGACGTCCCGTCGTCGCAGACGGTCAGCAGTTCGAGGCCCGCGCCGTCGCGCTGGGCCGCCACGCGCAGGCCCGTGCGTTCGCCGCCCGCCCCCAGCGTGGCAGCCACCAGGGCCGGGAACTCGCGGTCGGTGTCGCTGCGCAGCCACAGCGTGCGTGCGTCGGGCGAGAACCGGCCGATCCACGGATCGCCGTCGGCCACCGGCACCACGCAGGTGGTCCGCGGGCCGGTGGTGCCCGCGACCGTCGCTTGACCGGTGGTACGCAGCACCGTCGCTTCGCGTCGCCCGCGCGGCCCGCGCCGCACGAGCGCGAGACGGCCGTCCGCGCTGACGTCGCACACCCGCAAGGAGGCGGCCCCGGCCTCGGAGGTGAGCAGGACGGGCGAGACGGCCCCCCCGGGGTCGACGAGGTAGGCGGCCAGTCCGCCCCGCGACGTGTCGCCGTGTACGGGGGCCGGTTCGGCGACGGTGACGGCCAGGGCGGAACCGTCGCGTGTCCAGCAGCCCAGGTGGGCGAACTGGCCCGGATCGGCGCCGGCGAGCACCCGGCGCCCGGTGCCGTCGGGGCGAACACACAGCACCCGCGTGTGCTCGCCGCCTCCCGGAGCCGAGGTGTACGCGATCCAGTGCCCGTCGGGCGACCAGGACACCTCCGTCACCGGGTCGGGGTCGGCGTCCAGGAGATGGGCGGCGCTCCCTTCCGCCGACGAGGTCCACAGCTGGGGCACGCCGCCCCGGTCGCAGATGAACGCCACCTGTTCGCCCGTGGGATCGGCCGACGGGTACCAGCAGCCGTGCACCACCAGGGGCGTCGGGGCGTCCCGGAGCCCCTGTGCGTCCGGCAGCGGCACCGTGGCGGGAGCCGTCGACCTGAACGGCGAAGGCCCGGACCCGGGCGGCGCGGGCGGGGGCGGCCCGTGCGGCTCCGGGGATCCGGTCGGGCCGGGCGGGCCGGGCGCGAGGCGGGGAGGCGCGGCGGGTGCGGCCTTCGGCTGCCGCCCGCCCCGCTCGTCGATCAGCTGATTCCGTGCGTCTGCAGCCATATCTCCAGCAAAGCTACCTGCCACAGGGCGTTGGCTCCCCGCTTGGTCCGGTGGGTGTCGGGCGCTGCCAGCAGCTCGGCGACGTACGACTCCCGGAAGATTCCACGCCGCCGGGCCTCGGGCGCGGACAGGGCTTCGCGCACCCGGTCGAGGACGGGGCCGGCCATGTGCCGGATCGCCGGGACGGGGAAGTACCCCTTGGGCCGGTCGACGACCTCGTGCGGCAGCACCTGGCGGCCGATGTCCTTGAGTACTCCCTTACCGCCCTGCGCGAGCTTGAGCTCGGGCGGGCAGGCGGCGGCCAGTTCGACCAGCTCGTGGTCGAGGAACGGCACCCTGGCCTCCAGACCCCAGTCCATGGTCATGTTGTCGACCCGCTTGACCGGGTCGTCGGTCATCATGACGTGGGTGTCCAGCCGGAGCGCCGCGTCGAGTGCGCTCTGGGCGCCCGGGGCCGCCATGTGGGCGCGTACGAAGTCGCCGGAGACGTCGTGGTCCGCCAGCATGTGCGGCTGGAGCATCCGGGCCAGGTCCGCGTGCGGCCGGTCGAAGTACACCTCGGCGTACGTCTCGGGCTCCTGCTCGCGCTCGACGGCCGCCATCGCCGGGTACCAGTGGTAGCCGGCGAAGACCTCGTCCGCCCCCTGTCCGCTCTGTACGACGCTCAGTTGCTTGGCGACCTGCTCCGACAGCAGGTGGAAGGCGACCGTGTCATGACTGACCATCGGCTCGCTCATCGCCTCGACCGCCCCGTCCAGCCCGGCCGACACACGGTCGGAGGGAACCATGAGCTGGTGGTGTTCCGTGGCGAACTCCTTCGCCACCGTGTCCGAGTAGGTGAACTCGTCCCCCTCCTCGCCGTTCTCCGACTCGAATCCGATACTGAAGGTGGCCAGGTCCGTCTGCCCCTCCTCGGCCAGCAGGGCCACGATGAGGCTCGAGTCCAGGCCGCCCGACAGGAGTACGCCGACGGGTACGTCCGCGACCATCCGGCGGCGTACGGCCGTGCGCAGAGCGTCCCGTACGGCGTCCCTCCAGTCGGCCGCGTCCATGTCGGCGTGCTCGGGTCTGCGGGTGTACAACGGCTGCCAGTAGCGGTGGTCGTGGTACCTGCCGTCCGGTTCCACGACCCGGACCGTGGCGGGCGGGAGCTTGCGCACCCCGGCGAGTACGGTCCGCGGTGCCGCCACTGTGGCGTGCCAGCTCAGGTACTGGTGCACGGCCTGTGGGTCCAGGGAGGTGTCCACGCCGCCGCCCGCGAGCAGCGCCGGCAGCGACGAGGCGAACCGCAGCCGGTTCATCTCCTCGGCCAGGTACAGCGGTTTGATGCCGAGACGGTCGCGGACCAGCACCAGGCGGCCCGTGTCGTGCTCGGCCACGGCGAAGGCGAACATCCCCAGGAGGTGCTCGACGCAACCGGTACCCCACTGGCGGTAGGCCTTGAGCACCACCTCGGTGTCAGAGGTGGAGAAGAAGCGGTGCCCGAGCCCCTCCAGCTCTCCGCGGAGTTCCCGGTAGTTGTATACACAGCCGTTGAAGACGCCGGTGAGGCGGCTCTCCGCGTCGGTCATGGGCTGGGCGCCGTGCTCGGACAGGTCAATGATCTTGAGCCGCCGGTGCCCCAGGGCGACGGCACCTTGTGACCACAGGCCCCGCCCGTCGGGGCCGCGCGCGGCGAGCCGGTCAGTCATACGCTCGACCCCGGCAATGTCGGGGCGCCCACCGTCGAACCGGATTTCTCCGCTCAGTCCGCACATACGGCACCGTCCAGGTCGGCGGCGGGCAATGGATCAGGAGCACTCACGGCCCTCTCCTCACAGCCGGGCGACGGGCAGCTGCCGCTCTGTCGATCAGTCGGTCAGTTGCTCTCTCGGTCAGTCGCTCTGTCGCTCTGTTCGGTCTCGGTCAGTCGCTCACTTCTCGAGTTCCCCAACACGAGCCACGTATGTCACACCCGCCACGTCCCGAGCGGCCGGTCACCCCTCCTCGGGCCGCGTCCGGGCCGACGGATACTGGCCGTATGGACGTGTCCTCGCCCGCCACCTCCTACCTGCGCCAGCGGCTCGGAAGCAGCCTGTTCGCCCGCGTCGCGGGCCCCTCGGGCGCGGAAAAACGGGCCCGGATCCACGGCACACCCGGCCCCCGCTGGTTCGGCCCGGACAGCCCGATCCGTAGCGTTCACGCGGACGCCTCGATGTTCATCGGCGGGCTGAGAGCCCTGCTGCTGCAGTCTCTGCACCCGCTCGCCATGGCGGCCGTCGCGGCTCATTCCGGTTACCGGGGCGATCCCTGGGGGCGCCTCCAGCGCACCAGCACCTTCCTGGCGGTGACGACCTACGGCACGGCGGACGACGCACAGCAGGCGGTCGACCGCGTACGGGCCGTGCACGAGCGGGTACGGGGGACGACGGCCGCCGGGGAGGCCTACCACGCCGCCGACCCGCATCTGCTGGCCTGGGTGCACGTTGCCGAGGTCGACAGCTTTCTGTCCGCCCACCAGCTCTACGGCGTACAGCCACTGGACGCGGAAGGCTGCGACGCGTACATAGCCGACACCGCGCGCGTGGCGGCCGCGCTCGGCGTGATCGACCCTCCGCGCACGCGGGCGGAGCTGGCCGAACGGCTGGGCGCCTACCGCCCCGAGCTGCGCGCCACTCAAGAGGCCCGTGAGGCCGCCCGTTACATTCTGCTGCACCCGCCCCTGCCCTGGATCGCCCGGGCGCCGTACGCCGTTCTCGCCGCGAACGCGGTCTCGACGCTGCCGCCGTGGGCCCGCGAGCCGTTCAGGCTGCCCTACCTGCCGGGCCTGGAGCGGACCTGTGTGCGTGCCACCGGGCACGCGCTGACCAGGACGATCCGGTGGGCCATGGTGCCGCCCCCGCGCACTCCGGGCTGACGGCCGGCCGGGGGCACCGAGTGCCACCCGCCGCCCGGGGTATTGGCCGGCCACGCCTACATCCCGGGCTCGGCCGCGTCTTCCGCTTGTTCCTTGCCGCGTTTGGTGAGGACCCCGGCGGCCGCCGGCGCGCTGGCGGCCGGCGAGGCCGATGGCAGCCGCGGCGAAGCCGAGGAACGCGGGGTATTCGTAGCCGCCCGACTGGGCGAAGAACCCGGCGGGCGCGTGTACGGCGACGGCTCCGGCGTGCTCCATGGCCGTCGCCGCCCCCTCCACGCCTCCGCCGCCGGACCAGCCGAGCAGCTTCTGCGTGCCGTGTGCCGCCAGCACGGTGCCGGTGCCCACGCGCAGTACGAGCAGGCCGACGTCCCGTCGGTTGAATTGAGCCATGGGTCTCTCCCGGTACGAAAGGGGGTGAAAGGGCGCGCTAAGCCTCCACTTTCGTCACGAAACACACCTCCCGCACCATTTCGCGGCGCATCTCGCCCACCACGTCGCCGCACACAGGCGTTTCAGCGCAGGAGCAACTGGAGGCCGCCCAGCACCGTCGCCCCGATCACCAGCTGTTCGAAGAGCCGCTGATCGATCCGGTCGACGCACGTGCGGCCGAGGTACGCGCCCGGGACGACGAAGAGCACCAGCGCCGCGTCCAGCAGCAGGGACCGCGCGTCGATCAGGCCGAGGCCGACACTGAACGGCACCTTCGAGGTGTTGACGATCAGGAAGAACCAGGCCGACGTGCCGAGGAAGCCGAGCTTCCGGAATCCTGCGGAGAGCAGGTAGAGCGACATGACCGGGCCACCCGCGTTGGCGACCATCGTGGTGAAGCCGCCGAGCACACCGTACGAACGGGCCTTGATCCGGCCACCGCGCGACGCCGTGCCCGCCCCCGCCGCCTCGGCTTCCTTTCCCGCTTCCGGCTCCGCCTCGTAGGGTGTGCGCCGGCGCCACAGCGTGACCCCGGCCATCAACAGCAGGATGGCGCCGATCGACGTAGGTACGGCGTCGTCGTCGGCCCAGAGCATGAACACCGCACCCGCCACCACGCCCACCGCGACCGCCGGGAACAGCCGCAGCAGGGTGGGCCAGTGGGCGTGCCGGCGGTAGACGAGAACCGCGATCAGATCCCCGGCGATCAGGACGGGCAGCAGCACGCCCGTCGATTCGCGCGCCGGGAGCACGGCGGCGAAGACCGCGAGACTGACCGTATTGGCGCCGCTGACGGCCGTCTTCGAGAAGCCGACGAGGGCCGACGCGGCAGCGAGCGCAGCGAATTGCCACAGAGTGATGGTGTCCATGCGGCAGCCGACGCTACAGCCACGCCCGAGCCGTCCAGCCGCCACCTTTCCGGGCCTCCATGCCTGGCGATCTCCATTCCCGGCGGCCTCCCGCCCGGCCGTCTCCCTCCCCCGCAGAGGAGCCCTCGGGGGCGCGACAAGGGTTTTCCCCGTATCGGGTTCATCTCGCCGTTCCCTACTGTCTGCCGCACCGGCGAATCCCGTCTCCTGGCCCTTTGGTGTCAGGTGCATGTAAACGGTGGGTTACGCCGGGGACGGCCTTGACCCAGGGTCGTAGCGCCGGCGGCGGCGCACGGGCTGACCCGGCCCAGAACCGCGGACCGTGGCCCCCACGCCGCACCGCGGTTCCCGCGCCGCCCGCCCGCGCTCCGCACGTATGTCATGAAAGGGAACACCTTGAACGGTTCCAGGCGGAGACTCATATCCGTCGTGGCCGCGACCGCCACGATCGCCGGTGTCGTTGCCACCTCCTCCGTGGCGTCCGCCGCCGCCGCGGGCCCCTCCCCGAAGCCCGCCCCGGCTTCGCAGGCCATGACCGAACTCCCGGCCGCCCCGGTCGAGAAGGTCATCGTCACGTACAAGTCCAAGGCCACCGAGGCCGGTTCCAACACCGCTGCCAAGAACGACGCGGCCGCCAAGGGCAAGGAGACCGGCGAGAGCCTGTCGTTCGAGCGTCGCCTCGCCGGCGGCGCCGCCCTGGTCGACCTGGGCGGCGAGGCGTCCAAGAAGGACCTCACCGAGGTGATGGCGGCCTTCCGCGCCGACACCTCGGTCGCGTCCGTGGAGCCCGACATCCGCGCCTACGCGATGGCGGTCACCCCGAACGACACCGACTACGGCAAGCAGTGGGACCTGTTCGAAGCCACCGGCGGCATGAACGTCCCCGGCGCCTGGGACAAGACCACCGGCAGCGGCGTCACCGTCGCCGTCATCGACACCGGTCACGCCGCGCACACGGACCTGGCGGGCAACGTCGTCGCCGGGTACGACTTCATCTCCTCCTCCGCGGACGCCCGTGACGGCAACGGCCGTGACAACAACGCCAAGGACGAGGGCGACTGGAACGCCACCGACGGCGAGTGCGGCACCGGCTCCAAGGCGAGCAACTCCTCCTGGCACGGCACGCACGTGGCCGGCACCATCGGCGCCACCGCCGACAACGCCAAGGGCATCGCGGGCATCGCGTACAGCGCGAAGATCCAGCCCGTGCGCGTCCTCGGCAAGTGCGGCGGCTCCTCGGCGGACATCGCCGACGCCATCACCTGGGCGTCCGGCGGCACCGTCCCCGGCGTCGCGGCGAACGCGACCCCGGCCAAGGTCATCAACCTGAGCCTCGGCGGCGCCAGCTCCACCTGCCCGAGCGTGTACCAGACCGCGATCAACGGCGCGGTGTCGCGCGGCACCACGGTGGTCGTCGCGGCGGGCAACAGCAACGCCAACGCCTCCGGCTTCACGCCCGCCAACTGCTCCGGCGTCATCAACGTGGCGTCGACCAGCCGTGAGGGCAACCGCTCGTACTACTCGAACTACGGCACCATCGTCGACGTCTCCGCGCCCGGCGGCGAGACCCGTCGCGCCACGGACACGCCCGGTACCGTCACCACCCCCGAGAACGGCATCCTCTCCACGCTGAACTCCGGTACCACCACGCAGTCCACCGAGAACTACAAGCCCTACCAGGGCACTTCGATGGCCGCCCCGCACATCGCCGGGCTCGCCGCGCTCCTGAAGTCGGCCAAGAGCACGCTCACCCCGGCCGAGATCGAGTCCGCGATCAAGGCCAACGCCCGCCCGCTGCCCGGCACCTGCACCGGCGGCTGCGGCTCCGGCATCGCCGACACGGCGAAGACCGTGAACGCCGTCACCGGCACCACCACCCCTGGCGGCACCACCTTCACCAACGCGGCGAACGTGACGATCAGCGACAACACGACCGTCTCGTCCTCGCTGGCCGTGACCGGCCGCACCGGCAACGCCCCCGCCGCCCTCAAGGTCGACGTGGACATCAAGCACACCTGGCGCGGCGACCTGGTCGTCGACCTGGTCGCTCCGGACGGCACCGTGCGCAACCTGAAGGCCTCGTCGTCCTCGGACAGCGCCGACAACGTCATCACGACGTACACGGTCGACGCGTCGAGCGAGGTCGCCAACGGCACCTGGAAGCTCCAGGTGCGCGACGTGGCGTCGGGTGACACCGGCTACATCGACAGCTGGGGTCTCACCTTCTGAGACGCTTAATACGACACATTTGCACTGATCAGGGGCGCGCTCGCGGCATTTCGCGGGCGCGCCCCGTCGCACGCGTGTCCGCATGCCGGACAACAGGTCTGGACGGCGGCTGCCGACTTCGTATTCTCTGCTCGCACGGGCAGAGGGCTCGCGCACGCCTGAAGGTGGTGGTGGGTTCGTGACGTCGGCGGTGTACCGACCCGCGCCGGTCGGGCGGACGGAGCTCCTCGCGCGGCTCGAACGGGTCCTGCACGCCCGCGGCCGCGCCCTGCTCACCGGCCCCGCCGGTGTCGGCAAGACGGAGCTCGCCCTGGCCGCCGCCGCGCGCGCCGAGTCCCGCGGCGAGACCGTGATCTGGCTCGCCACGCTCCCCGCCGACCGTGACATTCAGGGGGCCGCCGCCGCCGCGCTCGTCGCCTCCGTGGCGGCCTGCGTGTCCTGGCCCGCGCCCGGGAGGGCCCACAGCGGACCCGGCGGTCAGGGCGACCCGGGCGGACCGGGGACCTACGACCTTCTCGACGGGCTGCCCGGCCCGCAGCGCAGCGCCGTCGCCATGCTGTGCCGCGAGGCGCTCATCCCCGACGGCGGCTGGGACCCCATCGCCCTGCGGCTCGCCCTCGCCCAGATCCTGCGGACCCTCGCCGCGCGCGGACCCGTCCTGCTGGTCGTCGACGGCGTGCAGCGCGTCGACGACACGAGCGCCGACCTCATGCGGTTCGCCCTGCATCTGGCTCCGTCCGCGCTGCGGGTGCTCGCCGTCGAGACACCGTCCCCGTACGGCTCCGACCCCCCTGACCGTGGTACGCCGCGACCGGACCCGGCCGCCGGCCCGGAGCCCCTGTGGGTGCCCTCCGAGGCCGACGTCCTGTTCGTACCGCCGCTCCAGGCCGACGAGATCGCCGAACTCCTCATCCATCACCGGCTTCCCTCCCGGATGGCGGGCCGGATCCACCGGGCCAGCGGCGGCAATCCGCGGCTCGCGCTCGCCGTCGGCCGCTCCCTCGCGGACGCGCGCACTCCGGTGCATCACGCCGAGGCGCTCTCGCTGTCGGGGCGCGCCCGCGACCTCGCCCGCCAGCTCCTGGGCGCCGCCTCGCCCGGCGTACGCGCGACACTCCTGCTGGCCGCGCTCGCGCTGCGCCCGACGGCCTCGCTGATCCGCCGGGCCGGCCGCCCCACCGCCGAGGCCGATCTCGCCGCCGCCGAACGCGCGAACCTGGTCTCCCTCGGAGAGGACGGGACGGTCGGCTTCACGGCCGGGGTGCTGCCGTCGACCCTCGTGCACGACACCTGCTGGACCGAGCGCAGCGCCGGCCACGCCGCGCTGGCGCGGGTCGTCGACGATCCCGTCGAGGCGGTACGCCACCGGGCCCTGGCCACCGACATCCCCGACGGGGCGCTGGCCGCCGAGGTCGCGGCGTCCGCCGATATCGCGCGGCGCCGCGGCAACAGCGCCCTGGCGGCCGAACTCGCCCTGCTCGCCGCCGAGTCCACACCCGTGCAGCACGGCGCCAAGCGGATAGCCCGGCTCGTCGACGCGGCCGAGGAGGCGGCCCGCGCCGCCCGCGCCGACCTGGCCATGCGGGCGGCCACCGATCTGCTGGCCCGGGACGCCGCACCGGCCGACCGCGTCCGCGCGCGGCTCGCGGTGCTGGACACGGCGGGCCAGGGCCTGTGCAACCTCGACGAGCTCTACGTCCACGCCATGGAGGACTCCGAGAGCGACACGGCGCTGCGCGCGGCCGTCCTGCTCCGGCTGGCGGTGAAATACGTCCTGGCCGACGGCGATCCCGTGCGCTCCAGGGCCGCCGCCGTCGAGTCCGCCGCGCTGGCCGGCTCGGTGGGCGACCGCAGGACCGCGGCGCGGGCGCTGACCGTACAGGCGCGCATGGACCGTGTCCTCGGCTCGCCCGATGCCGAGCGGGTCCTGGCCGAGGCGCGGGCCCTGGAGGTGTTCGAGCGTCCGCTCGGTATCCGCAACGCCGCGCAGATACTGACGATCCGCCACGCGATGTTCGACGGCCGGCTCACCGACGCCCGCGACCAGCTCAACGCCCTGCTGCCGCTGGTCGAGCGCCGCGGACCGGTGGAGGACTCCATCGAGCTGTTCAGTACCCTCGCGGAGATCGAGGCCCGGCAGGGGCAGTGCGCGGCGGCGCTCGCCCACGCGGGCCGGTCGCTCGCCCTGACGCTGGAGGCGGGTCTCTCGCCCGGGCCGGCCTGGTACGCGCTGGCCCTCGCGGAGACCGCGGGCGGCAGTTTCGAGCGCGCCGCGAGCTACGCCCGGCGCAGTGTCCGGGCCTCCGAGGAGGAGGGCGACCACGTCTTCCTCTCCCGCAGTCTGTACGCGCTCGGCCGGGTCCAGCTCGTCAACGGGGACGTGGCGTCGGCGCTGGAGAGCCTGCGCCGGGTCCAGGCCGACGAGCGCGCCCAGTCGACCGTCGACCCGTCCATGCTGCGCTGGCACGAGGAACTCGCCGAGGCACTGTTGGCGAACGACGCCCAGGAGGAGGCCGCTGCCCTGCTCGACGATGTGCGGCCGGTGGCGGAGCGGCTCGGCCGTACGACGGTGCTCCTCGGCTGTGACCGGGCGTACGCGCTGTACCTGGCGGCGAGCGGGAAGCCGGACGAGGCCGCGGACCTGCTGTCCCGTACGGCGGAGAGTTTCGGCGTGGCGGGCCTGCCGCTGGAGCGCGGCCGGGCGCTGATCGCGCTCGCCCGTGTGGAGCGCCGCCGCCGCAGACGGTCGGCCGCCCAGAGCGCGCTGCATGCCGCGGCGGCGGTCTTCGAACGGGCCGGTGCGGTTCCCTGGCTGGGGCTGACGACGGAGACGTCGTCCCGTACGGCCGAACCCGTCCCGGCCGGTGGCGACACGTCGCTTTCCTCGCTCACGGACGCGGAGCTGCGCCTCGCCCTGCTGGTCGGCCAGGGCGCCAGCAACCAGGAGGCGGCGGCGAAGCTGTATCTGAGCGTGAAGACCGTCGAGGCCCGGCTGACGCGCATCTACCAGAAGCTGGACGTCCGCTCGCGCGCCCAGCTGGCGACCGCCCTGAGCGCCTGGCCGGGCCACCGGCCGGCGTCCGCCGCCACGGAAAACCCGGCGGCCGGCTGACGCGAAGATGCGCGGCACGGCAGCCGGGGAGCATCCTTGCTGTGTGACCTGGTACGGCGCGGCCGGGCCCGCACCGCCGAGCAAGCGCGGGGTGACGACCGGCGACCCGAACAGCAACGGTCAAGCTCCTGACGAACTGGCCCTGGTGCTCGCCCAAGCCGCGGTGAACGCGATCGAGTCCACCGGCGGGTTCGCCGGCGGCGTCTACCTGCGCACTCGGACTCCGGGGCTGCTGCGCCTGGCGGTACTGGGCGGGCTGCCGGGCGCGCTGTTCCGCCCCTGGTGGCGCATGCACGTGAACCGCCCGTTCCCGGTGGCCGAGGCGCACCGCTCGGGCCAGCCCGTCCACCTCGCCGACGCCGAGGAGTCCATGCGGCGGTTCCCGCAGCTCATGGCCGGTCTGCCATACCCTTTCGGCTCCCTGTACGTTCCCGTCGCCGACGGGGACGAGAAGTTCGGCGTGCTCGTGGTGCTGCGCGCGGCCACGAGCGGGGTCCCCGTCGACGAGACCGACCGCCGGCGGATCCGGCAGGCCGGGGAACGGCTCTCCTCCGCGCTGGCCGAGCTGTCCGCGGGCGGCGGGGCAGTGGAGTGGGAGGGCGAGCCGGTGTGCCTCCACCTGCCGTCCGTCACTACGCCGCCGGTGCGGATCGGGAATTTCGACTGGGACCTGGCCAGGGGCACGGTGACGGCCGACGACGAGCTGTGCGCCATTCTCGGCACTTCCCCGGCGGCCTTTCCCGGCACGATCGAGGCCCTCTCGCAGCGGCTGGCGCCGGAGGACGCGTACGGACTGTGGGCCGTCGCCCGGCACGTGGCGAAGTCCGGTGCCCCGGCGACGCGCAGGATGCGGCTGCGGGGCCCCGACGGGCGGCCGCACCTGCTGGAACTCACCGCCCGCGCCCGGCCGCCAGGGGGTGGCGTGGGGGGCCACCTGAAGGGTTTCCTGGCGGACTTCGGCCCGGGGCCGGTCGTCGCGGAGGCGACGGACCGGCTTCCGCGCGCCATCCTCTCCCTCGACCGGGTCGGGCGGATCACCTATCTGAACCACAGCGCGGAGACGCTGCTCGGCCACGCCCGGACCCAGCTGATCGGCCGGGTCCTGTGGGAGGTCCTGCCGTGGTTCGGGCACCCGGCCCACGAGGAGCACTTCCGGGCCGCACTCATGTCCGACGAGGACGTCCACTTCACGGCCCGCCGCGCGCCCGGTCCGCAGGAGTGGCTGTCCGTCTCGCTCTATACGGGACACGACGGCCTGACCGCCACGCTCGCCCCGGCGGACGAGCCCACGTACACACCGGGGTCGGTCAGCAGGCCGGGCACCGGGCTCGGCTCTCCGGCCGACCGCGCGTCGGCGCTGTACCGCCCGGTCGCCCTGGCCATCGCGCTGACCGAGGCGGTCACGGCGCGCCAGGTGTCCGCCGTGGTCACCGACGAGCTGCTGCCCGCCTTCGGCGGCCGTCAGCTGGCGATCTACCTGCTCAGCGAGAGGCATCTGTACCTGGCGTGGGAAACCGGCTTCCCACAGGGGTTCCTGGACCGCTTCGACGGTGTGCCACTCGACGCCCAGCTGCCCGGAGTCGAGACGCTCACCTCGGGCCGCCCCCTGTTCTTCGAGTCCATGGAACACCTGGCCGCCGCCTACCCCGGTATCCCGATGGACGCGCATGTCGGCGCCCGGGCCTTCCTGCCGCTGATCGCCTCCGGCCGCCCCGTCGGCTCGTGCATCCTCGGCTTCGACCGGCCACGCGGCTTCAGCCCCGAAGAGCGCACGGTCCTCACCGCCCTGGCCGGTCTCATCGCGCAGGCCCTCCAGAGAGCCCAGCGCTACGACACCGAAGCCGCCCTCGCGCGCGGCCTCCAGAGCGCGCTGCTGCCGCACCGGCTGCCCGTCGTCGAGCAGGTCGACACCGTCGCGCGGTACCTGCCCGGCACCCAGGGCATGGATGTGGGGGGCGACTGGTACGACGTGGTCCGCACCGGAAAGGGGCTGGCCCTGGTGGTGGGCGACGTCCAGGGACACGGCGTCGCGGCGGCCGCCACGATGGGCCAGCTGCGCAGCGCCGTACGCGCGTTCGCCCTGGCCGGACAGGACCCGCAGGAGGTGATGCGCGACACCAACCGGCTGCTCATCGACATCGACCCGGGCCAGTTCGCCAGCTGCTGCTACATCGTCCTCGACCCGGTGTCGGGCGCCGCGCAGGCCGTGCGGGCGGGACACCCGCAGCCGCTGCTGCGCCACGGCGACGGTACGACTGAGGTACTCGACCTGACCGGCGGCATCGTGCTGGGCATCGACGAGAAGGCGTCGTATCCCGTCACCGAGCTGCTGCTCGAGCCGGGCGCCGTCCTGGCCCTGTTCACCGACGGCCTGGTGGAGCAGCCGGGAACCGACATCGACCAGGGCATCGAGCGGCTGCGCGCCACCTTCTCCGCAGCCGGCTCGTCCTCGCTCGGCGAGACCGCGGACCGCCTGGTGCGGGAGGCCCGGCAGGCCGCCGACCGGCCCGACGACATCGCGCTGCTGCTCGCCGCCCGCTGGACGGAACCGACGAGGCAGGTGCCATGAGCCCGGCGCACGCGGCGCACGACGTCGATCTCCTCGGCCCCCTCGACGTCTCCAGGGCGGCCACGGCCGTGCTGGACGCAGACTGCGTGGTCGTCGGCTGGAGTCCGGCGGCGCAACGGCTGCTGGGGTATCCGCCGCAGGAGGTACTCGGGCGGCCCGTCGCCACGTTCCTGGCGGGTCGCGGAAACGAGAGCGGGACGGCCGCGGATCTGCCGGGCGTGGACCGGCCGGGCGCGGCCCCGGTCCGCCGCCGGGTGCTGCGGATGCGTCACCGCGACGGGCGCATCGTGCGCGTGGCCTCGTCCATGCTCGCGATGTCCCCCGCCGGCACCGGGCCCGCCCTGCTGCTGGCGGTGGCCGACGCCGAGGAGACGGAACAGTGGGAGGCCATGCAGTCGATGCTGCGTGGCCTGGCCACCCAGTCGCCCGTCGGCCTGGCCATCTACGACACGAATCTGCGGGTCGTGTGGACGAATGTGGCGCTCTACCAGGAGATGGGGGCCACGGAGTACGTCGGACTGGGCCCCGACGACATGGTCGCCGACGGCGAGATTCTCTCCGAGGGATATCCGCCGACCCTGGAGGAGACGATGCGGCGGGTGCTCGCCACGGGCGAGCCCGTCACCGAACTCCACTACCGCGGCCGCCCGCCCTCGGACCCGGAGCGCGACCACGTCTGGTCGTGTTCCTACTACTGGCTGCGGGACCCCGCCGGCACCTCGCTGGGGGTGTGCGAGGAGACGATGGACGTCACCGACCGTTACCTCGCTCAGCAGCGGCTGGACCTGCTGGTACGGGCCGGCAGGCAGGTGGGCACGACACTGGACATGGCCCGTACGGCCCAGGAGCTGTCGCAGGTCGCCGTCCCTCGGTTCGCCGACGAGGTCACGGTCGACCTCGTGGAGGCCGTACTGGAAGGTGATCACCCCACCCCCGGCGTCCCGGCGGGCACCGTGGTCCGGGTGCGGGGACCGGAAAGCGGAGCCGCCACCCGGGAGCGGCCCGGTGAACGGCCGCGGACCCACTACCCTCCGGACTCCCCGCAGGCGCGCAGCCTGTCCTCCGGCCGCCCGGTGCGGGAACCCCCGGGAAACGCGGAGGGCGCCGACGGGCAGCCGCGCGCGCGGCTGGCCGTGCCCCTGCGCGCCGAGGGATCCACCCTGGGCGTGGTCACCTTCGCCTGGGACCGCCGCCGCGATCCGTTCGACGCCTGGGAGCTGGCGGTGGCCGACGAACTCGTGGCCCGGACCGCCGTGAGCATCGACAACGCCCGCCGCTACACCCGCGAGCACACCGCCGCCCTCATGCTCCAGCACAGCCTGCTGCCGCAGAACCTGCCGCAGCTGTCCGGCGTGGAGCTGGCGTACCGCTACTTGCCCGCGGACAACAAGGCCGGTGTGGGCGGCGACTGGTTCGACGTCATCGCCCTGTCGGGCACCCGGGTGGGCCTGGTCGTGGGTGACGTGGTCGGTCACGGTCTGCGGGCGGCCGCCACCATGGGCCGCCTGCGCACGAGCGTACGGGCGCTCGCACGGCTGGACCTCGCGCCCGACGAACTCCTAGCGCGCCTGGACGACCTGGTCACGCAGGCGGCCGACGAGGGGGCCGTCCCCGTCGACGGCGACACGATGCCCTACGACGAAGCGCTCGGCGTGACGTGCCTGTACGCGGTGTACGACCCCGTGTCCGGCCTGTGCAGGGTGGCCCGGGCCGGCCATCCGTCCCCCGCCGTGGTCGACCCGGGGGCAGGCTCCGTCACCTTCCCCGACCTGCCCGCGGGTCCGCCGCTCGGCCTGGGGGGCCTGCCCTTCGAGACTGCGGAGCTGAGCCTTCCGGAAGGCAGCCTCGTCGCCCTGTTCACCGACGGCCTCGTGCAGAGCCGCGAGCGCGACCTCGACCAGCAGCTCGACGGGCTGCGCTCCGTCCTCACCGAGCACCGGCGCCCGCTGGACGAGCTGTGCGACCGTACGGTGACGGCGCTGCTGCCCGGTGCCGTGGACGACGACGTGGCACTGCTGCTCGTCCGTACGCGCATGCTCGGCCGTGACCAGGTGGCCGTGTGGGACCTGACCGCCGAACCGGAAGCGGTCGCCCACGCCCGCGCCGTGGCCACCAAAAAGGTCGGCGAATGGGGACTGGAGCAGCTGTCGTTCACCACCGAACTGGTGGTCAGCGAACTCGTCACCAACGCGATCCGCCACGCCCCCTCCGGTCCGATCCAGCTACGGCTCATCCGCGACCGGACCCTGATCTGCGAGGTCTCCGACAGCGGGCACACCTCACCCCATCTGCGCCATGCCGGCAGCGACGACGAAGGCGGCCGGGGCCTCTTTCTCGTCGCGCAGATGACCAGGCATTGGGGCACGCGCTACACATCGACCGGCAAGACCATCTGGGCCGAACAGCCGCTCGTACCGGACGAGGGGGACGACGCGTTCTAATCCGTACGGCGGCCCGCCACTTGACGCCGGGAAAACCGAAAAGGCCGTATCGGAATGCTCCGACACGGCCTTCGACCCGCGTAAACGCTGGTCGGGACGACAGGATTTGAACCTGCGACCCCTTGACCCCCAGTCAAGTGCGCTACCAAGCTGCGCCACGTCCCGGTGCCCGCCTGACCTGGGGTTTCCCCTGGCTGGGCGCGCAACAGAACCATACCTCACTCCGCGAGTGGTCCCGACTGCCGGCGGGGCTTCAACGGCTGTTGCGGACGGGTCCGGTGAGCGCGTACGTCAACAAGTGACAATGGGCGGATGGACGACAAGGAACAGGACAAGCTGGACAGGAGGGACCGCGACCCCGAGGGCCGGGCGCGCAGCGCGCGGCCGCGTGACGGGCTCGGCAGGCCGCTGCCGTACGGGGCCGAGGGCGTGGCCCGGCAGCCCGAAGGGGTGCAACGCACCGGGGACGAGACGGTGCGCGAGGCGCAGCGGCTGCTCGACGCCGGTATGCCCTTCCACGCGCACGAGGTCTTCGAGGACGCCTGGAAGTCGGGCCCCGAGGCGGAACGCGCCCTGTGGCGCGGCCTCGCCCAGCTCGCCGTCGGTCTCACCCACGCGGCCCGGGGCAACAGGAGCGGCGGTGCGACGCTGCTGCTGCGCGGGGGCGCCGGACTCGCCGCGTACGGCGACGCGCGTCCGTACGGGATCGCCCTCACGGAACTCACCGCCTGGGCGGAGGCGCTGGCCGACCGGGTGATGGGGCAGGACGAGCCCGTGGCGGCTGCCGGGAACGCTCCTCGCCTGCGCGGGCGGGACGGAGCGGGCGGAGCCGATGGGGCAGACTCCGTCCGGTGAGAAAGATTCATGTCATAGGCATCGGCGCGGGCGACCCGGACCATCTGACGATCCAGGCCGTCAAAGCGCTCAACACGGTCGACGTCTTCTTCCTGCTCGACAAGGGCGAGGAGAAGTCGGACCTGATCCGGCTGCGGCACGAGATCCTCGACCGTCACATCGCGGACGGGCGGCAGTACCGGCTGGTCGAGGGCCGTGACCCGGACCGCGACCGCAGGGCCGGGGGCGCCGACTACTCCCCCGCGGTCGGCGACTGGCGCAGCCGCCGGGCCGACATCTTCGAGCGGATGATCACCGACGAGCTGGGCGAGGACCAGACCGGCGCGTTCCTGGTGTGGGGCGATCCGGCGCTGTACGACAGCACGCTCGGCATCCTGGAGGAGATCCTGGAGCGCGGGGAGGTGGCCTTCGACTACGACGTCGTGCCCGGCGTCAGCAGTGTGTCCGCGCTGGTCGCCCGCCACCGCACCGGGCTGAACCAGGTCGCGAGGCCCGTCCAGATCACGACCGGCCGACGTCTCGCGGAGGGCTGGCCCGAGGGCACGGACGACGTGGTCGTGATGCTCGACGCGCACCAGGTCTTCCAGCGGTACGCCGAGGAGAACCCGTACATCTACTGGGGCGCCTACATCGGCACCGCCGACGAGATCCTCGTGTCCGGCAGACTCTCCGAGGTCTCGGACCGGATTCTGCGGCTGCGTGCCGAGGCCCGCGCCCGCAAGGGCTGGATCATGGACACGTATCTGCTGCGCCGGGAGTCGCGCCGGGGCTGAGGCACCCGAGACGCTCCAGTTCCCCGACCACCCCGGCCGCATCCGGGACGGTTCGTACACCGGACGGCGGAAGCGGCCGCCGTACGACCACGACCGGCAGGCCGAGCTCGCGGGCCGCGGTGAGCTTGGCCGCGGTCGCGGGGCCGCCGCTGTCCTTGGTGACCAGGACGTCGGCGGCGTACGTACGCAGCAGCTCCCTCTCGCCCTCCACGGTGTACGGGCCGCGGTCCAGGAGGAGCTGCGTGTGGCGCGGCAGCGGCGGCTCCGGGGGCTCCACCGACCGTACGAGGAAATGCAGCCCGTCCAGGTCCGCGAAGGGGGCCAGGCCGAGTCTGCCGGTGGTGAGGAACACCCGGCGTCCGAGCCCCGGGAGCAGCGCGGCGGCAGCGTCCAGGCCGTCGGCGTGGTGCCAGTGGTCGCCGGGGCCCGGCTGCCAGCCGGGGCGGCGCAGGGCGACCAGCGGGATGCCCGCGGCGGACGCCGCTGTCGCCGCGTTCGCGCTGATCAGGGCGGCGAACGGGTGTGTGGCGTCGATCACTGCGGTGACCCGGTGCTCGCGCAGCCAGGCCGCCATCGGCCCCGGGCCGCCGAAGCCTCCGACGCGAATCTCACCATCAGGCATCCTTGGTTGTGTCACCCGTCCTGCGAGCGAGGTCGTCACACGCAGGAAGGGGACCGGTGCCAGTGTCCGCGCTAGCTGCCTGGCTTCCGTCGTACCGCCGAGTATCAGTACATGGCCAGTGCCGGTGATCATGCCGTCACGCTACCGGAGGGGCCCCGAGCGGGCTGTTTCGGGAAAGTGGTTCAGGTCACTCTATTCAAGGCGTAACGAAATGGCGCGAGCGTGCGATGAACCCACAGGTGTCGTCGCGCTGCCCCATACGTCATGCGACCTCGCCTAGTCATCATTTTTGCTACGAGAGGCTCCTCGTGTCGGTCAGTCCGTCCCGCCCGTTCCCACAGGAGATTGCGGAATCCCCTTCCCTGGTCGCGCTCATTGAGCGTGGCAAGGAGCAGGGTCACATCAACGGCGACGACGTACGCCACGCCTTCGAGGCGGACAGCATTCCCGCGGACCAGCTCAAGCGGGTGCTGCGCAGCCTCAACCAGGTCCTCGACGAAGAAGGCGTGACGCTCATGGTCACGGCGCCCAAGGCTCCGGCCAAGGCGCCCGTCAAGCGTGCGCGCAAGACCGTCGCGAGGGACGAGGAGAAGCGCCCGGCGACCAAGAAGGCCGCCGTGAAGAAGACCGTCAAGAAGACCGCTTCGGCGACGTCGCAGGCGGCTCCCGCGTCAATATCGGTAATGGACTCCGCCGCCGGCGACGAGGCCCCCGCGGCCCCGGCGAAGCGCGCCGCGAAGAAGACGACCGCCAAGAAGACCGCGGCGAAGAAGGCCGCCGCGGCCCCCGAGGAGCCGCAGGGCGACGCGTGGGCCGACGAGTCGGCCGCCGCCGACGACGCGGACGAGAAGCCGACGAAGCAGCCGCAGCAGGGTGACGGCTACGTTCTGTCCGACGAGGACGAGGACGACGCGCCCGCGCAGCAGGTCATGGTCGCCGGCGCCACCGCCGACCCGGTCAAGGACTACCTGAAGCTGATCGGCAAGGTGCCGCTGCTCAACGCCGAGCAGGAGGTCGAGCTCGCCAAGCGCATCGAGGCGGGTCTCTTCTCCGAGCACAAGCTGGAGGAAGAGGACGAGCAGGACCCGATCTTCCGGCGTGAGCTGGAGATCCTCGTCGAGGACGGCCGCCGTGCCAAGAACCACCTGCTGGAGGCCAACCTCCGTCTCGTGGTCTCGCTGGCCAAGCGCTACACGGGCCGCGGCATGCTCTTCCTGGACCTCATCCAGGAGGGCAACGTCGGTCTGATCCGCGCGGTGGAGAAGTTCGACTACACCAAGGGCTTCAAGTTCTCGACGTACGCCACCTGGTGGATCCGGCAGGCGATCACCCGCGCGATGGCCGACCAGGCCCGCACCATCCGTATCCCGGTGCACATGGTCGAGGTCATCAACAAGCTGGCCCGCGTGCAGCGCCAGATGCTCCAGGACCTGGGCCGCGAGCCCACCCCGGAGGAGCTGGCCAAGGAACTCGACATGACCCCCGAGAAGGTCATCGAGGTCCAGAAATACGGCCGCGAGCCCATCTCGCTGCACACCCCGCTCGGCGAGGAGGGCGACAGCGAGTTCGGTGACCTGATCGAGGACTCCGAGGCGGTCGTCCCGGCCGACGCGGTCTCCTTCACCTTCCTCCAGGAGCAGCTGCACTCGGTGCTGGACACCCTCTCGGAGCGCGAGGCGGGCGTGGTCTCGATGCGCTTCGGCCTGGCGGACGGCCAGCCGAAGACGCTGGACGAGATCGGCAAGGTCTACGGCGTGACGCGTGAGCGCATCCGCCAGATCGAGTCGAAGACGATGTCGAAGCTGCGCCACCCGTCGCGCTCGCAGGTCCTGCGCGACTACCTCGACTAAGAGGTCCCGGGGCTTCAGGGCCCCGTCGACACGGACACCGGCTTCGGCGCCCCGGGCGGATCATTCGCCCGTGGCGCCGAGCCGCGTTCCGGCCCCTTTCACCGCGCCGGCCGCTGCTCGGCGGCCATCGGCCGCTCCTCGCACGGTCAGGGGATCAGGAACGCGTCCGCCGCCACGGCCGCCGCCAGGCCCGCCACCAGCAGCCAGGTGCCGAGCCGTGTGCGTCCGCGTCGGCTGAGCTCGATCACGCCCCCGCAGAGGATCAGCGCGAGCCCGTACACGCCCACGACCAGAACCGACGACCGGCTCGCGAGCCGCACGGCGAGGACCGCCGCCACCGCCACCATCAGGACCGAAGCGGCGGCGATGCGCATGCGCCTGGCCTGGCGGGGCGTGAGGCCGCCGGTCCGTACGGTCGAGGGGTCGGTCACTGCCTGTTCCTGGTCAGAAGCGCTCATGAGTTCGGATCGTAATCGGTCGTACGACGCTCCGTTGCGCCGCCCCGCAACCCGTCCGGCCACGCCAGGACACCCGTGCGATAGGTTTTGCCTCGCCTTGACCACGATCCACTTCACGCGCGGAGAACTGAGACCAATGGAAGACATCGTCAACGGACTTGGCCGCTCCGCCGCCTACGGGGCCCTGGGCGTGGTGCTGCTGACGCTCGGCATATTCCTGGTGGACGCCCTGACGCCGGGCAAGCTCGGCCGGCAGATCTGGGAGGAGCGCAACCGCAACGCCGCGCTGCTGCTCAGTTCGGCGCTGCTGGGCATCGGAGGGATCGTGTTCACGTCGATCTGGACGACGTACAACGACTTCGGCAAGGGGCTCGTGTCGACAGCCGTGTTCGGAGTGCTGGGGCTCGTGATGATGGCAGTGGCGTTCCTCGTCGTCGACCTGGTGACGCCGGGGAAGCTGGGCGAGACACTGGTCCAGGAAGAGCCCCACCCGGCGGTGTGGGTGACCGCTTCGTGCAACGTGGCTGTGGCGGCGATCATCTCGGCGTCCATCGCCTGAACGGAAGTAGACGACAGGCCCATCGCTCGGCCGAGGCCGCTCCCGCTACCGCGGGGGCGGCCTTTGTGCGTACACAGGGCCCATTCGTCACCCGTTCGGTTACTCCTTGCGCACACTCATGAGCCCAGTGTGCAAAATTGGCGAGTCTAAACCCGCCGGGATGGCCCGTGCAGAGGGTTACGTGAATATGCCGTCGCACTGATCCGATCTGGCTAAGCTCGCTCGAAGCGCGCCGAGTTGATATGAAATCACGCACTTGTTCGCAAGTGTCCTGATAGTTCGAAACACATCCCCCGAATCGACCGCCAGAGGGTTTACATGGTTCGCGTTGAATCGCCTCCGACTGACCGAGAATCCCCCTTCTTCCGCGCGCTCGTGCCACCCGTCCTCCTGATGGCCGCGGCCACCGCGGCCGCCTTCGTCGTCGTGCCGGGCCCCGCCCGGATACCGGTCCTCTGGTTCGGCGCCCTCGCGACCGTGGTGGTGACGGCCGTCGCCTCGGAAGTCGTACGCCGAGGCCGGGCCATGCGCGCGCTGCGCGCGGAGTACGGCCAGCGCCTGGCCCTTCTGGACCAGCGCGTCACCGGACACGACCGGCAGACCCTGCGGCTGAGCAACGAACTGCTGCCGGCCACCATCCGCCGCCTGCGGCAGGGCCAGTCGCCCGCCGAGGTCATGCGGGACCTCGTGGACGGGGACCCGACGTATCGCGAACTCCCCGGGCCCGAGCGCGCCCTGGTGCGCTCCGTCCTCGAGATCGTCGACAACGAGGAAGCAATGCGCGACTCCGCGCAGCGCGCCTTCGTCAACATCGCGCGCCGCGTCCAGGCCATCGTCCACCAGCAGTCCAGCGAGCTGCGGTTGATGGAGGAGGACCACGGGCGCAACCCCGCGGTCTTCGACGACCTGCTGCGCATCGACCACGGCACCTCGCTGATCGGCCGCCTCGCCGACTCCATCGCCGTACTCGGCGGCGGCCGCCCGGGTCGTCAATGGCCCGAGCCCGTACCGCTGTTCAGCGTCCTGCGCGGCGCGATGTCCCGGATCCTGGAGTACCAACGGGTCGATCTGCACTCGATCGCCAAGGTCGCCATCATCGGCACGGCCGTCGAACCGCTCATCCACGCCTGCGCGGAACTCCTCGACAACGCCACCCGCTACTCACCCCCGCAGACCCGGGTGCACGTCACCGCGGTGGAGGTGCAGACCGGCATCGCCATCGAGATCGAGGACGGCGGCGTCAGCCTCAGCGAGGAGGCCCGGGGCCGGGCCGAGCGCATGCTGGCCCAGGCCCAGGCGGGCATCGATCTCAACGACCTCGGTGAGACACCGCGGCTCGGCATGGCCGTGGTCGGCCGGCTCTCGCAGATGTACGACCTCAAGGTCTCGTTGCGGCAGTCCGCTTACGGCGGCGTCCGCGCGGTGCTCATCGTGCCGCGCGAAGTGATCACGACCGGCCCCGCCCCCGGCATCGCCCACGGCATCGGAGCCACCGCGGTTCCCCGGCAGGGCCCGTCCGGCCTGTCCGAGGCGGAAGAGGCGCGTGTCCCCCGGCGCAAGCCGCGTCCGGTCGCTCAGCCGAAGCGGCCGGCGCACGTGCCGCTCGCCAGGGAGGAGGACGTCCCCGAGGTGACCGAATGGACGGCGCAGGGGCTGCCGCAGCGCCGCAGCCGGGGCCGCGCACCGCTCGGCTCCCACAACCTGCCGCCCGAGCAGCGCCCGCCGCTCAACGGCCACGCCAACGGCCACGCCCATGGCGGGCCGGCCAAGGAGGAGCCGGAGCCTGGGCTCTGGCTCGAAGCCTTCACCAAGGGGTTCAACGGCACGGCGCCGGACCCGTCCGCCGATGACGAACCCGACGACGCGTTGGACAAGGGAGATCTCAAGTGATCCAGCAACGGGCGAATTTCGACTGGATGCTCAAGGAGCTGGCCGACGGGGTTCCGCAGGTCCAGCAGATCGTCGTCCTGTCCGCGGACGGACTGCGCATCGCCCGGCACGGCGGCGACCCCGACGCCGCCGACCGGCTCGCGGCGGCCTGCGCGGGGCTCCAGAGCCTCGCCGGCGCAGTCGCCGCTGAGATCCCGTACAGCGAGGGCAAGATGCGGCTCGTCGTCATCGAAGTCGACGGGGGCCTCTTCTACTTGATGGCAGCCGGGACCGGGGCGTACCTCGCCGTGCTCGCCGACGACACGGTGGACGCGGGCCTCATGGGGACGCGCATGCGCGACCTGGTCATCCGTATCGGCGCCCACCTGACGAGCCCTCCGCGCCATGACGGGCAGATCGCATGAGTCCCCCCAAACGAGAACGGCGACAACCCGGGACGAAGGACCCGGAGCGGCTGTACGTGCTCACCGGCGGCCCGGACGGTGCCGAGCGGGCCCCGCTCGACCTCGTCACGATGGTCGTCTCCCGCACCGAACCGTCACCGACGGTGCAGCCCGAACAGGCCGCCATCCTGCGGCTGTGCCGGGCGCCGTTGTCCGTCGCCGAGATCTCGGCGTACCTCAGCCTGCCCTTCAGCGTCGTGACGGCGTTACTGACCGATCTCCTCGCCACCGAACTGATCGAATCGCGGGCTCCCATCGTCCGCGCCGCCCTGCCGGACAGGTCCCTCCTCGAAGCGGTGATGCATGGACTTCAGAAGCTCTGACACGATCACCGGCCCGCGCAGCGAGGACATCCTCCCCGACACGGCCAATGCCGCGGTCAAGATCGTCATCGTGGGCGGGTTCGGTGTGGGCAAGACGACGATGGTGGGCTCCGTCAGCGAGATCCGTCCGCTGACCACCGAGGAAACCATGACCCAGGCCGGGGTCGGCGTCGACGACAACCTGGAGGGCAAGACCGCCACCACCGTCGCCATGGACTTCGGCCGGATCAGCATCAGCGACGAACTGATCCTCTACCTCTTCGGCACACCCGGCCAGGAGCGTTTCTGGTTCCTCTGGAACGGGCTCTTCGAGGGCGCCCTGGGCGCGGTGGTGCTGATCGACACCCGCCGCCTGGAGGTCAGCTTCGACGTGATCGGGCGCCTGGAGGAGCGCGGGGTGCCGTTCGTCGTCGCGATCAACACCTTCCCCGACGCGCCCCGGCACCCGGTCGAGGCCCTGCGCACCGCCCTCGACCTGCCCCCGGAAGTGCCGATAGTGGACTGCGACGCGCGAGGGCGCGGGTCCTGCCGTGACGTCCTCCTGACGCTGATGCACTATCTGCACTCCTTGTCCCTGTAACCGCCGGGTCCTGTACCTGCCGGGGCCCCGCACCGCCGGGGCCCCGTACCTGCCGGCCTGATCTCCCGATCCCTGGAGTGACCGTGACAACCCCCTTCCACCATCTGCCCGGAGCGGACGGCGGGGCTCTTCCGCCCCCGGGATGCCCGGCCCACGCCATCACCGGAACAGGCCCCGGCGGCCTGCGCCGGCTGTACGGGCCCGAGCACGCGAACGACCCGATGGCCGTGTACGAGAAGCTGCGCGCCGAGCACGGCCCGGTGGCCCCCGTGCTGCTCAACAACGACGTACCGGCCTGGCTGGTCCTCGGTCACACCGAGAACCTGCACATGACCCGCACCCCGTCGCAGTTCTCCCGCGACTCGCGCCGCTGGCGCCTGGTAGCCGACGGCACCGTGCCCCCCGACCATTCGCTGGCCCCCGTCTTCACCTGGCAGCCCATCTGCGTCTTCGCCGACGGCGCCGACCACGAGCGGCTGCGCGGCGCGGTCACCGACAGCATCGCGCGTATCGACACCCGGGGTGTGCGCCGCCACATCAACCGGTACAGCAACCGGCTCGTCAACGGCTTCTGCCAGGACGGCAAGGCCGATCTGGTGGGCCGGTTCGCCGAGCACCTGCCGATGATGGTGATGTGCCAGATCCTCGGCATGGCCGAGGAGTACAACGAGCGGATGGTGCAGTCCGCCCGTGACATGATCAAGGGCACAGCGACGGCGAACGCCAGCAACGCCTATGTGATGGGCGTACTGACCAGGCATGTCGCCAAGCGCCGGATCGCGCCCCAGGAGGACTTCACCACCTGGCTCGTCGAGCACCCGGCCGGGCTCACCGACGACGAGGTCAGCCAGCATCTGCGGCTGGTGCTCATCGCGGCGTACGAGACGACCGCCAATCTGATCGCCAACGTACTGCGCATGGTGCTCACGGACCCGCGCTTCCGTGCCCAGCTCAGCGGCGGCCACATGACGCTGCCCGAGGCGGTCGAGCAGACGCTGTGGGACGAGCCGCCGTTCACCACGATCCTCGGCCGCTGGGCCGTGGGTGACACCGAGTTCGGCGGCCAGCGGATCAGGAAGGGCGACGCCCTCATCGTCGGCATCGCCGCCGCCAACGTCGACCCGGTGGTACGGCCCGACCCGCACGCCTCGATGCAGGGCAACCGGGCCCACCTCGCCTTCAGCGGCGGGCCCCACGAGTGCCCGGGGCAGGACATCGGACGCGCCATCGCCGACACCGGAGTCGACGCGCTGCTGATGCGGCTGCCGGACCTTCAGCTCGCGGTCGAGGAGCACGAGCTGAAGTACAGCAGCGCTCTGATGTCCAGGCATCTGATGGCGCTCCCGGTGAAGTTCGCCGCGCGAGGGCCGGAGGCCGACTCCGCGGGCTCCATGACCACGGCCGCGCGTACGACGCCGCAGCCGGACTGGCAGGTGAACTCCCCGGCCGCAGCGAGCACGCCACAGCCCGCCCAAGTGCCGGGGCCCTCGCCGGAATCCGTGCCCGCGCCGCCCGCGGCGGGGCAGACGCCGGTCATGATCCCGGCTCAGCGCCGGCCGGTGGCACCGAAGCGGATGTGGCAGGCGGTCACCCGCTGGTGGCGCGGCTACTGACCGCCAGCTGGTCCCACCACCAGGAGATCGTCGGGAGGGGAAGCGGCTCGAAGCTGTCGTCGGCGGGACGCTGCTTCCACCACCCCTCGTCCGGTTTGCCCGACGCTGTCGAGGGCACGCTGTAACGCGGGCAGACGGAGGCCCAGTCGAGGTGCCCTCGGATGAACTGCCCGAGCCCCTGTACGTACCTGCGCAGTCCGCCTCCCGCGTCCCTCAGCACCTGGTCGCGCAGCCGGAGGAAGAGCACCATGACACGGTCCCGCATCGCCACGGCCTCCTGGAGCGCGTGGTGCGGGTCGCAGTCGAATTCCTGGCACAGGACGTCGACCAGGTTGAGGTTGTCGTCGGCCCGCAGCAGCTCCTTGTTGCGGGAGTAGAGGTCGTTGTCCCAGCTGACCAGCGTCCAGGTGATCTCGGTGAGTGCCCGCACGCGCGGGTCCTCGAGGTCGTTGTCGGGTACCGAGTACCCGGCGACGATTTCGATCATCGCGGTGGAAGGGGCCATCCCTATGGCCTTCATCCACATCGTCACGTAGTCATTGAGCGAGGGCAGGTCCGGACTGCGCCGCCAGGCCGCCTCCCACACCAGCCCGGAGGTGTAGACGCGCATGGCGTCGGTCCAGCGGCGGATCTGCTGCCGGGACGCGTATCGCTCCAGCTCGAGGCGGAGTAAGCGCAGCGCCGCCGCGTGCGGCGAGTTCTCCGGCCGGTGAGCGGCTGCCGGGGCCTCGATGGCGCGCATGATCCGGGACGTCTCCTGAGCGAGCGAGTCCGCGGTGACGTAGGCCTCGTCGCACACGCCGTCGTCGAGCGAGAAGAGCACGGCGTGCAGCTTGGCCATCAGGGTGAGCGGCTCGAGCTGCCCGTACGACATGGTCGCTGCCGTGAGACCGCCGAAGTCGCAGAGGGCGAGCCGCCTGCGCTGATGATCGTCCGCGTCGAGGCTCTGCTGGAGCATCCACCGCACCGTCATGTCGTTGACCGCCTCGGCCGACGGGTGGACGACGGACGGCACCGGACAGTAGAAGGGCACCCTCGGCAGTTGCTGGCCCAGTCGACGTGGCGAGATTACGGTCATGTTCGGCCTCCTCCTAAGTGCCCCGCGTACGCTGGGGCCTATATGCCCATGTCCGACCAGCAATAACAATGCAACTGGCCGTTGCCTGCACCAAGTTGATCGGCAGTTGCCCAAAGTTGCAGAAGTCCGCTTTCACCGCTGTGCCGGGGGTTCTCACGGGTTGCGCCGCCGACTGACGCATCAGTCAGCACCTCATCACCAAGCTGATTCCCGTGTGGCACAAAGCCTCATTGGTTCGTCTCGTTGCGCTCTCCTCAACGCGTGGGTACGGTGGCCCACCATGCAGCCAGAACCCGGAAGCCGAGTCGGCGACTCCGGCGGTGAGGTCGCCCAGCGGGTGCGTCAGGTGATCGGTTCCGCCGGGGTGAGCCAGCGCGAGTTCGCCCGACGGATCGTCATGGATCCGTCAAAACTGTCGCGTTCGCTCAGCGGTGCCCGACGGTTCACAGTGGCCGAATTGGCCCGTATCGCCGATACAGCCGATGTGGACCCCGGCTGGCTGCTCGGGTTCCGTACGGAGGCCTCCGCGAAGCCCTCCGCCGTACGCCGCGACCGCGCCGCCGTCGTGGCGGCCGAGGGCGGCAGGCCGCTCCAGATCGTCCGGGAGACCGTGCGACTGATCGCCGCGCGCGGCTTCCATGCCGTACGTGTCGCCGACATCGCCGAGGCCTGCGCCACCAGCACGGCCGCCATCCACTACCACTTCCCCGGCCGGGACGAGCTGCTGGAAGCGGCCGTGCGCTGGTGCATGGACGAGGACACCGCCCGCCGTGCTGCCCGGATCGCCGACGCGGGGGACGCGGCGGACGAGCTGCGGCAGCTGATCGAGCTCCAGACGCCGTACACCGAGCAGCAGCGGTGGCAGTGGAGCGTCTGGCTCGACCTGTGGGCGGAGGCGGCCCGCTCGACCGCCGTGGGCCGGCTGCACATCGCGTACTACCGCCAGTGGCGGGCCACGGTCGCCGATGTCCTGCGGCGCGGCGTCGGCCAGGGCGTCTTCCGCCCCACCACGGACCCGGACGCCGACGCGCTGCGGCTGACGGCGCTCATCGACGGCCTGGCCACCCAGGTACTGGCCGCAGCACCCGGCGCGGAAGCAGGCACGAGCCCCGAGGACATGCAGGCAGCGCTGCTCGCGTACGTCGACGCCACCTTGTCCGTACCCCTCCCCCACCACAAGCGCTGAACCACCCCCTCCCCCCACCAGTCCGAACCACTCCTCCAGGAGAGGCTCCCCCATGCCCATGAACCAGGAAGTCATCATCACGTGCGCCCTCACCGGCGCCGGTGACACCGTCCGCAAGAGCCCGCATGTGCCGGTCTCCCCCGAACAGATAGCCCGCTCGGCCGTCGAGGCCGCCGAGGCGGGCGCCGCCGTCGTGCACATCCACGTCCGCGACCCGGAGAGCGGCATTCCGTCCCGCGACCCGCGCCTTTACCGGGAGGTCGTCGAGCGGATCAAGGAGACCGGCACCGACGTCGTCATCAATCTCACCGCCGGCATGGGCGGCGACCTGGTCATCGACCCCGACGAGCCACTGAAGCACCTGCCGGGCACCGATCTGGTGAGCGGACTCGACCGGCTCCCGCATGTCGAGGACCTGCTGCCCGACATCTGCACTCTCGACTGCGGCTCGCTCAACTTCGGTGACGGCAGCAACCTGTACGTCTCCACCCCCGACATGCTGCGTACGGGCGCCAAGCGCGTCCAGGAGCTCGGTGTGCGCCCCGAGTTGGAGATCTTCGACACCGGACAGCTGTGGTTCGCCAAGCAGCTGCTCGCCGAGGGGCTGCTCGACGACCCGACGGTCTTCCAGCTGTGCATGGGCATCCCGTGGGGCGCCCCCGCCGACCCGGGCGTGCTCCAGTCGATGGTCAACATGCTGCCGCACGGCGCCCAGTGGGCCAGCTTCGCGCTCGGCCGGATGCAGATGCCGTGGGTCGCCCAGTCGATCCTGCTCGGCGGGCACGTGCGGGTCGGCCTGGAGGACAACCTGTACCTGGGCAAGGGCAACAGGGCCACCAACGCACAGCTGGTGGAGCGTGCGGTGACGATCACCGAGTCGCTGGGAGCGCGCGTCGCGACCCCGGACGAGGCCCGGCACCAGCTCGGCCTCAAGCCCCGCGCGTAGCAGAGAGAGGACCGCCCATGACTGACACCACCACCGCGACGACCACCACACCCCCCGCCCCCTGCGCCCCCGAAGACGTACGCCGCATCGCCTGCGTCGGCGCCGGAGTCATCGGCGGCGGCTGGGCGGCCCACTTCCTGGCCCGCGGCTACGACGTCACGGCCTGGGACCCGGCCCCCGACGCCGAAGACAGGCTGCGCCGCCTGGTGGACGCCGCCTGGCCCGCGCTGGAGCAGCTGGGCCTGGCCGACGATGCGTCACGGGACCGGCTGACGGTCACCGCGACGCTGGAAGAGGCGGTGGCGGAGGCCCAGTTCGTCCAGGAGAGCGCACCGGAGAAGCTGGAGCTCAAGCGCGATCTGCTGACCCGCCTCGACGCGGCCGCGCCCTCCGGCGTTGTCATCGCCTCTTCCACCTCCGGCTACCCGATGACGGACATGCAGACGGCCGCCGCCGACCCCGGACGCCTGGTCGTCGGGCACCCCTTCAACCCGCCGTACCTCATCCCTCTCGTCGAGGTCGTCGGCGGCGAGCGGACCGCATCGCACGCCGTCGCGTGGGCCTCGCGCTTCTACGAGGTGGCGGGCAAGTCCGTCATCACCATGGAACGCGAAGTCCCCGGCTTCATAGCCAACCGCCTCCAGGAGGCCCTGTGGCGCGAGGCCCTGCACATGGTCGCCAACGGTGAGGCCTCGGTGCGCGAGATCGACGACTCGATCACCGAAGGGCCCGGGCTGCGCTGGGCGTTCATGGGCCCCATGCTCACCTTCGCGCTCGCGGGCGGCGACGGCGGCATGGCGCACATGCTGGACCACTTCGGGCCGTCGCTGAAGTCACCGTGGACGCGGCTCGAAGCACCTGAGCTGGACAAGGAGTTGTACGACGCGGTGGTCGCCGGATGCGACGAGGCGGCCGACGGCCGCACCATCGCGGAGCTGGTCGCACTGCGGGACCAGGGTGTGATCGACGTACTCCGGGCTACCGGACGACTGGAGAAGTGAGATGAACGAGCCCCTCCCCCTCCTGCACAAGACCGTGCGGCCCGAGTGGATCGACTACAACGGCCATATGAGCGAGGCCTTCTACGTCCTGGTCTTCGGGCACGCGACGGACGCCATGATGATCGAGACCGGCCTGCACTCCTCGTACCGCGAGAGCACCGGCTGTTCGCTCTACACGGTCGAGGCACACATCCGCTATCTGCGCGATGTCGCGGAAGGAAGCCACCTCGCTGTCCGCACCCGCATTCTGGGCGTGGACGCGAAGAAGGCGCGTTTCGCCCACGAGATGTACGTGCTCGACGAGGCCGACGCGACGCCTGCCCCAAGCGCCGCCCCCGTGGCGACGACCGAGCTGCTCGCGGTCCACGTCGACCAGAAGGCGGGCCGGGCGGCCCCGTTCCCCGACACGATCAGGGAGCGGCTGACGAACCAGAAGGAAGAGCCCCCGGTGTGGGCGGGTCGCTCGATCGCGGAGATCCCTTCCGCCTGACCGCGCCGACCGGGGGCTCAGGCACCCGGTCCCGGATCGGGCCTCACCGGCTCGTGGATGCCCGCACGGGCGGCCTCGAGCTGGGCGGCGAACGCGACGCCCAGGAACAGTGCGATCCCGGTGAGGTTCGCCCAGAGCATCAGGGCGACGAAGGCGGTGAGCGGACCGTACACCGCACCGAACGAACCGCTCTTGGCGACGTACAGAGCCAGCAGCCAGGTCGCCGCCACCCACAGAACCAGGTGCACGGCGGATCCGACAGCGAGCCAGGTGTAGCCGGGCTGGTCGCGCCGCGGTGCCCAGCGGAAGATCACCGCGGACGCGAGCAGCGCCAGCAGGACACCCACCGGCACCTCCAGCGGCCCCCACACGTCGAGCAGGGACTCCGGCCATCCGAGCGCCTCGACGAGCGAATCGCCCACCGCTTCGCCGGCGACGAGGACGAGGAAGCCCAGCACCATGGGAAGCCCGGCCCCGAGAGCCAGCAGCAGGCTCCGGCCGTACTTCACGTGGAAGGGCCGGTCTCTCTCAATCCCGTAGATGCGGTTGCTGCCGCGCTCGATCTGGCCCATGGCCGAGGTCAGGTTCAGAACGGCGAAGCCAAGGCCGAGCCACATCGCGACCGCGATCGACGTACTGCCGCCGGCGCTGCGCCGGGTGTCCGCGAGGGCATCTTCCACCAGCTCGTTGCTCGCACCCGGCACGATGTGCCCGAGCGTCAGCTCCACCACCCGCCCCACGCTGTCGGTGTGGACACTCGCGGCGACGCCCACCAGTGCGATGGCGAACGGCACTATGCCCAGCACCACCTGGAAGGCCAGCGACCGTGCATGGCTGAAGCCGTCCGCGTACCGGAAGCGCGCAAAAGCGTCGAGGAACAGCTTGCGCCCGCCGTAGTGCCGCAGAGCCGTCAGCGCTTCGTCGCCGGAGAGTTCCTCCCCGATCATGTCCCGAGTCTGGGGGACATGCACCACAGTTCCCATCGGAGGCCAGCTTTCACTCGAATACCTTGTTCGGACAACTCCGGTCCTGAGACTACGAGTCCCTGAACGCAAAAAAGCCCCGGCCCCTGGACATAAGTCCAGGGGCCGGGGCATAAAATTTGTTCGGCGGCGTCCTACTCTCCCACAGGGTCCCCCCTGCAGTACCATCGGCGCTGAAAGGCTTAGCTTCCGGGTTCGGAATGTAACCGGGCGT